>DIHL01000003.1 GCA_002420145.1 Bacteroidetes bacterium UBA5697
AACACCTCAATTGAGGTGTTTTTGACTTATAAAATAATAATAAAACTAATTAGTTTGTTTTACCTGGATAAACCTTTAATGCTTCTTTCAAACAAATTATTGCATTTTTTAAATCCTCTTTGTTTAAAACATAAGCTAAACGTACTTCATTAGTTCCAGCACCTGGTGTTGAATAGAAACCAGAAGCTGGTGCCATCATCACTGTTTGTCCGTTAAACGAAAACTCTTCTAATAACCATTGACAAAATTTATCTGAATTATCAATTGGTAAACGAGCTATGCAGTAAAAAGCACCACTTGGTTTAGGACAAAATACTCCATCAATTTTATTAATTTCTTCAATCACATAATCTCTACGAGCAATGTATTCTGTTTTAACTCCATCAAAATAAGATTGAGGAGTATATAAAGCCGCCTCTGCACCTATTTGTCCATAACTTGGTGGCGATAAACGTGCTTGAGCAAATTTCATGGCAGCTGCCATCACTTCTTTGTTTTTACTAATCATTGCTCCAATACGAGCACCACAAGCACTATAACGTTTAGAAATTGAATCTAACAATACAACATTATTTTCTATTCCTTCTAAATGCATGACAGAAACATATTCTTTTCCATCGTAACAAAATTCACGATACACTTCGTCGCTTAATAAATACAAATCATATTTTTTCACTAAGTCGCGTAATGCTTCTAATTCTGCTTTTGTATATAAATAACCCGTTGGATTTCCTGGGTTACAAATCATAATACCTTTAGTTTTTGGAGTGATAACTTTTTCGAAATCGCTGATTGGAGGCAAGGCAAAACCAGTTTCAATATAACTTCTAACTGGAACTACCTTTACCCCAGCAGCTGTGGAAAAACCATTATAGTTTGCATAAAATGGCTCAGGAATAATCACTTCATCACCTTCATTAAAACAAGTTTTCATAGTAATTTCGATGGCTTCAGAACCACCACACGTAATAATTACTTCACTTGCATCGATATTGATATTATATGATTTGTAATAATTACATAATTTTTTACGATAGCTTTCGTTACCTGCACTGTGACTATATTCTAACACTTTAAAATCAGCTGTTTTAACAGCATTTAAAAAAGATTCAGGCGTTTCAATATCAGGTTGTCCAATATTTAAATGATAGATTTTTGTACCGCGTTTTTTAGCCGCTTCAGCAAATGGAACTAATTTACGAATTGGAGAAGAAGGCATTTCAATAGCCTTTACTGATATTTTTGGCATAAGATATTTTTAAAAATTGAGTCACAAAAATAATCATTTATGTGCTATTTATGATACTATTTTAGGATAAAAACGGTTTAAAAATAGTAGATTTGTTTGTTGTAATACTTCTTAAAACTATGGTTTCAAACAAGCGAAAAATAATAAACGACCCTATTTATGGCTTTGTAACATTGCCAGATGATTTGGTATATGATTTAATTAATCACCCTATTTTTCAACGTTTAAGAAGAATTAAGCAATTAGGATTAACTAATCTTGTTTATCCTGGTGCTTTACATACGCGTTTTCATCATGCTATAGGTGCCATGTACTTGATGACAGAGGCGCTTCAGGTTTTAAAATCAAAAGATATTAAAATTACTGATGAAGAATCAAGAGCCTCAATCATTGCTATTTTATTACATGATATCGGTCACGGACCTTTTTCTCATGCTTTGGAACATACCATTGTCAAAGGAATTCATCACGAAGATATTTCAACCATGTTGATGGATGAATTAAACAAAACATTTAAAGGAAAGTTAAGCTTAGCTATTAAAATATTTAAAAACGAACATCCTAAAAAATTTTTGCACCAGTTAGTATCTAGTCAGTTAGATATGGATAGATTAGATTACTTAAATAGAGATAGCTTTTTTACAGGTGTTTCAGAAGGTGTAGTCAGTAGCGATCGTATTATTAAAATGCTCAATGTAAAAGATGGCAATTTAGTAGTTGAAGCAAAAGGTATTTATAGCGTAGAGAGTTTTTTAATTGCTCGTCGTTTAATGTACTGGCAAGTATATTTGCATAAAACTGTTTTGAGTGCGGAAAAATTATTGGTCAATGTTTTAAAACGTGCCAAAGAATTATCATTAGCTGGCGAAGATTTATTTGCGACCCCTGCTCTATCACTATTCTTAAAAAACAATTTTAGTAAAAAGGATTTTATTAGTAAACCAGAGCTGTTACAGCAGTTTGTTTTATTAGATGATTATGACATCATGGCTTCTGTAAAAGTTTGGATGAATCATAAAGACATAGTTCTATCTACACTTTGTAAAAACATTATTGACAGAAACTTATACAAAATTGAACTTCAAAATAAAAATTTTACGCCTACTTATAAAAATCAAATTCAGGAAAAGGTGATGAAGAAATACAAACTAACTAAAAGGGAATCTGAGTATTTTGTATTTGCAGAAAGCGTCAATAATAGCGCTTACAATTCATCAAAAGTTCAAATAAATATTCTACACAAAAACGGTCAATTAATTGATGTTGCAAAAGCATCTGACCAACTAAATATTAAAATGTTGAGTAAAAAAGTAACTAAGTATTTTATCTGTTACCCAAAAGGACTTTAAACTAACTAATAAAAAAAGGCTGAATTTTCATTCAGCCTTTTGGTTTTATTATCCTGGCATTCTACTAATTTGTTTCTCCATTTGTTTTAATTGAGAAACAATTTCATCATTTTTAGGTTTTAAATCCTTTGCCTTTTTAAAATGTTGTTTTGCCACTTTATATTGCATACGTTGTGCTTCGATATTACATAATTGTAAGTGAGCGGCTGCTAAACTATCTTTATCAGGTATCCCGACTTTAACAGCTTCTAATAAATGAACACGAGCTTGTTTGGTGTTACCTTTTTTCAGTTCAATAAATCCTAACTGCATTAAGTTAGAACCTTCCATATCACCAACAATCTTAGATTTAATTTTTAAGCTCTTTCTAATATTATCTTCTGCTTTATCTAAATCATTTGATGCCATTGATAAATTACTTTGTAACATATAATATCCTGATCGAATTGGTTTATAAAGCAATCTTGGAAATTTTATCTTATTTAAATATTTCATTGCTAAGTCAACATCTCCATCCGAAACAGCTTCCTGAACAATACGCATGGTTCCCATTCCAAAATAAAACACAAGAGAAAATATTGCTAATGTGTAGCAAATCCAAGCGGTAACTACATCTAGATACAAATGTGATAAAACGCCTAAAATAACAAGGGCAATAATAATTTCTAATCTATATAAAATGTAAAATCTTAAAAATTTCATAGGTACTTTAATTTAATTTTATGTCTCAATTACTTGTTAATGAGGGCGCAAAGATAATTATTTTTTACTGATTATATGATTTGATTTTCATCAAAAAAAAACGCCTTTCTTAATAGAAAGGCGTTTTTAAATCGTTTATCTAAAATTATTCGATAATTAATTTCTTAGTAACCTTATTATTATCCATGATTAAAGTAATAAAATAGATACCTGAATTTAATTTATTTGAAGCATTTACAGTGTATTTAGCATTTACACCAGCTGAAGTGTTAGAAGAGTTTTCTTCAACTACGCGGCCAGTTACATCATAAACTAAAATATTAACTTTAGCATCATAAGGAGAAGTGAATTCAACCTCAGAAGAAGAACTAGTTGGATTAGGGTAAATAGAAAGACCTAAAGCATTTTCAAATTCGTTAATTCCAACAGTACCACCAATATTGATATTATCAATATATAAGTTTTGAGATTGTCCACCAACTACATCATTCTCAAACCAAAAACGGAATTTCACATCTTTCTTATTACTTAATATTGGATTTAAAACTGCAGTAGAATATGTTTTGTTAACCCATTTAGGATTAGGAGTAGTTGAGCTCCATGGAATATAAGGTGAATTTACAGTGCCTCCACTTACAGCCATTACAGAAGCTGATGGAGTACCAGGCATATTTGACCAAGAACCACCGCAATCTAAACTATATTGTAATTTAAAAGTCTCATCACCATTAACAACTGATGTTTTTTTAGCGAATGAATAATCAAAAGAGAAGCTAATATTGGTTGTGTTTGAGAAATTAAAAGATGGAGTTTCCATAATATCTACGTTTTCAGCAAATCCAGGGAAATTATTCACGTAATTTGCACTTGCTAAAACCACTGATTTTGTAGAACCACCAGCTCCATAGTTTGACATTTCCCAAGAAGGAGTTCCAAGATCTTCGTTAATCATTACAAATCCATCAGGCCACCATTGACCGCTCTCGAAATTTTCAGAGAATGGCAATTGTCTAGCTCCGTTCCAATTGACAGTAATATAAGAATTTACTGTTTTTGTAGAAGTTCCATTTGCATTTGATGCCGTTAATGAAACTGAATATGTTCCAGGTGCTGCATAAGTTACAGATGGGGCAGATAATGTAGATGTAGATGGAGTACCTCCTTCAAATGTCCATAATAATGAAGTTGGTACTGAATTGTAAGTTGTATTTGTGAATACAATTGCTTGACCAGCACAGTTTTGAGCTTTGTTAGAAGAAAAATCTGCAATTGGAGCACATGGAGTAACTCCTGTTGGATTTCCGTTAGCATCCAAAATACCAGTAAAAATTAAGTTAGCAATTCCAACTAATGAATCTCTTGATGCAATAGAAGATTGGCAAGTTAATCTCATTTTATCAATTTGACCAACTGTAAACATTTTAGGACAAGAAGAATAATCCATGATATTTTCAACATTTGGTCTAACTGTATCACAAGTAGCCATCGTTCTATTTACTCCTGTTGTTGGAGAAGGAGTTGTTCCAATATTTAAGTTATAATCTTCAATTTCCCCACTTGTAATAGACATATTAGGTCCTGTAATAGGTAAATCACTTGTCAAAACTCTCATACGAAGAATCGCATAAGTTGCACTAGGAATTAAAACAGAAGAAGTAAACGTTTGAGTACCTAATAAACCACCAGTTGGAGCTAATACAGTTTCTCCAATATCCGAAAAATCCCCATCTCTATTGTAATCTATATAAGCTGCTGCATAATTACTAACAGTATGACTAGCTATACTTGTAATAGATAATGTGTTTGTTGTCCCAGCATTAAAATCATTTCCATATTTTCGAGAAAAATCAGAATATCCACCTGATGTACCAACAGCAAAAGAACTGGTGGTATCAATGATTGGAGTTACTGTTGTAGAAACCATTGTAAATAAATTTCTGATCATTGTTCCTGTTAAAGAGTTTAACCCAGTGGTGTTTGACATTTTACCAAATGTAACATTAGTAATATCAGAACTATCTGCAGAAATAGCAACCGAAGGAGTTACAGTATAACTTCCTGGCTTAGGACAAGTACTGAAAAATCCAGTTGTTGCTGGGGTATCATAAATATCATCGTTACCACACTCAAATCCTGGTTCATTTGTAGCGCCAAAAGTATGACTTAATCCAAACCAGTGACCAATTTCGTGACTTAATGAACGATCTCCTAAAAAGTCGTAACGATAAATAATCGCATCAGCAGAAGAAACAGGAGCTGTACCAGGTAAATAAGTATAACCAACAGTAATACCAAAATCAGAGCCAGCAATATTGCCTACAATATATACATTTAAGTATTTTGAAGGATTCCAATTACCTGCAGCCATTGTACTGTATTGGTAATTTAATAAATCACGAGACCAATCAGAATTTGGGTCTTCATGGCGAACTATACCACTAGTACAATTTCCATTAGGATCTTTCTTTGCTAAAACAAATTTCATGTTAGCATTTTTATACAATGGTTGATATAAAGGATCAATACTAATTGTATCAGCATTTTGTTTTCCAAAGTCCTTGTTAACTTGAGCTAAAGCTGCAATGATTGCTGCATCACTAACATTTGTTCCTGACCCAACCGCTTCTCCATTGTGCAAAACGTGAAATACAACTGGCACAGTGTATGTAGGCTGTACTGAATTTGTTTTAGCAGATTTCGATTGCTGTAAAAAAGCCTCATATTCAGCTCTAGCTGCATTCTCAGCTGCATTTAACTTTGCAGCATAACCTGGCAAATTTTTTAAATAATATTCACGAGCTTCGTAAGTACCACAAGGCTTAATTTCTTGGGCGTAGCTACTTGCTACTAATGATAAAAAAGCCGTAGCACTAAGTAATAATTTTTTCATCTTTGTATATAGTTTATATATTTAATAAATGGGGATTTATTATAATCACAAACTTAACGATTAATTTAATTAATACAAAATATTGTTAAAAATTTACTAATCATTAAATTGTTAAAAAGTTAGAGATTTGAATCTCAGTAATTTGGTGTTATTTAATCTCCTTCCAATCTGTTAAATCCCTAATAACAACAGATGCACAGGTCATACCAAACACTGCTGGAATATACGAAATTGTACCATAAGCAGATTTCTTAAAGTTAGTTCCATCTGTTCTCATAATTGATTTTTTATCTGGTAATTCTGTCGAAAAAACAGCTTTAAATCCTTTTTTAATACCGACTTCTTTCAAACGTTTTCTAAGGTAATAAGCCATTGGACAATGACATGTTTTTGAAATATCTAACACTTTTAATTGAGTAGGATCCATCTTTCCTCCAGCTCCCATGGAAGACACTAAACTGTGTCCCATCTCTAAAGCTGTTTTTATTAAATGTACTTTTGGTGTAATACTATCAATAGCATCAATTACATAATCAAAAGGCTTTTGAAGTAATACAATCATCTTTTCTGGATCTTGAAATTCAGAAATCACGTTCAGTTTCACAGAAGGATTTATCTGTAACATCCTCTCTTCCATTAATTTAGCCTTACTCATTCCGTGAGTAGTTGATAAGGCCTGTAATTGTCGGTTTCTGTTTGTAGGATCAACAACATCTCCATCAACTATGGTTAATTCTCCAATTCCAGCTCTGCATAAGGCTTCGGCGGCATAAGACCCTACTCCACCTAAACCAACAATGAGTACGTGTGCTTTTTGTAAATTATCAATTCCTGTATCGCCTACTAAAAGACGTGTGCGTTGCATCCAATGTTTATCTTCCATGTGTATTAAATAAGGTTGTGAAATTAGTATAAATTTTTTCTTTTAAATCATCTTCTTGTATTTGAAAACAAGCGACTGCTTTTTGATAGATATCTTCAATTAATACTGTTTCATTATTATCAGTTTCTAAAAACAATTTTTCTATTGGTAAAATACTAAAATCAATATCTTTTTTTTTGAAAATAGAATGATTTAAAGAAATGTAAAATCCTTTATTTATTAATTGTTGAAGCAATTGTTGAGATTTATTAAAGCCGTGAATTATCAATGGAATTTTTGAATGATAGGATTGACAAATTTCTATTAATTCATCAAAGGCTTTTACACAATGAATAATAACGGGCTTTTGATATTTGACCGCTAAATCTAATTGAGAAATAAGAATCTTTTTTTGAAGTTCTAAATCAATGTCAATCAATTTATCTAAA
>DIHL01000092.1 GCA_002420145.1 Bacteroidetes bacterium UBA5697
GTTGTTAAAGCTCAAATTCACGCTGGTGGACGTGGTAAAGGGGGCGGAGTAAAGTTTGCACCAAATTTAGATAAAGTGAAAGAAGTAGCAACTAACATTATTGGTATGCACTTAATCACTCCTCAAACAAGTGCAGAAGGTAAATTAGTAAGCAAAGTATTAGTAGCTCAGGATGTATACTATCCAGGAGCAACTCCTACTAAAGAATTTTATATGAGTATCTTATTAAACCGTTCAACTGGTCGTAATATCATTATGTACAGTACTGAAGGTGGAATGGATATTGAAGAAGTTGCAGAAAAAACACCTCATTTAATTTGGAAAGAAGAAATCGATCCTAAAGTTGGTTTACGTGATTTCCAATGCCGTAAGGTTGCTTTTAACTTAGGTTTAAGCGGTAACGCCTTTAAAGAAATGACAAAATTCGTAGCGGCTTTATACAAAGCTTACGATTCAATTGATTCTTCGATGTTTGAAATCAATCCTGTATTAAAAACTTCTGATGATAAAATTATTGCTGTTGATGCAAAAGTATCAATTGATGATAACGCACTTTACCGCCATAAAGATATTGAAGCGATGCGTGATGAAATGGAAGAAAATCCAGTTGACGTAGAAGCTCGTAAAGCAGAATTAAACTATGTGAAATTAGACGGTAACGTTGGCTGTATGGTAAACGGTGCTGGTTTAGCAATGGCAACTATGGATATCATTAAATTATCTGGTGGTGAGCCAGCTAACTTCTTAGATGTGGGTGGTACGGCTAATGCGGAACGTGTTGAAAAAGCATTCCATATTATTTTAGGCGATAAAAATGTAAAAGCTATTTTGGTAAATATTTTTGGTGGTATCGTTCGTTGCGACCGTGTGGCGCAAGGTGTAATTGATGCATACAAAAACATGGGAACAATCAATGTTCCAATTATCGTTCGTTTACAAGGAACAAATGCTGTAGAGGCTAAAAAATTAATTGACGAATCAGGCTTAAAAGTTTATTCTGCAATTGAATTACAAGAGGCTGCAGATTTAGTATCTAAATTAATAGGTAAATAATTAAATAGAAATAAATATCATGATGCAACGTAAACATTTTTTAATTGCCCCTTTAGCTGCAAGTTTAATGCTTGTTTCTTGTGGAGGTGATAAAACGGAAGGTGGAGAAGAATTGTCTGGAGTAGATACTTTAAAGACAGAAACTCAAACTGAACAAATTACCGAAACATTTTTTCAAGTCCCTTCTCCAGGTGAGATGTTGACTTTTATCAAAATGGTTGGTGGCAAGAACAATAAAAATGTATCTTTCTTAAACAGTCCTGATAATCAAAAAAATTATACTGATAATAAATCTAAAGCATTAAATTTTGGTATTTATAGTTGCGATTTAAGCTACTGCAGTATTTTTGAAATCGGATCTGAAGCATTAAAATATTTTAAAGTTGTAAAACAACTAGGAGACCAAATTGGAGTTTCTTCTGCTATTTCTCCTGAAGTATTAAAACGCTTAGAAGGAAATATCGGAAATCCTGATTCGTTATCAGTAATAACGGATGATGTTTATTTCTCATCTTTCGAATCATTAGAGGCTAGCAAACAAGGACCAACTTTATCTTTAGTAGTTGCAGGTGGATGGATTGAGAGTTTATACATTGCTACTAGTTTGGCAAAGTATGATGCTAAAAGCCCTGTAGTTGAGCGTTTAGCTGATCAAAAATACACTTTAGATAACTTAATTGAGTTTTTAAAGAAATATGAAAGTGATGCTAATGTTGCAGGTGTGTTAACTCAATTTACTGAGTTACAAGCTGAGTTCAATAAAATTGGAGAAAAAGAAGCAGCTGCAGCGGCTGATAAAACAAAAAATGTATTAGGAGGAGGAAAAGAACTTGCTATTACAGCTGATCAATACAAGGCTATTGTAGATAAAATCAAAGCGATTAGAAACTCTTATACATTAACGAAATAATTTAAAGACTATGAAAAAAATATTTTTATCATTATTCATCTTAAGCTCAGTGATTGCATTTTCACAAGCTAGCGTGTGTGGCCAATTTCACCGAAAATATTGCGTAGTTGAAACTAAAAAAGGCGATAAAGACGGTTGGATGTACAATGCACAATCTAAGAGTGGATTATTTAACCAAGGACAAACATCTAAAATCCGTTGCGTGATTTACAAAGGAATGGATTACAGAGTAAATGTTTGTTGCGAAACAGCTTTAGGGGATAAGTTAAATTATAAAATCTTTGATGCTCGTACGAGTGAGTTATTATACGATAACGCTACTGCTCAAAACGAACCAATATTTGAATTTCAAAGCACTTCAACTCGTCAGTTAATTATTGAGGTTTCTGTGCCAAACGGAGCAACTTCTGCTGATAAGCATAAGCCAATGGATGCTGCTTGTGTTGGATTATTAATTGAACATAAAGTAACTGAAAGACAAGGGTTTTCTCAATACTAAAAATTGGTATTATTAATTTATAAAAAAAAACCATCAGCGACTAACTGATGGTTTTTTTATGCTTTCATTTTTTATGATTTATTATTGTAAGCTACAATCTGTATCGTAATCGTAGCTATATGTTGCGCAATCAGTGCTTGCTTTTGCTCTTGTCATTGCTTTTACGCTGTGTGAAGAAGTGGTATTAACGTATGTTTGTGAGTTGTAATCGTAAGTTGATGTAGTGCACTCACAGGTGTATTTTTTGCAGCTATTAAGCAAAGCTACTGCGACTAATATCGAAAGTAAAATTTTAATTTTCATGATGTGATTTTATTAATTTGCTGTATCAAATATACAATATGTTGTATTTATTTTCAAAAATTGAAATAGTTTTTTATAAATATTGGAAGTATAAGCTAGTAGTAATAAAAATCTTTGGTACGCTTATAAAGAGGTAAAATCCATCCAAATCTAAAGCCCATCAGCATATCAAATCGCTTATCAGTGTCTTTTAAACCCGTGTCATAATTAAAACCTCTTAAACTTTGAGTGAAGCCTTCGTAAAATTCAAATCCAAAATAACAGTTTGCTAAACGGTTATTACTAATGTATTTATAACCTATAAATTGAGATAATGCAAAACCTCCGCTCAAACGATCATACCCTTTTTTTAAATCTCCTTTCACAGCGGCAATTTTTTGGTTGGCATCATATAATTTCACTTTGTGTTGCATCCATCCAGCTCCAATAGTAAAAAATACACCTGAATTTGGGTTGTTTCCCCACTTTGAAATCAAATAACCAACATTGGCGTGGATATTCCAGCCACGTTCTGTTAAACGTAAGTCAGCTGGATAGCCTTCATTATCAATAATAAAACCATCATCTGTTCGCATAGAGGCTACAACATCTTCTTTTACATTTTTTCCAAAAAAGTAGCTGCCTTCTAATCCAATTAAAATATTATGTT
>DIHL01000021.1:0-6226 GCA_002420145.1 Bacteroidetes bacterium UBA5697
GGTATTGCTTCATTATATTGATTCGTTAAATAGATCGAAATATTATTATTATTAATGTTTTTCTGCTTTATAAATTGAATATCTATAGAAGTATTTAATTCTTCCTTTGAAATTATAATTTCTTGTAAAGACCATGTTCCTTCAGTTTTAGAAATCTTTATTTCTCCTTTTTTGGCTATACTTAAAATTCTTATTATTCCATCGTCGTCAAAATCAAAAACATTAATTTTCATTTTTATAACATTGTTCGGTACAAATGGATATAAATGACAAACCGAGTTTTTTACATTTGGTATGCGGGTCGTATATTCATAACAGAATGAATTTCCACCATCAACCGGAATGTTTTCAGAATTTGATTTAGATAAGAATAATTTGTACATATTGCCATCATCACCATCAAGACCTTCAATTAAAACTTTAAATACATAACCTCCATTTTCTTTTTGTAATTCTCCTTCAGAAGGATTTAAAGGGCCGATTGTATACCAATTATTATCATATTCATCATTAACGCTAAATGTTTTTGCCGAAATTAGGGTACCACTTTTATAATTACCTTTTGGATCCACTAATTGTGCGTCTTTGTTTGAATGTGCTCCTTTTCCACCATAAACTGAAAATTTAGTTTTAGAGTTAAATACATTTGAACTTTCATCATTTTTCCCACCAAGATCTGGATCAAAAACTCTAATAAATATGGGGTCCTTATTTGTTTCTGGAACAACAAAAAATATGATTTGTATAAAATCATCGTCTCCCCATGTTTTTTTTGAATCTTTAGAAAAAGTCCCGAGATATGAAAATTTTTCATCGGGTGACGGAACTGCCTGCGAAAACAACTGATTTGTGGAGAAAAATAATAAAAATATGTATAGTGTTTTTTTCATTTGTATAATTTAGAAGTTGATTTCGAGTTAATTAACGGTATAACTAATTTTGTGGTAGGCGATAATGTGTATTTATTTAATACGACGATTTTTTTATATACTCCAAAAGTCTTTTTTTTGGACTCAAGTTGTCCTTCGGAAATTAACTTAACAATAACTTCCCCTGGTTTCAAAAATATATAGTTGATATGATTTCCCTCGTAAAATTTCCCATCATTAAAATCCCAATAATATTTTTCAATTGTATAACCTTCAATATTTGAATAATCAGAATTTAATTTTACAGTATCCCCAACTTGGACAGTATCATAAGAGGAAATATATAATTGTCTTTCGTTTTTTATCTCTAATTCATAAGATAATGCATTTTCAAAGATTTCGCCACTGTTTTTCTCTAACACGTTTAATTCAATATGATAATTTCCTTCGCCTTCAAAACAATGATTTGTTGAAATTCCTTTTGATTTATAACCATCTCCAAAACTCCACTCATAATCCATATTTAGTGTATCTTTATTTTCATATGTAGTTTGCTCCTTAAATACATAGCAGTAAGTGTTGATAGTTTGCTCAACAGCAATGTTAAAATTAGGTTTTGAAACTTTGTGGAAATAAAAAATATCGTCATTTTTCATTCGATTTGATGAAAGATACCCTGAATTATCACTTGAAAAATATACACTAAAATCATCTTTTTGAGAATTTAATTCAGGGAATTTATTTAGCATCATACTATCTAAACGTAAATCCACACTATAGATGTCTAAGCCATCTAATCCTCCATCTCTATCAGAACTAAAATATAATTGATCGTTATAAATTGTTGGAAATCCTTCATTAAAGTTTGAATTAATTGGAGTTTGACATTTTTTTGGTGATGACCAAACACTGTCGGTTAATACACTCATATATATATCTGATCCATTAATATCTGATTTCCTTAATAATGTAAAAAATAAAATTGAATCTTTGTAAATTGCAGGATGTGAGACAGAAATTGAATCATTTAGTTGAAGGTTTAATTCAACAGGCTTTGTATTTGAACTATCTTCAATTGAATTTAAATAGTATATTCTTGAAGGGATCTGTTTTGAATTTAATTTATTTAAAACTTTTCGATTTGAAGAATAATATGCTCCTGTTTTTGAAAAACAAATGGAGCCTTCATTGAGTTCAGTATTAACTTTGTTAATAGAAATGACCTCAGTAAGATTTATTGAATCTTTTAATTTTGCTCTAAAAATATTGGTTGGATTTCCATAGTCATCATTCCATGTTAATTTTCCAATTTTCAATGGTTTGTCAGAAGTAAAATACATGAATCCTTCTTTCACAAAAGGGGCATAGTTATTATCCTTTATACTTATATTTAATTTTTTGATTACTGTTGTATCTTTTTTTCCAATTGATATCTGGGCAACAATTATTGAATCATTGAACTTAAAAAATATAAGTAGTAATAAAAATATGTTGCTAGAAATATAGTGCACGTGGGTTATTCATTTTTAATTTTTTGCCAAATAAATATCTAATCGATAGTTCGTGCGATCCATTTTGATATTTAGAAAGTGATGTTGTTGAATAATCGTAACAATACCCTATTTTAAATTGATCGGTTAAAAGGATTTCAAACATTGCAACAATTGCGCTTTTAGGTCTGAATGATCCGCCTATTCCAAATTTTGAATTAATGTAATACATTAAATTTAAATCATAGGTTATTCTCGTTGCCTCTATTCTTCTAATCATAAATGAGGGTTTAAATAGGTCCTTACTTTGACGAATTTTAAACATATACCCTGCATTAAAGTATAACGGAACTGAGTTGAAATCCAATCCATTTATATTATAAAGATTTGGCATTGAAATCCCACAAAATAGTTTTTCGTTATGCAAATACATGCCTGCTCCTGCTGTAAAACCAGTTTTTTTGTTTTGATTTTGCTCAACTACTTGATCAATTTCATTCACTCTATTTAATCCGTTCAAATTTGTGTTCATCATTTGAATTCCAGCTTGTAATCCAAATGCTAATCTGAATTTTTTAAATTTGATTCTATATGCATAATTTATAAGGAAGTTTTGATTCAAAGTGTTTCCTATTCTATCGTCAGAAACAAGTAATCCAACATTTACACTAGGCCGCTTTATCATAGAATTAATTGTTAGCAAATTAGTTAGTGGACTTCCTGAAAAACCCGCCCACTGTTTTCTAGAATAAATATTAATATCAAGGGCCTCATCTTTTCCGATAGCCGCTGGATTAATGGCAGAAGCATTTAATTGGTAATTACTCCAAACATTTTGATGTTGAGAAAACACTTTTCCTCCTATGATGAAAAGCATTACTATTAAATTATATTTTATAATCAGTTTCATTTTCGTTTAATCACCAAATAGCCCGTGTAAGTTTTTTCGTTTGGAATATTTAAAATCACAAAATAGGTATCATCCACTAATTCTTTATCATCTGCTGTTTTTCCTGAAAATTCATTTTTATATTCTTCATTGCCGTAAACTAAATTTCCCCATCTATCAAAAATTTCCAACTTCACATGCGGTGTCTTTTCAATGGTATTAATAAATAGAAAATCATTATTTCCATCTCCGTTTGGTGTTATTAATTGCGGAATAAGAATCCCATCTCTGTATATCATTATAGTATCGGTCGACGAAGGACATACGCCATTTTCAATTGTCCAAACTAACATATTCGCTCCTAATTGTGCGTTGACAAAATTTGTATAGGGCTGATTATTATTTTCTATTATCCCTCCACCTTCTATAATAGACCAACTTCCAGTTCCTATTATTGGCTGATTGGCATTTAGTTCAATTATTTGCAAACCAGTTTTAATATCAGTGCCTGCATCAGCCAATGTGGGCAAAGCGTCGACCGAAACGGTAACGCTTATTGTGTTTGAACATCCATTAACATCAAATCCGGAAACTGTATAAACTGCAGTTGATGAAGGCGTTATTAAAGCACTTCCGCTTGAATAGGTGTATGTTAAAGCGCCAGATGGATTAAAAGAATAACTTGATCCTATACATATTGTCGCGTTGTTTATGGCAATAATCGGATTGGCATTCACCAATAAACTTACCGTCTCTGTTCCAATACAATTATTTAAATCTTCGCCAACAACCGTATATGTTCCAGTTGTTGAAACAATATAATCAATAGACGTTGGACCACCTGTCCAAGTATAAGTACTGGCGCCACCTGCGGTTAAGGTTGCTGTTGCTCCAGAACAAATAGCACTTGAACTTGATACAGCTGTTACTGTTGGATTAGCATTCACTAATAAACTAACCGTTTCTGTTCCAATACAATTATTTAAATCTTCGCCAACAACCGTATATGTATCAGTTGATGAAACAATATAATCAATAGACGTTGGACCACCTGTCCAAGTATAAGTACTGGCGCCACCCGCGGTTAAGGTAGCTGTTGCTCCCGCGCAAATAGCGCTCGAACTAGAGACAGCTGTTACTGTTGGATTAGCATTCACTAATAAACTAACCGTTTCTGTTCCTATACAATTATTTAAATCCTCGCCAATAACCGTATATGTTCCAGTTGTTGAAACAATATAATCAATAGACGTTGGACCTGCAGTCCAAGTATAAGTATTGGCGCCACCCGCGGTTAAGGTAGCTGTTGCTCCCGCGCAAATAGCGCTCGAACTAGAGACAGCTGTTACTGTTGGATTAGCATTCACTAATAAACTAACCGTTTCTGTTCCAATACAATTATTTAAATCCTCGCCAATAACCGTATATGTTCCAGTTGTTGAAACAATATAATCAATAGACGTTGGACCTGCAGTCCAAGTATAAGTATTGGCACCACCTGCGGTTAAAGTAGCTGTTGCTCCAGCACAAATAGCACTTGAGCTAGATACGGCTGTTACGGTTGGATTAGCATTCACTAATACACTCACGGTTTCTGTTCCAATACAATTAGTTAAATCCTCGCCAACAACCGTATATGTTCCAGTTGTTGAAACAATATAATCAATAGCGGTTGGACCTGCAGTCCAAGTATAAGTATTGGCACCACCTGCGGTTAAAGTAGCTGTTGTTCCAGAACAAATTGCACTTGAATTAGAGACAGCTGTTATTGTTGGATTGGCATGCACTAACAAACTAACCGTTTCTGTTCCAATACAATTATTTAAATCTTCGCCAATAACCGTATATGTTCCAGTTGTTGAAACAATATAATCAATAGCCGTTGGACCACCTGTCCAAGTATAAGTATTTGCCCCACCTGCGGTTAATGTTGCTGTAGCACCCGAACAAATAGCACTTGAGCTAGATACTGCTGTAACTGTTGGATTAGCATTCACTAATACACTAACGGTGTTTGTATTAACACAACCACTAGCGTTAGTTCCTGTTACTGTATAAGTTCCTGTTGTATTGACTGTATAAGTTGAAGTTGATGGCCCTGCTGTCCAAGTATAAGTATTAGCACCACCTGCTGTNNGCTCCAGCACAAATAGCACTCGAACTAGATACGGCTGTTACGGTTGGATTAGCGTTCACCAATACACTAACGGTTTTGGTATTAACGCAACCACTAGCGTTAGTTCCTGTCACCGTATAAGTTCCAGTTGTATTAACTGTATAAGTTGGAGTTGTTGGTCCTGCAGTCCAAGTATAAGTACTGGCACCACCTGCGGTTAAAGTAGCTGTTGCACCCGAACAAATAGCACTTGAGCTAGATACTGCTGTAACTGTTGGATTAGCATTCACTAATACACTAACGGTGTTTGTATTAACACAACCACTAGCGTTAGTTCCTGTTACTGTATAAGTTCCAGTTGTATTGACTGTATAAGTTGGAGTTGCTGGTCCTGCAGTCCAAGTATAAGTATTAGCACCACCTGCTGTTAAAGTGGCGGTTGCACCAGAACAAATGGCACTTGAACTAGATACGGCTGTGACTGTTGGATTAGCGTTGACTAATACACTAACAGTTTTGGTACTAACACAACCACTAGCATTAGTTCCGGTTACAGTGTAAGTTCCAGTTGTATTAACAGTATAAGTTGGAGTGGATGGACCAGCTGTCCAAGTGTATGTTGATGCTCCACCTGCGGTTAAAGTAGCTGTTGCACCCGAGCAAATAGCGCTCGAACTAGATACGGCTGTTACGGTTGGATTAGCATTCACTAAGACACTAACGGTTTTGGTATTGATGCAACCACTAGCGTTAGTTCCAGTTACAGTATAAGTTCCTGTTGTATTGACTGTATAAGTTGGAGTTGCTGGTCCTGCAGTCCAAGTATAAGTATTAGCACCACCTGCGGTTAAAGTAGCTGTTG
>DIHL01000021.1:6241-6438 GCA_002420145.1 Bacteroidetes bacterium UBA5697
GCTCCAGCACAAATAGCACTTGAGCTAGATACGGCTGTTACGGTTGGATTAGCATTCACTAATACACTCACGGTTTTGGTATTGATGCAACCACTAGCGTTAGTTCCTGTTACGGTATATGTTCCAGTTGTATTGACTGTATAAGTTGGAGTTGCTGGTCCTGCAGTCCAAGTATAGGTATTAGCACCACCTGCTGT
>DIHL01000021.1:6450-86415 GCA_002420145.1 Bacteroidetes bacterium UBA5697
TAAAGTAGCTGTTGCTCCAGAACAAATTGCACTTGAACTAGATACAGCTGTTACAGTTGGATTAGCGTTCACCAATAAACTAACGGTTTTTGTATTAACGCAACCACTAGCATCAGTTCCTGTTACGGTATATGTTCCAGTTGTATTGACTGTATAAGTTGGAGTGGATGGACCAGCTGTCCAAGTGTATGTAGAAGCCCCACCTGCGGTTAAGGTAGCTGTTGCACCCGCACAAATGGCGCTTGAACTAGATACGGCTGTAACTGTTGGATTAGCGTTTACCAATACACTAACGGTTTTGGTATTAATACAACCACTAGCGTTAGTTCCTGTTACGGTGTATGTTCCAGTAGTATTGACTGTATAGGTTGGAGTTGATGGTCCAGCAGTCCAAGCGTAAGTACTGGCGCCACTTGCGGTTAAGGTAGCAGTAGCGCCCGAACAAATAGCACTTGAACTAGATACGGCTGTAACTGCTGGATTAATATTAAAAGTAATATTTACATCATCTGAAGAAGCAGTACAAGGGGCGTTAGAAATAGTCCAACGCAACACATAAGCATTGCCAGCCAATCCATTAAACACGGAAGTAGGAGATGTAGAAGAAACAAAACTACCGCCAGCCCCAGAAACGATAGACCAAGCTCCAGTGCCTATAGTAGGAACGTTAGCGGCTAGAGTTGTAGAAGTTAAGCCACATAAAGAGGTTTGATCAGGACCAGCATTTGAAATTGTAGGATTTGCAGACATTGTAATTGTGACATCATCATTTGAAGTACAAACGCCATTGTTTACTGTCCATCTAAAAACATTTGCGCCAACTCCCAATCCTGTTATTCCAGAAGTAGGTGACGTAGGGCTGGTTATTGAGCCGGTTCCAGAAATTAAAGTCCATATACCTGAACCTACAAGCGGCGTAGTTGCAGTCATGGTAGCTGTTATAGAGCAGATTGTTTGATCTGAACCAGCATCAGCTGGAGGTGAAATTGGTAATGATGAATTTATTGTGATATCATCTGATGAAGGAGAACACGCTCCATTACTTATTGTCCATCTGAAAACATTTAACCCAAGACCTAGTGCGGTTACCGTTGAAAATGGAGAGGTAGGAGAAGTAATTGAGCCAGACCCAGAAACAAGTGTCCAAAGTCCTGATCCAATTATTGGCGAATTCGCTGCAAAAGCTGCACTCGATCCACAAACATTTTGGTCGGGTCCCGCCGCCGCTGTTGTGGGAGGGCTGTCTTGTGTGATAACAACATCATCTACTGATGTCGAACACGGCGAATTACTAATCGTCCAACGAAAAGTATTTGCTCCTATTCCTAATCCAGTTATGCCTGACGTTGGAGAATTGGGGATAGTAACGGTGCCAGCGCCAGATATTAATGTCCATAATCCTGTTCCTGTGGTTGGTGTATTTCCTGCTAATGTTGCAATTGTTGCACAAACGTTTTGATCAGGACCAGCATCCGAAGGGGTAGGATTTTGATTGAAAGTAATATTTACATCATCTATAGAGGCAGCACAAGGTGCATTAGAAATAGTCCAATGCAATACATAAGCAAAACCAGCCAGGCCATTAAAAACCGAAGAAGGAGAAGAAGTAGAAACAAAACTACCGCCAACCCCAGAAACAATTGACCAAGCTCCAGTACCAAAAGTAGGAGCATTAGCAGCAAGAGTCGCAACGGTAACACCACATAAGTTTACTTGATCAGGACCAGCGTTTGAAGTAGTAGGGTTTTGATTGAAAGTAATATTTACATCATCAGTAGACGCAGTACAAGGAGCGTTAGAGATAGTCCACCGCAACACATAAGCAATGCCAGTCACACCATTAAACGCGGTAGTTGGAGAAGTAGCGGAAACAATGCTGCCACCAGCCCCAGAAACAATAGACCAAACACCAGTACCAACAGTAGGAGTGTTAGCAGCAAGAGTTGCAGTAGTAACACCACATAAGTTTACTTGATCAGGACCAGCAGCGCTAGTAGTTGGGTTTTGATTTATGGTAATTAGAATACTAATGCTATTATCAGAATTAGTGCAAGCCCCACTAGCAGTCACTATTCGTCTATAATATGTAGATGTAACAAGTGAAGGCGGAGAATAATTTTGTGTATTATTAGTGCCTGAGGCAGAAGACCATGTTGCATTATCTGTGCTTTGTTGCCATAAATAGGTAAATGAAGTAGGCCCTGAAGGTAAACTTCCAGATAAAGCAACTGGAGTAGAACCTGTACATATGGTTTGAGCAGCACTAATGGTATTGCTTACAATAGTTGGACAACCTAATTTAGCAACAAAAATATTTTGACTGTTTTCATTAAATAAATTAATTGTTCCAAAAGTCGCTAAGTTTTTATATTCACCAACTACATAAATATCTTGAATTGTATTGGAACAAGCCAACCCGTGACCAACATCATGATCTCCACCACCAGCTTTAACAGCCCAATTGAAGGCGCCAGCAGATGAATAGCTCGCAACGAAAACATCAACATTACCTAAAGAAGTAAAAGTTGGGCCGCCTCCAAATGTCATATTATTATCTAGAAAACCTGTTGTAATTACGTTTCCGTTAAGGTCTACATCTACTTGATTAGCAATTTGATCATTAGAGCCAGTTTCACATTTAACCCATTGCGTTGCACCAGTTGTATTTTTTAAAGATGCTACATAAAAGTCTTGGCCACTGCCTGCTGGCACCACTGGATTTAATGCATAGCCAGGGAACGAAGTCGAGTTATCAATAGATCCAGTAATAAACAAATCAGTTCCTTTCACTACACATGAATTGACATGAGCTTCTCCTCCTCCAGTAATTTGATCAAACCAAACAAAATTCCCCGAAGTGGAGTAATTAATCACAAAGCCTTCAAAATTTCCACCAGCGACAGATGTTGCGGAAAGCACTCCAGTAGAATTATATATATTTAAAATATTTTTATAATCTCCAGATACATAAACATCCGTATTATTAGCGGTAATATCATATCCATAACCATTTCCAGTGGCGCCAGCATCTGCTAACCATTGTTCAACACCATTTAAATCATAAGAAACCACAAAAATGTCATCTTGATTTTCAGCAGAAAAGGTGTTTTTTAAACCAAAGGATGCTGAATTTTTGTAGTACCCAGTGATAAATACAGAGCTGGAATTTACACAAACAGAATAGGCTTCATCGTCATTTGCACCTCCTCCTTTCCTAGCCCATTGATTTAAACCAGCTGAAGTGTATTTTGCAAGAAACGCATCTTTTCCGCCTACGGAGGTTAAAATATTTGAACCTGCCGATTTTCCTTTAAAATCAGCTATATTTGATAAAAATCCAGCGACATAAATATTTCCAGCAGCATCAATGGCTACAGATGAGCATCCATCATCGTTGTTTGCTCCAATATTAAACGCCCAAATTAAAGTGCCAGATGATGAATATTTAGCGACAAAGCCGCCTCCTAATGGTCCAACAAAAGCCGGGCCGTAAAAAGCAGAAATATCACCTGCAAAATCCCCTACAACCACAATATCTCCGGTTATGGGATCAACAGCAACATCTTTTGCAAATTCAGCACCATTTGTATATGCTTCTTTGGCCCAAATCCATGAAGGGCCTTGTGAAAACCCCAAATTGGAAAAAAACAAAAAAACTATAATATAAACTTTATACATTAATTAGTGGTTAAGTTTTTCTTGAGGAATATTATGTAACTTATTAATTTTAATGATACTGATAAATATAATATTTTCTATGAAAGTGACCAAATCAGATGTTAAATTTGTGTTATTTAAAATTTAACATCTGATTTGAGTTCACATTTGAGAGTTTTCAAAATGGAAATAAAAGTGCTTATTTGATTTGCTTTAAAATAGTATTAGACCATTATTTCATACTATACTTTTTTCAAGAAAAAAGATAATAGAATTGACGCCACAACTAAGGTTAAAACAAAAACTAGTTTATATAATTGTTGCATCGTCGTGATTCTATACTTACTCATTTCAAACGTAACTAAAATTTATAAGAAAAACCTACTCCTAAAACTTGTTTAAACTGAATGTCTGGTCCAAAAGTACCTTTTTGATCACCTGCACTTCTTAAAACTTTGATATCGTCATCATAGATTAACTGAGTTGACAATGTAGCTGAAATGAATTTATTTACCTTAAATGTCGTTAAGGTTGTCCAGTTAACATCCACATTTTGCGGGTTATGTAGGTAGTTTGAGAATAGTTCTAATACTGTTTGAAAAGTAATATTTTCCATCACTTTTGTTTGATATTGAACTTTTACATAAGCACCAAATTCTTCTCTATGAGTTTTGTATTTTTGAGTTATGTACTTTCCAGTACTATCTGTGTATGATATTTCTTTATCAACTCCGAATGCGCCAGCTTGCGCCAAAGTTGCGTCGTTCACAAATGTAAATTTACCTGTAACTGGGGCTATGAAAGCAGAAAAGTGATCATTTGGTTTATAATCGAAACCTAATGCAGCTAATCCGTAACCAGGAGCCATAAATTTTGAAATATAAATAGAATCATTAGGATAGTTATAACCGTTAGCAAACTGCGTTCTAAAATCGACTAATGCTGTTGCATACCAATGTTTTTTTAACTCACGTCCGTATTTCGATGAGAATTGTATCTTATCATCATTTTTCAACCATTTATTACTAGTACCTTGCTGGATAACTCCATATCCTAATTCTAAGTTATTGTCCCACGCATGCTTACCCTTTCTGAATTTAGCAAATACATTAAGCAATCCGGCAAGAGAGATAGAATTATTTCCACCAGCAGCCCAATTAGTTAAAGACACTTGCTGCCCATTAACTCCAATAATTCCCCCAATTTTCCATGGTTTCACTGTATCTACTGCAATTGATTTTAAATTATTAATTTCAGATTGAAGCTTTGCAGCATCATCCTTTGTTACCTCTTGAGCTACTATTTGATTTGCAAATAATAGCAATAATAAACTTTTGTATAAATTTTTCATTTTATGTTTTTTTAATTTAAATTCCCAAGAGCCATTTTTCAGCATCTATTGTATTACTGAAAAATTTAGTTGGAACAACTGGTTTTTGAATTTTTAGATAAAAATTAGCGATAATTTTTATCTAAAAATTAGCGATAATTTTTTGAGAAAGAGTATGGATGATGAATGCATCGGCAATCTTATATTTACTACCTGCTTTACTGCAGGATAATTTTATTGCTTTTAAATCAGGGACTGTAAATTCACCCACGTTAATTAAATTTTTAAATTTCTTACCTCCACCTAATTTATACGCCGCATCAATTAATTCAATCACATCTTTTTTTTCGAAGACTTGATCATCGATAATATCAATTTGTAAAATTTCTTCTGATTTTAGTTTTACAGTTGAAATTCTCGTTTTTATTATGTTATTTGAATTGATCATTGTCTTGATTTTATATAAAACGTCTAGGGGTTTTACATCCTAGACGCTTGAATCAATTACTTCTTTAAACTATCTCTAATTTCCATTAATAATTTATCCGTATTTGATGGTTCAGCTGGTGCAGCAGGAGCTTCTACTTCTTTTTTCTTTGAAGCATTCATCGCTTTAATAATCATAAATAAAACGATAGCAACAATAATGAACGATATAATATTAGATATGAAACTACCATATTTTACTGCTCCCCATTTTAAATCTGCAATGTTACTTAAGTTCGCGGCATCTAAAGCAGGTTTTAGTAATAAAGGTGTTATGACGTCGTCGATAAGTGAAGAAACTATTTTTCCAAAAGCTCCACCAATAACTACACCTATTGCTAAATCTACAACATTACCTTTCATTGCAAATTCTTTAAATTCTTTGATCATTCCCATAATTTTAATTTTTAATTGTTTAACTTTTATTTGTTTATTTTTTTGTTTATTTATTTTCCGAATAATCCAGTAAGCCCAGATAGTTTATCTTTTATTCCATCTCCCATATTTCCTAAATCTGGGGCTCCGCCTTTCATAAGTGATTCTACTTGAGTGCCTAATCCTGCAGGTAATTTATCTTTTAAAAATCCCATTACAGTTTCAACAGATTGTTTGGCTTGCGTTTCAGAAATACCTGTTTTTTCTGTTACCATTTTAATTAATTGTTCCATTTTTATTTTTTTTAATTGTTTATATATTATTTCTCGTACGTCACATTAAATTCTACTCTTCGGTTTTTTGCACGGCCAGTTGGTGTTTTATTGTCCGCAATAGGTTTTTCAATTCCAAAACCAATTGGCTTTAAATTGTTAGCAACCCCTTTAGATGTTAAATAATTTTTAACTGCAATTGCTCTTTTTTCTGATAGAGTTTTATTTTTTGCAGCGTCACCTTGATTATCTGTGTGCCCTTGTACTTCTACATTCCACGATGGATTTTCTTTTAAAACAGACACAACATTATCCAAAATCGGATATGAAGTTTTCTTAATCACATCTTTACCTGTTTCAAATTGAATTCCTGCCATAGCTTTTTGGAAAACATCTTTTGCTTTATCCGAAATTTTAACTTCAGGGCAACCATTATTTGACACTAAACCTGCGATTTCTGGGCAATTATCCTTTTTATCAGCAACGCCATCATTATCAGAGTCTGGGCAACCTGCAAAATTTGCTAATCCTTTAACTGTAGGGCATGCATCATCTTTATCTGCAACACCATCTCCATCTGAATCTGGACATCCTTTAAACATTTCTACACCAGCTACGTCAGGACAAACGTCTAATTCATCAATAATTCCATCTTTATCTCTATCTGGTTTTGGCGCTTCAACTATTGAAATAGCTGACAAATAATAGTAAGATCTTACGGTACCAAAACTTTTTCCACCACCAACTTTTTCTACTGAATAATTATTTGAAAAACAACCTATAACGGCAAATTTCTCATTTCCAGTTGCTTTGAACTTTGCTTTTAATTCCGTCCAAGTATTTTTGTCAGTGATTAGTTCAGAAAAAGAAACTTGAGGCGTTACAGTTAACATTTGGTTACTACCTTCTGACAACTGATTATTTGAAAAATATACACCAAATCCTTTTGTTGCAAATGCAGAGTAATCCGCTAAGCTAATCTTGAATGACATTTCGTATTCTTTTCCAGCTACTAATGCCGTTGGCATTGCTGTTTGAACATACTCTGCGTATTTATAGTTATTTGTTTTTCCCTCTACAAGCCCACCATTACCAATTGATTTCAAGTCGATATACTTATCTCCTTTGTAAGTAATGATTCCAAAATAGTTATCTCCTTCAACTGCTTCCTGACTTCCCATATAATTGTTGGGAATTGAAAAGTCAGATTTACCATTTTTTCCAAATAAATCTGTGGTTCCGCTATTAGGATTTGAAAAACCTGTGGCTAAATTAACTTGATTAAACCCAGTTGGAGGTAAAACTACAGTAGGTTTCAATTCCATTTTTTGTTGTGCTATACTCGCAGAAGCAAGAATGATACATCCTGAAATAAATAATTGTTTTTTCATTTTTAACTGTTGTTTGTTTATATGTTTGATTTAATTAATATTTTTTTAGTAACTTTTAGTTGACAATCGTCTTTAATTTTTTTATGTTTTCATTTGATTTTGACATATAAAGCATTGCTCCCAATTTCAATAAATTGCTTGCAGTGCCTACATCTGTTTGGCCTGAGAAGATAATTACCTTAGTATCTGGGCTAATTAACTTCACTTCTTTTAATACATCGGCCCCACTAATTGTTTCCTCAATGTTATAGTCTAAAATGACGAAGTCAGGTTTTCTTGATTTTAATTGAGCAAAAAAGTCTTTAGAATGGTTAAATGAATAAACTTCATTTAATGATTCATTTTGCAAAACATGTTCAATTGAAAAGGCTGTATTTTTATTGTCATCTAAAACATAAACCAAATTTTTTGAACGTTTGCTGTTTTCTTTTCGTTTTACAGTATTAAAAAAACTTTGAAGCCAATTTTCATCCTCTTTTTCAAAATCTTTCTTTATAAACTCTACGATGTTTATCGGAAATAACGCGTCTTTTCTAAAATATTCGTTTGCACCATAGATAAAGGCATCTTCGAAGGTCTTGATGTCATTTTGTGATGACGTAACAATTATTTTTGCATTTGGAATAAACTCCTTAAATAATGGAATACAATCTATTCCATTGGTTTTTTCAAGAAAATGATCAAGGATTATATAATCTGGATTTTCGTTTACTTTTCCTAAAGCATTTTCAACTGATTTAAATGTCAATATTTCAGAAGTTGGTAAATTTTTCGATAGTATTTCTGATAACATTTTTACAATTGAATCATTGTCTTCAACTATAAATATTTTAAGGCTTTTCGTTTTCATGATACAATATTACATAGGTAATTTGCTGTATTTTGAGATTTTCGGTAAGCTGTTGGCTTTCTCGGATAATTGGTAAGGAAAGAAAGATAATTGGGAATGCTTTGTAGTCCTATATCACAAGGAAATACATACATATTATGGAGATTGCTCAACGTCATATGATGATAGAACCATCGTTATTAGAAACAAAATGAAATAGGAAATTCGTTTTTTACCACAAATCAAGGACCATGAGCTGGACTCACAGTTCGAGTAATTATTGTCTTAAAAGAGTTGCATTTGGATCAATGAACTCAATGCATCCTATTTATTGAATGATTATTGCAACTCTTTCGCTAAAGACGGCAGGATAGTATTAGTTGAATCAGTAACAATTTGAGAATACTCTTCAATCATTTTCATGTCATTTCCATTTTCAATTTTGTCGCAAAGTTCCACTAATGGTTGTATCATAAATAACGCATAGCTAGCTTTAATTTTATGTGCTACTTTTCTCGATTCTGAAATATTACCTTCTTGTACTGCAGTGGTCAACTTTTTTAAGTCTTCAGGTATCCCTGTTAAAAATATTTTAATCATTTCTTTAACAAACTCCGCATCACCGCCAGATAATTCATTTATATCACTTAAATCATAATCTGCTTTAACGGTAAGTGTTTTAGGAATACTAACTTCAGATAAAATAACCTCTTCTCCTGAACAAAGCAGTTTTATTTTATCAATTAGTTCTTTTGCTTTATAAGGTTTTGAAATGTATTCGTTCATGCCTGTTTGAATACATTTTTCTTTTTCTCCAACTAAGGAATGTGCTGTCATCGCTATCATTGGGGTTGTTATTTTTAAAACGTTTCTAATAAAAGAAGTAGCCACATACCCATCCATAACAGGCATTTGAAGATCCATGAGTATAACATCGTATTTGTTATTTTTAAGCATGTCAACAGCAATTTGACCATTTGCCGCAATTTCAACAACCATATTATTTTTCTCTAAAATATGTTTCGCTAACTTTTGATTCAAATCATTATCTTCTGTTAAAAGAACTTTATAGTTTTTAGATTCACTGTTTCTTTCAATTTTTTCTAATTCAAGTTTATCTTTTGCTTCAGTAACTTCAAATGGAATGGATACAATAAATTCAGACCCAACGCCTTCTTCACTTTTAATTTCTATTTTACCATTAAATAGTTCCAATAATTTTTTGGTAATACTTAATCCGAGGCCTGTGCCACCAAATTTTCTAGTGGTATTATCATCAGCCTGTTTAAATCGTTCGAAAACGAGGTCGTATTTGTCTTTAGGAATACCTATCCCGGTATCCTTTACAATAAATTGTACTATGCAATTATTATCTGATTTATTTAGCACGTTGCAATAGAGTTCAACTTTTCCTTTCTCAGTGAATTTAATTGCATTTCCCAATAAATTAACCAGTATTTGATTTAAGCGTACACTATCACCCATAACCCATTCAGGCAAGTCATTTTCAATATAAAAATTAAAGGCTAAATTCCGTTCGTTTGCCTTGTGTATTAATAGTTTTTTAATATTATTAGTAATCTTAATAATACTGATAGGTTGGTGTTCTAAAGTCAATTTGCCTGAATCAATTTTAGAAAAATCAAGAATGTCGTTGATAATAACCATCAAATTTTCACCTGAATTACTAATAGCTGAAAGATATTCTGTCTGATCATTATTAAGATTGGTTGTTTTTAAGATATCAGCAAAACCAAGTATAGCGTTCATTGGTGTTCTAATTTCATGACTCATGTTGGCTAAAAATTGATCTTTCGCAAAAACACTTTTTTCTGCTTGCAATTTGGCTTTCTTAAGTTCATCTTCCATTTTAACTCTTTCAGTAATATCAATGGCATTACCTATTGCAATTCTTTTATCAGTAGAGTCATCAACTAGTATGTTTTTATAATACCAAACTTTAGCATCCCCATTTTTATGAAGAACAGACATTAATCCTTCTGCCGCTCCTTTATTATATATTTTTTCTAAGTAGTTATCAATCCGTTTCTTCAAATTAATTGGCGTTACATCATATAATGTTTTTTGAAGTAGCTCTTCTGGCGTATAACCAATCAAAGCGGCACCAGCCTTATTCATGCTTAAGAACTTTCCGGTTTCGTCATGAGTACACATAAGACCTTGAGCATTTTCGAAAAACACTCGGTGTTTTTCTTCACTAAGCTTTAGCTTATTTTGACTTTCCAAGAATTCTGTTACATCTCTTGCTATACCTAAATATCCCGTTATGTTTTTATCAGAATCAAAAAGAGTTGTTACAGACAACTGCACCTTTATACGAATACCATCTTTCTTGATATATGTCCAGTCATTAACATCGGGCGCTCCTGTTTTTGATTTAGCAACAAACACTTCAAAACCAGGTTCAATCGTTTTATTTAATTCAGTTGATAATACTTTTGCTCTGGCTACTACCTCATCAAGATCATGGAAAATGGCAGGTGAAGATTTATGAATTAACTCTTCTGCATTATATCCAAGTAATTCTTCAGCTCCTTTATTAAAATTTACAATAATTCCTTCAATATCTGTAGCAATTATGGCATAATCTGTTCCATTAAGAATAGCATTTTGAAATTCGGCTAAACCTCTGATTTTCTGTTCGGAAAACACCTGTTCAGTAATGTCATACGAAATGCCAATATATTGATAAGGTTTATCACTTCCGTTCATAAAGGGAACAATCGTTGTATCAACCCAATAAAAACTCCCGTTTTTGTTTTTGTTTTTAATTTGTCCTTTCCATATATTACCTGAATTAATGTTAGATTTTAGATTCGTTAGAAATTCATTTGAATAATAACCAGAGCTAACAATTACATGATCTTTTCCTATTAACTCTTCCCTTGAGTATTTTGAGATTTCACAAAACTTATCATTAACGTAAGTTATTTTAAAATTATCATCTACGATAGAAACAATGGCAGACTCATCAAGTGCTTTTTGTAATTGCTTGGTTTGATTTAAAGCAGAAATTAATTCATTTTCTTCTCTTTTTCGTTCTGTAATATCTCTTGCAATAGCATAAATACTACCAGTGGATTCATCAGGGTTGGCCAACCAATTTAGCACTGTGTATTCTCCTGATTTTTTAATATAACGATTAACGAAATTAATGGTTTTACTACCATTCGACAGTTTTTTCACCTCCTCAATTGTTTTTTCTACATCTTCTGGATGAACAAAATCAACGAAAGGCTTTTCCAATAATTCTTTTTCTGACCAGCCTAAAACCATTGAAAAGGCAGGGTTAACACGTTTAAAATAACCATCTGTTCCAGTAACACAAACCAAATCAACAGAAGAATAAAATAACTGTTTATAGTCATACAAATCCTGCCTTTCTTTTCTAGCAATAATTTGCGAAACAACTTCCTGTCCTAAGATTGTTAATGCCCTCTGCTGTTCAGGATTTAATTTCTTAGGCGCTCTGTCAATAACACATAAGGTGCCTAATGCAAACCCATTATCATCAATAAGAGGATAACCTGCATAAAATCGTATATCTGGAGCCCCAGTAACAAGTGGGTTATTTTTAAATCGATCGTCGGCAGTGGCATCATTAATTTCAAAAATGCTATCACCCATAATGGCGAATTGACAAAAAGAAATATCTCGCGGAGTTTGCGGGGCATCTAAGCCAACCCTCGATTTAAACCATTGTCTATCAGAGTCTATAAGGCTAACTAATGCTATGGGCACTCCGCAAATAACGGATGCTAATTCAGTTAAGCGATCAAATTCTTTTTCATTGAGTGTATCAAGAATATTATAGCTCTTTAGAGCTTTTAATCGTTCAATCTCATTATCTGGTGTTGGGGTAAGGCTTGCCATTAAACTGCTTTATTACAATATTATTGATTTATCAAAGGTTTCTGAAAAGTTATCGATGATTGGTAAAAATTAGTCGATAAGCTGTAAAATATAAATTACGCTATAGTAGATTTAGCTTTTTAAGAAAATTGTCTTTATTAGACCTACTAACAGGAAGTAGTTTTCCCTCAATAGAAATTGTATTTTCCTCTATTTCTCTGATTTTATCGAGGCGAACGATGTAAGATCGATGAATTCTCATGAAATCTTTTGATGGTAAGTTGCTTTCAACAGCCTTCATCGTAGATAGAATTGTATACCGTTTGCTAGTTGTAAAAATATTTACATAGTCTGCAAGCGCTTCCACATAATTCACATCCTTATATTGTATTTGCACCATCTTAGATTCCTGTTTTATATAAAAAAAGTCTTTATTAGATGATTTCAAGTTTTCAGCAATATTCTCTACTTTTAAAACGGCCTTTTGAAATCGTTCAAACGACACTGGTTTTACAATATAATCCACAACGTCAAAATTAAAAGCCTCAGCCGCATATTCAGATTTAGAAGAAATAATGACAACATACGGAACATGGTCTAATTTTTTGATAAGATCAAGGCCATTTAAGCCTTCCATTTCCATATCTAAAAACAATACATCGCAGGAGTTTGTTTTTAAAAAGTCATAAGCTTTTTCGGGGTCACAAAATTCAGCAAGTAAATCTATGGAATTATGTCGTTCAAGGCATTTTTTAACGGCCGTAAGCGCCAATATATCGTCATCAATTATTATGCAATTCATTGTTTTCTGTTTAAAGCGTTAAGTTATAAAAAAAAACTTACTAAGACAAAAATGCACAGAAAAATAACTAAATTCGTTTACAAAACACTTAATAAAATATAGCTTAAATTAAATGGACAAACCTTTTTCAGACTTAAAAGTAATTGAACTCGCTGGTGTTTTAGCAGGACCAGCAGCTGGTTTATTTTTTGCTGAATTAGGTGCAACTGTCATTAAAATTGAGAATCCAAAAACGGGTGGCGATGTTACTCGTTCTTGGAAATTAAAAACAGAAAATAAAACAGATAATACAAGTGCCTATTTTTGGAGCGTCAATACTGGTAAAGAAATTTTGTTTTTAGATTTATCTATTGACAAAGATTTACAATCGTTTTACGAATTAATTAAAACAGCGGATATTTTAATTACTAATTACAAATTAGGCGATGATCTAAAATTAAAAGTAGATTACAATACATTAAAAACTTTAAACCCAACTTTAATTTACGCATCCATTAATGGATTTGGGAACACTAGCCCACGCACCGCTTATGATTTAATCTTACAAGCCGAAAGTGGATTTATGTTTATGAATGGAGAAAAGAACGCAGCTCCATTAAAAATGCCAGTAGCCTTAATTGATATATTGGCTGGGCATCAACTTAAAGAAGCTATTTTAATTGCCCTATTAAATAAATACAAAACCAATAAAGGCTCACATATTACTGTTTCGTTATTTGATACCGCTATTGCGTCATTAGCTAACCAAGCAACCAATTGGTTAATAGCGCATCATTTGCCAACTGCTCAAGGCTCTTTGCATCCAAACATTGCTCCCTATGGCGAAATATTTTCAACTAAGGATTATCACCAAATTACCTTTGCTATTGGAAGCGATAAGCAATTCAAACATCTGTGTGAGATTTTGAATCTTGATTTATTTTCTCATCCAGATTTTGAAAGTAATCAGCTGCGAGTTACAAATAGAGTTGAGTTATTTTCTAAACTTAATCATTGTATTCAATTATTAAACTTCGATGCTTTATTTAATGAATGCATCAAACACGATATTCCAATTGGTAAGATTAGAAATCTAAAAGAAGTATTTGAATTACCTGAAGCGCAAACAATGCTAAATACATTTTCAAATATTCAATCTGTTAAATCAATCAGTTTTAAATTCGAGGAATAATCCTATTTATTTTTGAATAAATACCTCTAAATGTCAATATCATTTGATAGTATTTATTTGAGATTATTTGTAAACTTGTTACATAATTAACACTATGTCTAGATTTAACATTTGTATACTATTTATTATTTTTTTTGTTTTCAATTCAAAAGCACAATACAAAGACACCATTTTATTGATGAATGGTAATTATGTGGTGGAGAAAGTAATTGACACCTTAATTGGTGCTGTAACTATTGTAAATCCAGAAAAAACAACTGAAAAGCTACATTATGAATATGATGATATTTATTGTGTAAAATATGCTTCAGGTTTTACAGATTATTATTATACACAAGATACTTTAAGAGGAAATTATTTTACTCGCGACGAAATGCAATACTATATTTACGGCGAAAGAGATGCTCGTAAAGGATTTAAAGCACGAGGTTCATTAATTGGAGCTGGTGTTGTAGGATTAGCAAGTGGAGGATTAGGTTTATTTTTTGCCCCTGTATTTCCTTATGGATATATGGCACTAAGTGGTATTCCTAAAGTAAGAATCAAACATAGCACCATCAGTAATCCAAATTATATTGACCATGATGCCTATATTTTAGGATACGAAAGGGTTTCCAGAAGTAAAAGAAAGATTCAAGCTTTAATTGGCGGAACCATTGGCTTAGCAGCTGGATATGGTTTATATTTTGGTTTATTAAAAGATAAATTACCATCAACAATTACTTTCAGATTTTAAATATTTACAACTCATGAAGCGTCATAAAATTTTACTATTAGGTTCTGGTGAATTAGGAAAAGAAGTTACAATTGCTTTACAAAGATTAGGTCAATATGTTGTAGCTGTAGATTCATACAAAGATGCGCCTGCTATGCAAGTTGCTCATGAGTTTGAGGTCATTAATATGCTAGATGGAGATGCTTTAGATGCCGTAGTTGCAAAACATAATCCAGATTTAATAGTTCCGGAAATTGAAGCCATCAGAACAGAACGTTTTTATGATTATGAAAAACAAGGAATAACTGTTGTCCCAAGTGCTAAAGCTGCTAACTTCACCATGAATCGTAAAGCTATTAGAGATTTAGCAAGTAAAGAATTAGGCTTAAGAACGGCTAATTATTTATACGCAACCACTTTAGAAGATTTTAAAAAAGCAGTTGCTGTTATTGGAATTCCATGTGTGGTAAAACCTTTAATGAGTAGCAGCGGAAAAGGACAAAGTATTATAAAAACAGAACAAGACGTTGAAAAATCTTGGAACTATGCTATGGAAGGTTCTCGTGGCGATTATAAAGAAGTGATTGTAGAAGAGTTTATAAAATTTAATTCTGAAATCACTTTATTAACCGTTACTCAAAAAAATGGTCATACTTTATTTTGCCCGCCAATTGGCCACCGACAAGAACGCGGTGATTATCAAGAAAGTTGGCAACCTTGTGCTGTAAGTGATACTGATTTAAAAGAAGCGCAAGATATGGCAGCTAAGGTAACCAAAGCATTAAGCGGTGCTGGTTTATGGGGTGTTGAATTTTTCTTAACAGATAAAGGCATTTATTTTTCTGAATTATCTCCTCGTCCACATGATACAGGAATGGTGACATTAGCAAATACACAAAATTTAAGCGAATTTGAATTGCATGCTCGTGCAATTATTGGCTTTCCTATTCCTCAAATACAATTACAACAACATGGCGCATCTGCTGTTTTATTAGCGAGTGCAGAAAGTACATCCTATCATTTTACTGGAGTAACCGACGTTTTAAGTAATCCTAATACAGATGTTCGTTTGTTTGGAAAGCCTACTACTCGTCCGTATAGAAGAATGGGAGTTGTATTAACATATGATAATTTACAATCAGATGTAAATGCCGTGAAACAAAGAGCTATAGATTTATCAAAACAAATTTCAATCATTAACAACTAATGAAATTAAATTTTCTCATAGCTTTTGTATTACTGAACCTCAATTTATTTTCTCAACAAATAAACTTTGCTGACCATTTAAAAAAAACAGCCATTGCAAAATTACAAAGTGGCGATTCTCTGGTTTATTACCAGTGCCATGTAGATAGTGCTAGTCAAGAAATTACAACATCTAACGGTAAAAAAATAAAAACAAAAAAGAAACGAATTACCTTAACGGAAAAGTTTGTGATTTACAAAACAGATACAGTCTATCATTGCAAATATTACAACTCATCCATCACAAACTATCCTAACAAAAAATTTCCTTATTTAACTTTAAAAGAAGTTGCTAATTGGGAATTTGAATTAAAAGAACAAAAACAATTAACTCATACCGAAATATTGATGTTTGCCTTGTTAGAAACAAAGACTCACGCTATTACTCATTACGAACTAAACATAAATAAAACTTGTCCTAACGAAATTATTATAAAAGGCAAACATATCAATGAGCAATTTATTGTTGAGGGAAATTATATCCTCAGTAAATCATTAAACTATTAAAGCATAACTGTTTGCCCTTCATTATTATTTATTAAAAAAATCATTCTATTTATTTTTATAAAAAAAGCCTTTGCAAATGCAAAGGCTTTTCTAAAACTTAATAATACAGCTAATTAGATAGCATCAAAATCCACTACTAATTTTTCTGTTAATGGATGTGCTTGACAAGTTAAAATAAAACCATCTTCAACTTCTGCTTCTGTTAATGCAAAGTTATTATCCATCTTCGCTTTTCCTTCAATAACTTTAGCACGGCAAGTACAACATACAGCTCCTTTGCAACTAAATGGAGCATCTACGCCAGCCTCAATAGCAGCATCTAAAATAGTTAAACCACCTGTGTTTAATTTCATGGTTGTTTCAATACCGTATTGAATAACCGTTATCTCACTATTTACATCTGCACCAGTAGGCTCATTGCTAGAAACTTTATTAACCGCATCAACTACAGCACTAAAATATTCGATATGAATTTTTTCATGAGCAATTTTTAAAGTTTCTAATGCTTGTTTAATATTTTCCATCATTGGTCCTGGACCGCAAATAAAATATTCGTCTGCATTTACACCGCCATAATTTTCTATAATAGCTTTTACTTTGTCAATCGTTAACAATCCTTTTTGTAAATCACTCACTTGAGTTTTAGGATTATCATAAACATTTAATACTTTTAATTTATCAGAATAATCAGTCGCTAATTTTTCTAATTCAGCTTTAAAAATCACAGAATCTTCATCTCTATTAGCATACACTAAAGTAATATGACTTTGTTTCTCAATATATAATACACTTTTTAAAATACTCATCATCGGAGTAATACCACTTCCACCTGCAAATAACACATAATGTTTTTTGTTATTTCCAGATAAAATTGAACTAAAGTTTCCCATTGGAGTCATTACCTCAACAGTATCACCAGCTTTCCAGCTACGGTTAATTAATGTAGAGGCGCGTCCGTCTTGTACTTCTTTTACGGCAACACGTAATTCTTTTTCGCTATATGGGCTAGTGCAAATACTATATGAACGACGAATTTCTTCTCCGTTTACATTTAACTTGATGGTTATATATTGTCCTTGTTTAAATTGATATTCGTGTTGAATTGCTAAAGGAACGTCAAAAGCCACTGATACGGCATCAGCTGTTTCTCTTCGAACATCTTTAACTTTTAAGGTATGAAATCTTGCCATTTTTTTGTTTTTAGGTTGCAAAAATAGATATAAAAAACAAATATATTAGAAAGAGCCTAAAAATTAGCATTTTATCCTTCAATCTCATATAAATCATTGGGTTAATAAGATTTTAGAAACATAATTAAACTTCACATGATTTTAGCTGTTTAAATGGTATTAATTTGCTCATAAAAGGTTTGAAAAAAACGCAGCAATAGCTTATATTTGTATAATTCGTAAACTAAATAACAAAATGGAAGTCAACAAATTTGAAGATGTGTTTGAAGGCAAATTAGCCAAAAACGAAATGGTTGAACCAAAAGATTGGATGCCAGACAATTACCGTAAGCATTTAATCCGTCAAATATCTCAACATGCTCATTCTGAAATTGTAGGAATGTTACCTGAAGGAAATTGGATTACACGTGCCCCAAGCCTTCGTTCAAAAGTGGTTTTATTAGCTAAGGTACAAGATGAAGGTGGACACGGTTTATACCTATACACAGCTGCTGAAACTTTAGGCATTAGCCGCGATGAATTATTAGATAATTTACACACTGGTAAAGCAAAATATTCGTCAATATTTAATTATCCAACTTTAACATGGGCCGATATTGGCGCTGTAGGTTGGTTAGTAGATGGCGCTGCTATCATGAACCAAGTGATGTTGCAACGTACATCTTATGGGCCTTATGCTCGTGCAATGGTTCGTATTTGTAAAGAAGAGAGTTTTCATCAACGTCAAGGTTTTGAAATCATGACTCGTTTAGCTTTTGGAACAGAAGATCAAAAAGCAATGGCGCAAGATGCATTAAATCGTTGGTGGTATCCAACCATGATGATGTTTGGTCCGCCAGATGCAGAATCACCAAATAGCGAAAATGCTATGAAATGGAGAATTAAGCGTGAAACAAACGACCAGTTACGTCAACGTTTTGTAGACCAAACAGTTCCTCAAGTTCAGTATTTAGGATTAACAGTTCCTGATGCAAATTTAAAATGGAACGAAGCCAAAAAAGGATACGATTTTAGCGAACCAAATTGGGTTGAATTTAAAAACGTGATTAGCGGAAATGGACCTTGTAACAAAGAACGTTTAGCAGCTCGTAACAAAGCTCATAACGATGGCGCTTGGGTAAGAGAAGCGGCGCAAGCATTTGCAAAAAAACGTAACGAAATTTACGTGGCTGCATAAAAAAGAGATAAGTTATACGTTTTGAGTTATTAGATTTAAATAATTTCAAAAAACAAACAACAACATTCAAACAACCAATAACTAATTTAAAATGAGTGATAATCAAGGCCCAGTTTGGGAAATATTTTTACAAAAAAAAGCAGGTCAACCATTTGTGCACTGCGGCAGCTTACATGCATTTGATAAAGAAATGGCTTTACAAAATGCAAGAGATTTATACACACGTCGTAATGAAGGGGTTTCTATTTGGGCAGTTCCATCTAATGCAATTGTAGCAAGTAGCCCTGAAGACATTGGTCCTTTCTTTGAACCAGCGAATGATAAAGTTTATCGTCATCCAACATTTTATCAAATTCCGGATGCTATAGGCCATATGTAATTATTAATTGAAAGATTTTGTCACTTCGAGCGAAGTCGAGAAGTGTTCTTTAAAAATTAAATATTATACCATTAAAAAAAGATGCTGAAACAAGTTCAGCATGACATTAAAACACTCAGCAACCTTTGCGAAAAACCTTTGTGTTCTTTGCGGTTAAAGAAAAAAAATAAAATGACAACACAAGACGCATTATTTCAATATACACTTCGATTAGGCGATACTAATTTAATTTTAGGTCAGCGCTTAAGTGAGTGGACTGGTCATGGACCATTTTTAGAAGAAGACTTAGCATTAACTAATATAGCATTAGATATTACTGGTACTGCAAAATCATTATTAGAATACGCAGCTAGCATTGAAGGTAAAGGAAGAACAGAAGATGATTTAGCCTATTTTAGAAACGATAGACAATATTTTAATGCTCAAATTACGGAACAACCAAACGGCGATTATGCTAGAACGATTGTTCGTCAAGCGATCATAGATTGCTTTGATTTTTATTTTTATAATGAATTAGCAAAAAGTAAAGATGAAACTTTAGCTGGCATTGCTCAAAAATCAATCAAAGAAGTCACTTATCATTTACGTCATACATCATCTTGGGTAGAACGTTTTGGAGATGGCACAGAAGAAAGTCATAACAAAGCTCAAACAGCTGTAAACGAATTATGGCAATATACTGGAGAGTTATTTGAAATGAATGAAGTGGATGCTGTTTTAATAAAAGAAGGCATTGCTGTTGATTTAAATATCGTGAAAGCAAAGTGGGAAAAACATATTACTGAATTATTAGAAAAATCTACTTTAACAAAACCAGAAAATGTATTCATGCAAACTGGTAGTCGTAAAGGAATTCATACAGAACATTTAGCGTATATCTTAGCAGAAATGCAAGCATTGCCTCGTATGTATCCTGATGCAAAATGGTAAAATCAAAGTAGTTTTAATAAGAAGTTAATCATTTAATACTAAAACAATATACCATGAAACATTTTTTATTAATTCTTTTTTCGTTTTTTACTTTAGCAATTTATTCTCAGGTTGCGCCTACTCCAAAAATAAAAATTGCCAGATCGCAATTTACAAAAGCAAAAACGATACGCGAAATCCTTCCGTCATTTCCAAAAAATTGTCCTATTAGTGAATATAGATTTGCAATAGAAACACCACAATTAAAAAAATCAATTACAATAAAAAATAATAAAATTACCTCAGACCTTAAATCAATTGTTAAAAGCATGAAGGCTGGACAAAAATTTTATATCGAAAACATCAAATCAAATTGTAAAAGTCCATTTAAAACTAAACATATATTCGTTATTACCAAATGAGCTTTAAAATTTAATACAAATTATTTTTGATTACATATAACACAAGCGAAACATGAAAAAACTACTTTCAATTTTCTTAGTATTTATTTCTTCATTTCTTTTTTCTCAAACAAAAGAGTCTAATGAAACAAAAATTTCTGTAGAAAACTTTAAAAAAGCTGTATATGTAAAAGATATAGTTCCTGAATTACAATCTAATTATGATGTTATTCACGCTGAATATACGTTCTTGAAAAAAGGCATTAAGCACCAAGAAGCTGCTGTAGGCAACAAACTACCTATATCCCTATTAAATTACACTTTCAGTTCAGGTAATATTATTTATATTGAATTAAAGGTAAAGGTTTCAGACAATACAAAATCACCTAAAATTTTAGCGATAACTAAAAAAATAACTATAGAGTAATGTCATCATTTAAAGAATCTTGGAAAAAACTATCACCTTACTTTGTTGATATATGGCAGTACATTGTCATTATCGTAATTATGATTATAGCTGCTATTTTTATTCTTTAAATTTTGAGCTATACTAAAGAACATATCCTTTCTCTACTTTCCGAAATTCCAGATCCTGAAATTCCAGTCATCTCAATTATTGAATTAGGTGTAATTAGAGACATTGATATTACTGATGATTCTACTATTGCTTTAAAAATCACTCCTACCTACTCTGGCTGCCCGGCCATGAAACAAATAGAGGATGATGTGAGGAAAAAATTGACAGAAAATGGGTTTACAACTATTACAATTAACACCATTTTTTCTCCTCCATGGACAACCGATTGGATAACTCCAGAAGCCAAAGAAAAATTAAGAATTTACGGAATTGCGCCTCCTGAACATAGTACTGAAGATAAAAGCTGGTTAACAGGCAAAACAAAATCAATAGCGTGTCCTCGATGCAAATCACAAAACACTAAATTAATCTCTCAATTTGGCAGCACCGCTTGTAAAGCACTTTATCAATGTCAGGATTGCTTGGAGCCATTTGACTATTTCAAGTGCATTTAAACTAGGATTATTCGACTAAACTTTATTTTTATATTACGAAATAAGCATTATCTTAGCTTAAAGTATTTTGCCATGATAAGTAAGTCTTTTTTTAATCTCCTCGTCAATAATTTTCTTGAGCATGTTTTTGTTTTAAATAGTAAAAAAGAAATTACTTTTCAAACAGAAAACAACTCTTCTCTTTTAGGCTTTACAAATGATGAAATTCTAAAAAAAGGATTTCAATCTTTATTTATCAATCCTCAATTCTCATTAAATGAAATATTAGACAAGGCTAAAAAATATGGGGAATTTTACGGAACAGAAAATTTTGAACACAAATCAAAAAAATATATTAATGTAGCTTTTCGTGTTTTATATCAAGAAGATGAGCCCTCAAAAGAGCAGATGTTTGTTTTTTATTTAAGAGACAATACTCAACAAAATTTGGTTAGAAAAGATATTATCAAAAAAAGCTTAACTATTGAAAATCTCTCTAAATCACGTAAAATTAGAGATGGAAAAATTAATGAAGCGATTTATGAAATACTAGAATCTTCATCCAGAGCTATGCATGTAACGAGAGTAAATGCATGGTTGTTTGATAAAGATAAAACAGAAATTCAATGTATCGGAAATTTTGATTCAAGAGAAAATAAATTAGTTCCTCAAAGCTCTTTGCCTCGAATTGCGATGCCGTTATATTTTAATTTATTTGAAACAGAAAAAATTATTATTACCCGAGATACTTTTAATGACCCAAAAATAATTGAGTTGTTAGATTTTTATTTAAAGCCACACGACATACAATCTTTAATGGACTTTCCTGTTCGTATAGAAGGTGAAATGGTTGGGGTAATTTGTTTTGAAAATGTTGGAGCTCCAAGAGAATGGAGTTTACAGGAACAAAAATATGGTTTAGTAGCAGCTCAAATGCTATCTCTTACTATTGAATCACATAATAAACAACTTGCTAAAAAAGCGCTAGAATTAGCATTAGAAGAACAAACTATTTTATTACAAGAAGTTAATCATCGTGTAAAAAACAATTTAAGTATTGTGGCTAGTTTAATGAATTTACAAAGCGAAAAATCACATGATGATTACCATAAGCAATTATTTATGGAATGTAGAAATCGTTTAGATTCTATTGCTTCTGTTCACGAACTAATTTACAAAGCTAAATCATATTCACACATCAACTTTAAAGAATACCTTAATCAAATTATTGAGCACATTTCTAATTCCTACAAATCATTCAATCATATCAAAATTGTAAAAGGTATTACTGATGTTCATGTAGATATTTCATCAGCCATTCCAATGGCATTAATTGTGAATGAATTAATTACTAATGCCTACAAACATGCTTTTACTAATAAAACAGATGGCGTTATTGAGGTTTCTCTTTTAGAAAACAATAATCAAGTTTTCTTAACTATCAAAGATAACGGTAATGGATTTGACAAAACGATTATTCCTAAAAATTCCATTGGTATGGACATTTTAAGTGGACTCATTGATCAAATTGAAGGAACTTGCAATTTAACAAGCGACGATAAAGGAACTGTATATAAAATTTCTTTTTCCAAAAAATAAATCCCAATTTTAGCTCATTAAATAAACCTATTATGAGCTACATACTTTCAGAATTAAAAGATAAAGTCATGGTTATTACCCTTAACCGTGCAGATAAATTTAACAGCTTTAATCGCGAAATGGCACTAGAGCTTCAGAGCATTTTAGATAAAGCTGAAACTGATGAAAATGTTAGAGCAATAGTTTTAACTGGAACAGGAAAAGCATTTTGTGCTGGACAAGATTTAGCAGAAGCTATAGATCCAAACGGACCTGGAATTGCTAAAATTGTGGATGAGCATTACAATCCAATTATTTTAAAAATCCGTAAAATAGAGAAGCCAATTATAGCTGCCGTAAATGGCGTAGCTGCTGGTGCTGGTGCTAATATTGCTTTGGCTTGCGATATAGTTACAGCAACAAACTCTGCCTCTTTTATCCAAGCATTTAGTAAAATTGGATTGATTCCTGATAGCGGTGGCACGTTCTTTTTACCTCGCTTAGTAGGTTTTCAAATGGCGACTGCTTTAATGATGACTGGTGATAAAGTAACTGCAACCGAAGCTCAGCAAATGGGCATGATTTATAAAGTTTTTGCTGATGATTCATTTATGAATGATGTGTTGGTCTTTGCAAATAATTTAGCCAATATGCCAACAAAAGGCTTAGGATTAACTAAACGTTTATTAAACGAAAGTTTATTCAATACTCACGAAAAACAACTAACACGTGAAGGCATTATACAAGTAGATGCCGCTAACACATACGATTATTCGGAAGGAGTAAATGCCTTTTTAGAAAAACGCAAGCCTGATTTTAAAGGAAAATAATTGGTATAGAGTCATGCTGAACTTGTTTCAGCATCTCATCAGACCCTGAAACAAGTTCAGGGTGACTTCACTTTATTAAACTACTTATTGTTTACAATTTTCTTGTATCTCTCCTGCAAAAAAGACGTTATAAGCTTAATTTTACTCTTATGACAAAAAAATCCTATTTCTTATTCATATCATTTATATTCTTAGCTTTTGTTTCATTAGCTCAACCAAAAAAAGAATATTATGATAGCGAACAAACAAAACTAAAATCTGAAACAAATATTGTAAAGGGTATGCCTCATGGCCGACATGTTGAATATTTTAAAAATGGCAACATCTCTCGTAAAGGCTCTTTTTATAACGGAAAAGAAGATAGTACCTGGTATTTCTTTTATGAAAATAAAACATTAAAAGCTACAGAGAATTACAATCGCGGTAAAAAAAACGGTCATAATTTTTACTATTTCAAAACAGGTGAATTAGCTCAAGAAACTGTATTCAATCAAAATTTAGCTGATAGTATTTGGACTTCTTATTACGAAAATAAAACCGTAAAAAGTCGCGAGTCTTTTTCTAAAGGCAAAAAGCAAGGCGAGTGGTTGTATTATTTTGATAACGGGCAATTAGAAAGTTCAGGGAAATTTTTAAATGATTTAAAAGAAGGTGAAGTGAAAACCTTTTATAAAGATGGAAAAGCAGCTAGCGTTTCTAATTTTTGTAAAAACAAACCATGTGGTAAAAACATGGAATATTATGAAAATGGTCAACAAAAATTTGAGAAAGAATATATTGATTCTGTTACATTTTTACTTCACAGTATGTGGGACGAAAAAGGAAAACCTATTATCGCTAATGGAAATGGAACCTTAACTGCTCAATACACTAGTGGAATTATTAAAGCTCAAGGAAGTTATCAAAATGGCTACATGCATGGTTTATGGCGTTATTTTCATCCAAACGGAGAATTAGACTATGAAGCAACATACGAAAAAGGCATTTTAAATGGTTATTACTCTTCATACTACCAAAATCACAAAATTAAAAGTGAAGGCCCTTTTGTAAACGGAAAGAAAAATGGCGTTTGGAAATTTTACACCGAAAAAGGTGAAAAAGAAATGGAGGGTACTTTAAAAGATGGCCTAAGAACAGACAAATGGACTTACTATTACGGTAATGGAAATAAAGAATCTGAAGGGTATTTTTTAGACGACAAACAAACAGGCACTTGGGAATATTTTTATCCAACTACCGAAAAATGGAAGCAAGGAAATTTTGAAAATGATTTAAAAACTGGCATTTGGACTACTTGGTTTGAAAACGGCAAAAAATTACAAGAAGGTCCTTATACCGTAGGCAAAGAAAATGGACAATGGCAAAGCTGGTATATTAATGGACAATTAAAAGATCAGGGAAGTTTTAAAAACGCTCAAATATCAGGCTTATGGGAAGGTTGGTACATCAACGGAAAACCAAATTATAAGGGAGAATACAACGAAAAAGGCAAAAAACAAGGGCTTTGGGAATATTGGTATGAAACCGGACAATATCGCGAAAAAGGTTCTTATGTAAGTGGCATTAAACACGGGCATTGGACCAGTTACCACGAAAAAGGCAACTTTGTTGATAGTGAAGGAAATTACAGTAAAGGGAAACAACATGGTACATGGACCTATTACTACGAAACTGGTGGCATTATGAAAACCCAAAACTTTAAAGACGGTCGTCTCTCTGGAAAATCTATCAGTTATTATTCAAACAATAAAATTCAATCTGTGAGCAATTACAAAGTAATAAGCGAGAAACGAAAAGGGAAAAAACAAAGTGTGGCAGATGGAGATTGGATATTTTATGATAAAACAGGCAATGAAATTAGTAGAATTACCTACAAAAATGGTGTGAAAAAGTAACCGAAAAATAATATGCCTATTTTTTAAAAAAAAGTATCTTTACTTAAATTATAATTACCCAATATGTTTTTAAATATTAAATCATTTGTATTGATTAGTTCTGCAGCATTTATTTTAAGTGCTTGTGGCGGAAGTAAACAAGAAGAAGTGGATGCTTCAGATGATGGAGCGGCTGTAGTAGGATTAGATTCTCAAAAAATTTCTGCTCAAAATGTATTTAATACAATCCCTTCAAGAGATGTTCTTCTTGACCTTATTAAACAAGCTAATACTGAATACAATGTGCAGTATTTAAATAATCCTGACGATGTGAGTAAATATTTTTTGGAAAGTAGTAGAGCATTAAACTTAGGGGTATATGGCGCCGATTTAAATGTAGCAAGCATCTATGATCAAACCCAAGAATCAATGTTATTCTTTAAATGTGTGAATGTAATTGCAAAAACCATTGGTGTTAGCAATTCATTTGACGAGAATATGGGTGATAGAATGAATGCTAATCAATCCAACAGAGATTCGACTTTAAATATTATTTCTCAAGCATTTAAAAGTGCTGATAATACCTTAAGAAAAAATGGTCGTCCTGGAACATCATCATTACTAGTAGCAGGAGCATGGATTGAAGGTTTATACATTGCTTGCCAAACGGCTAAGGAAACTAAAAGCGAAGCTATGATTAAAGAAATTTTTAATCAAAATGAATCGTTAACTAACTTAATTGAACTAATAGAAGTATCAAAAGTGACTAGCGAAGCCCAATATGTTCTTACAGATTTAAAATCAGTAAAAAAAATCATCGAATCAAAAACTGATAAAGTATTTACAGTAGATGCTTTAAAAGAATTAGATACTAAAATTACAGAAATTAGAACTAAAATTATTTCTACAAAGTAATCGCATGGCTTTTATCTTACCCGTTAATGGAATTGAACCTAGTTTAGGAAAAAACACCTTTGTAGCTCCTAATGCAACTATTGTTGGCGATGTGATTTGTGGTGACGATTGCAGCTTTTGGTTTAATGCCGTAGTTCGTGGCGATGTAAATTCTATTCGTTTAGGAAATAAAGTTAACATTCAAGATGGAGCAGTCATTCATTGCACTTATCAAAACCTGCCTGCCGGTCAGGCAGGAACAAAAACCATTCTAGGTAATAATGTATCTGTTGGGCATAATGCCATTGTGCATGGCAGTTTGGTTCACGACAATGTATTAATTGGCATGGGCGCTATTGTGATGGATAATTGCGAAATTGGCTCAAACTCTATTATTGCAGCAGGTGCCGTATTAACAGAAGGCACTAAAGTGCCAAGTGGATGTATTTATGCTGGTGTACCTGCCAAAAAGGTAAAGGATATCTCTGAAGAATTAATTAATGGCGAAATCAATAGAATTGCCAATAATTACTTAATGTACAGCACTTGGTTTAAATAAGCACTAAATACCACAAGAAGTATCCGAAGTAGAAAGAGACTCGCAATGCTTTTTAGCATCACTTTTAGTAGCCTCAACCGTTCCAGCTGTATAAGAGCCATTAGAATTTGTGCAAATGCACGTATAGTCTTTTTTGCAAGAAACCACCACAAAGGCAAAAAACAATAGGCAAATTCTTATTACTTTCATTTTTTTAGATTTACTGCTAAAATAAACAATTAAATGCTAATAAAATTTGGATTTTAGGGAAATAGCCTATATATTTGCAGCCCAATTTATAAATTAATAAACTTATATAATGTTAATAGTAGCAGTAAAAGAAGGTGAAAGCATTGAAAAAGCTTTAAAAAAGTTCAAAAAGAAATTTGAAAAAACAGGTGTTGTAAAACAATTACGTACTCGTAAAAATTTCGAAAAACCATCTATCACAAACAGACAAACTCGCATTAAAGCTGTTTACAAGCAAAAAATGCAATTAGGTTTAGCTGCTGAATAGTTAGTTTCCCCTTTTTCACAAAAATTATATTATAACCTAAGGTTATTGCGATATTTTAAAGTAATTTCGTAGTAACCTTAGGTTTTTTATGTTCAATAAGCAGATAGACTCTTTCTTTGATTACTTAACGTATGAGAAAAAGTATTCTGTTCATACGATAACCTCCTACAAAAACGATATTAACCAGTTTTTAGCCTTTATTAACCCAAATGATGAGGTTTTTATTGTTGGTGACATAAACTATCAACAAATTAGAGCTTGGGTGGCTAGCCTTATTAAAGATAAAATAGCAGCCAGATCTGTTAATCGTAAATTATCTTCTCTTAAATCATTCTTTAAATATCTGCAACGCCAGCAAATCATTGATGTAAACCCAATGGCTAAAATTTCGGGGCCAAAAACACCTAAACGCCTACCCGTTTTTGTGGATGAACATCAAATGGAAGATTTGTTTGCTGAAGTAAAATTTGAAGAAGGTTTTAATGGATTAAGAGATTGCTTAATATTAGATTTATTTTATCAAACAGGTATTCGTCGTTCAGAACTCACTCATTTAAAAGAACTTGACGTAGATTTATTTAATTCTACTATCAAAGTTTTAGGTAAGCGAAATAAAGAACGAATAATTCCAATTTCTTTAGCCTTAAAACGTAACCTTGAAAGCTATTTACAAGTAAAAAAGGAACTAAACTTATCAAATACTATGTTGTTGGTTAGCGAGAAAGGACATACACTAAGCGAACAATCTGTTTACAATACTGTAAAAAAGTATCTTTCTCAAGTTACGACCATACAAAAGAAAAGCCCACATGTTTTGCGCCACTCATTTGCAACCCATTTATTAAATAACGGGGCAGATATTAACGCCGTGAAAGATTTATTAGGGCATGCAAATTTAAGTGCCACACAAGTATATACGCATAACACCATAGAAAAACTAAAGAAATCATACAAACAAGCACACCCAAGAGGTGATTAAATACATTACAATTAACAGAGTATAAACTAAAAACACAAAAACAGGAGGATTTATTATGACAACGAACATCCAATCAGTGCATTTTGATGCAGACAAAAAGTTAATTGAATTTGCAAACGAAAAAATGAATAAACTTAAAACCTTTCATGATGGTTTAATAAATGGCGAAGTCATTATGCGTTTAGATAAATCATCTAATAGCGAAAATAAAGTAGCCGAAATAAAAATATTAGCAAAGGGACAAGAATTGTTTTCAAAAAAACAATCTGCTTCATTTGAAGAATCGATTGATTTAGCTTGCGAAGCTTTAAAATCTCAAATTAAAAAACATAAAGAAAAACAAGCTGGTGCGAGAATAAATACAGATGATTTATAAATTCTAAATCGTATCTTTTAAAAAGGAGCTAAATAATTAGCTCCTTTTTTATTGCAAAAAAATCACAATCTTTTTGATATATTTGGGTGTGCAACAAAAACCAAAAATCAATATCATAGGCGCTGGCATTTCGGGCTTATCGGCAGGCTGCTATTTACAAATGAATGGTTTTGAAACTCAAATTTTTGAGAAACATTCTATTCCTGGTGGTTTATGCACTAGTTGGGAAAATGGAGGTTACACCATTGATGGCTCCATCCATTGGATTTTAGGTTCCAAAAAAGGGAGTGGTTTTTACAAAATGTGGTCGGAATTAATGGATCTTGAAAAAGTTCCTTTTCATAACCACGATGTAAGAATGCACATTGAAGTAAAAAACTCTGCTGACAAATACGGTAACAAAGTTTTTAAATTGTATACCAACTTAGATAAATTAAAAGCCTACATGCTTGATTTATCTCCTGAGGATAGTGCAGTGATTAATGAAATCATTCAGGACATTAGAAACTTACAGCAATTTGAATTACCGCCAGTAATGTACAAATTGCCTTTAATTCCTTCTATCATCAGAAGTATTAAAATGGCTCGTTATCTTAAGTTTTTAATGTACCTCACAAAACAAAAAAAGATTACAAACTTTGATATTGCCAAAAAATTTAAAAGTCCATTTTTAAAAGAAAGCTTCGAACTGTTATTTGACGGAGATGAAATTAAAATGATGGTGATTAATTTTCCGATGGCTTTTTTTGATCAGCAATGCGCGGGCTATCCAATTGGAGGCTCTTTAAGCTGGGCAAATCGTATTGCCGAAAATTATATTTCATTAGGCGGAAAAATACATTACAATACTCCTGTCAAAAAAATATTAGTAGAAAACAATGAAGCCAAAGGATTACTTGTTAGAAATGATGTGATTCATAAAAGCGATATGGTTTTATCGACGGCCGATTGGTATAAAACGGTGTTTGAATATTTAGATGGCAAATATGTAAATGATACGATTTTAAATTTAAAAGATGGTAAAATATTAGATGTGTACTACTCTATTCTATTGGTTTCTTTTGGATTAAAAAAATCATACAAAGAGTATCCTCATTTTTCGAGATTCCCAACCGAAGTAAAATTAGAATCTCCTTGTGGGAAAACATGGGACAGATTAGAAACTCATTTTTATAACTACGACCCAACATTAGCACCTGAAGGGAAAACAGTAATGGCTTGTAGTTTTTACACTACCAACGGACAATATTGGATTGATTTAAGAAAAAATGATCGTCCAAAATACAGAGCAGAAAAAAAGAAATTTACAGATTCATTAATTGAATTGTTAAATGTAAAATATCCAGGCATTAAAGATGAAATTGAAGTGGTTGATTTTGCGACTCCTGCTACAGTACTGAGATATACCAATAATTGGAAAGGAAGTGCGCAAGGTTGGTTGCCAGGAAAAAACATGGCAGCTGCATCTCCTGTAAAATTTACATTACCGAATTTAAAAAACTTTTACTACGCTAGTCATTGGGGAAGAGCTGGTGGCGGCATTCCTATATCGTTAATTCAAGCAAGAAACGTGGCAAATTTAATTTGCAAAAAAAATAAGATGGAATTTGATCCTCAAAAAGGTATGAATTCAGGATGGAGTATGAAGTAACACTTGTTCTCGACTTCGCTCGAACTGACATGTTACTTCGTGTGAAGTCGGAAAGCTTTATTACAACTCACTATAATGTTTCACTCCCTTTACAAAGTGTGTAAACACAATATTATTTTCATACACGCCAGTTGTCGAATCTCTAAATTCACTCATTAAACGCATCTCATCACGTTTTTTTAACGTAGATGGTAAATGCTTATAAAAAGAAAAATGTGCTTTAATAACAGCGAAAAAATGAGAACCATTTCCTTCAAACAAAAACTTAAAGGCTGCTACTCCATCTAAAATCATTCGGTAAATGATTTTAAAAAACAAGAACCTTGGCGATGCGTTTTTAGTAAGTGTAATTAAATTATTTCTGAAATTTAAGAATGTTTTTACAGGACTTAATTTATTAAGCGTTCCTCCTCCAACATGATAAATCACTGATTTTGGTTCTACATAAATTTGGTAGCCAATATTTTTCATTCTCCAACACACATCAATTTCTTCCATGTGAGCAAAATAATCACCATCAAAACCACCCACTTTCCAAAACGCTTCGGCTCTCACAAACATACATGCTCCTGTTGACCAAAATACCTCAACTGCGTCATTGTATTGTCCTTTATCTTCTTCTAACACATTAAATATTCTGCCCCTGCAAAATGGATAACCATATTTATCCATAAATCCACCAGCAGCGCCAGCATATTCAAATTTAGTTTTGTGATTATAATCTAAAATTTTTGGTTGGCATGCAGCAATTTTAGGATTTGAATCCATTAATTGAATAATAGGATTCAACCAATTAGCCGTTACCTCAACATCTGAATTAAGCAACACATAATATTCTGCAGTCACCTGTTTTAATGCTAAATTATAGCCTTGTGCAAAACCATCGTTAGATGGGTTTACAACAACAGTCACTTGAGGAAAATGATTCTTTAAAAATTCAACGCTATCATCTGTAGATTGATTATCAGCAACAATAATTTGAGCCTCTTCAGAAAACTTTAAAACGATAGGCAAAAACTTTTCGATAAAAGATTTTCCGTTCCAATTTAAAATAACGACAGCTACTTTATTACTCAACATAAATTAGCGCGGGGTATTAAAGTTTTCATCCATATTGCTACCAAAAGTTTTTCCCGGCTTTGTGTCATCAATATTTGTAGACTGCTGCGAACGATTTACTAATTTAAATCTCCATCTCTCGTCATACATTTCTCCTTTAACATCGCTATGAATCAGTTCGTAACAATCATCGGCAATAGCAAAATTTGCAAACACAAATCTTTTATTTGTAAAGAAACGTTTGGTTGCTCTATCGTAAATTCTGTAATACTGCCATATTTCGTATGGATACGTATTAGGCTCACTATTTACTTGATTGCGTTGATCTGGTTTACCATATTGCAAATATACTCTACCTCTATCAGTATAATATCCTTTTTGTTTACCACACTTTAATAAAGCGTTTGTTTCAAGTACTTCTTTATAATACGAGTACCACAATTGCAGAGAGTTAGTAGTATCTCCAGCCTGAGTTTTCCAATAATCAACTAAATAACCTCTCATTAAATTTGGCTCTTTGTTCTTTATTTGAATTTGTTGCCATTCTCTTTCTTTAGTAGAAGATACAGGCCATAAGCATTCTACAAATTGTTTTAAAGAATCTATATTTTGAACTGAATTAAAAAAGTCTTCAATTGTTCTTATATCAGTATTATGAGCAATATTAACTGCATCACTTTGACGTTGGAAGAACCATTTTTTTTGTGATTGCACTTTGTTTAATGAGTCTTTTACTTCAATCACTAAATTATAATTACCAGAAGGCAATTGAGTGATATCAAACTGAGCTAAAAGTGGGTTAATACGGTTAGCTGATTGTTTTTGAAATCCTGAAAAACCAAATTGTTTTTCTAAATTCTCATTGTTTTCGATATAATAGAAATAAACAAACTTAGTTCCTTTGCCAATTAGCGTATCCAAATTATATGTTTCCATATAAAATTTAAGCGCATTTTGTCTTTTAGGAAAGTAATTAATGTTATAAGGAATCAAATCATAACCACTTTTAGTTAATAGTGATGCTGCTGTAGATTTTTTGTAAGACTCTAAGATCTGAATATCTGAATTATAGATTTTCTTATCTCTATTAAATGAGATATTGATTTTTTGAGCATGACTCGTTTTTTGATCAGGCTGAGCGTTATCTGTAATAACCAACTCTAAATTATATTGTCCGTTATCAAGCGAAAATCTTTGATTATCGATAAAAGATGGCAACTGAAGCGAATCTGTAGTAATAGGACTTAATAAGTTATAGCTAGATGATTTTACAAGCTCAGCACCTTTAAAAATTTTCCAAGAGATATTAATATTGGCTTGCAATCCACCCGCTACTGGCGAAAATTTAACACTATTGCCCGAAATTGTTAAATAGGTTTCCAAATAAGGTTTATTATTTGAGGTGTTAAATACGCCATAATTGAAATAAACTGTAATTGTTGAAAAAACAGTTTTATAAAAAATGGTTAAAAGGAGAATTAAAAAATATCGCATAGTATTGATTTACAAATTACTGGGGGATGTAAATTTGCATAAAGTTAGTGATAAAAAATATTTTATAAAAATTAGTTGTAGAATAAAAAAAATTACTATTTTTGCATCCTCTGGAGAAATGGCAGAGTGGTCGATTGCGGCAGTCTTGAAAACTGTTGAACCGTGAGGTTCCTGGGGTTCGAATCCCTATTTCTCCGCTGAATACTCTAAACCCCTAGTAAATACTGGGGGTTTTGTTTTTTACTACCCTTTAGGTGTCGCTAAAATGCACCTCAAAAGACACCATTGCGACACCTATTGATGTATAAAAAGTGGTGTCGCTAAGCTCAGCATAAACTAATTTGTAAACTGAATTTGTTATGCTTGATCATCTCATTACGCACTTCTACTTGCCTAAAAACAAGAGACTTAAATCTGGTGAAGTTCCTGTTTATTGCAGAATTACATTAAATGGAAACCGTGCTACTTTTAGTACAGGCATTTATGTTTATGAAGATTGTTGGAACGCTAAAATCAAACAGGTACACCCAACAGATGCATCAGCGCATTTGGTTAATCCACGGCTTTTTAAAATTCAGGAGAAAGTGCAGCAAACCTACTTTAAGCTAGAGAGCTTGAATAAAGAGATAACTGCAGCTACACTGGTAGACAATTTACTGAACAGAAAGAAAAAAGAAGAGAAAGCAAGAAGCCTGTTTGCACTCTTTGAGAATCATAACAAGAAAGTAAAATCACTTGTGCCTGCAGAGTATGCACCTGGTACTTATGAAAGATACTGCACCAGCTTAAAACATATAAGGGATTTTGTAAAGATCAAGTACAAGGCAAATGATTATGCTCTTGTTGATGTAAACCATGAATTCATAACTGAGTTTGACTACTACCTAAGAGCAACAAGGAAGTGCAACAATAACAGTACGGTGAAATACCTAAAAAACTTTAAGAAGATTATACGTATTGCACTTGCAAATAATTGGATTGAGAAAGACCCTTTTGTCAATTACAAAAACAAGCTGGAAAAAGTTGATAGAGGTTACCTAACTGTTGATGAACTAAACAAGTTGTGCCAAAAACATTTTACTATCATCCGGCTTGAATTAGTGAAGGATTTATTTGTCTTCCAATGCTTCACAGGTCTTGCTTACGTCGATACTCAAAAACTAACAGAGGAGCACTTGGTTAAAGATGAAAATGGAATAATGTGGATTAGAACTAGGAGAAAAAAAACTGATATTGCAATAAATATTCCATTACTGCCTAAGGCAGCTGAAATAATAAATAGGTATAAAGGCTCTATCAAAAATGGTCAACTGTTACCAAAACTAAGCAACCAAAAGATGAATGCCTACTTAAAAGAGATTGCTGACTTATGTGGTATTGAGAAAAATTTAAGTAGCCATTTGGCCCGCCATACATTTGCCACAGTAGTAACTCTTGCCAACGGAGTAAGTATCGAATCCGTTAGCAAAATGCTTGGTCATACTAATCTCAATACAACCAAGATTTACGCACGCATGCTTGATAGCAGGGTTTTGGAAGAGATGCAATTACTTACAAAGAAGTTGCAGGATAAATAATTGTGCAGGAGTGTTTATTAGCATGTAAACACCTCCTGCATTTTTTTTAAGTAAGTAAACAAGAAAGATTTAAACTTCATGCATTTACTTCATTACATAGCTAGTTTTAAACATTAAAAGTTTATGCGGATAAAAAAGTTGAGCGTGTAATCCTATGCTAGTACTCCACTATTTCATAGTCCCCCTAGTTAATACAAAAGGGTGTACCCCCCTCGGTGATTTAAATTAGCTGAACTCAATTCATGGTAAATCTAACATGAATTTTTTCTGGCAAAAAACAAAGTCTTTTTTTCTTCTGCCATCGCAAAAATCTTCCCACCTATTTCTTAAACATCTATCGTGTGATTAAAAACTATGGAAAGCACATCACACTTTATTAATGAGTTAGCTATAACATATTCACGCAAGGAGATAAGCCACAACTCTATTAAAAACTCTAATGCTGTATATCAACTTATAAAAGATATATACAGCAACACTCAATCTGAAATTGAACTCAAGGAGTACTTCTTCATGATCCTTCTCAACCGTGCTAACAAAGTTATTGGCTACTATAAACTTTCTGAAGGAGGCATATCAGGTACTGTTGTTGACCTGCGCTTGGCTTTCGGAACAGCTTTAAAGGGTCTAGCATCAGGCATTATAATGGCGCACAACCATCCTTCAGGTAACCTTTGTCCTTCTGAAGAAGACAAGCGCCTCACTAAAAAGTTTGTTGAAGCAGGTAAACTACTTGACATCGCTGTGCTAGATCATTTGATTGTAACTAACGATGGCTATTACTCATTTGCAGATGAGGGCTTAATTTAAAGCACAAGGCACACATGTGCTTTGTAAAAGCTATTTCTTAAACATCAATGGTGCTTGTATTAACCTTAAAACTTATAAATCATGAACAAAATTAACAAGGCAGCAAGGAACCGCTGCAAAATCAAAATGGCTGTACAAGGAGCTTCAGGTTCAGGCAAAACTTATTCTGCATTGTTACTTGCATATGGTCTTACGCAAGACTGGTCAAAAGTTGTTGTCATAGATAGCGAGAACGGCTCAGCTAATCTTTATGCAGAACTTGGAGATTATTCTGTATTAAATCTTGCAGCACCGTACACACCAGAAGCCTATTCAGAAGCAATAGATTTAGCAGCTAAAAATGGTTTTGAATGTATAATCATAGATAGCCTATCTCATGAGTGGTCAGGGCAAGGAGGTGTATTAGATATACACAGTAACATACCCGGGAACTCCTTCACTGCTTGGGCAAAAGTCACGCCACGGCATAATGCTTTTGTACAGAAAATCCTGCAAACTGATTTACACATTATCTCTACAATGCGTAGTAAAACAGAGTATGCTATGTCGGAGAAAAATGGTAAGCAAGTTCCAGAGAAGCTTGGCTTGAAAGCTGTGCAGCGTGAGGATACTGAGTACGAATTTACCATTGTGTTTGAGCTCAATCAAAGACATCAGGCAACAGTTAGTAAAGACCGCACTGGTTTATTCCGTAACAAGCCTGAGCTAACACTAACTGCTGATGTAGGAAAAGTAATAGCAGACTGGTGTAATATCAGCACAATAAAAGCTAATCCTGAAATTGTGGCGCAGAAGAAAGAAGTACCTCAGGATGATTTTGTAACACGCATTAATCAGTGTGCAACAATGGAGGACTTAATAAGCTTATTCAACAGTAATCCGGCTCAACAACAACAGCACCGAGATAACTTTATCTCACGAAGAAATCACATCAATGTTCAATCTAAAAACTTTTTAAACAATGGAGTTCATCATTAACAACCAAGAAGTGCTGGCGCAGTTGCCGGCACTTCAACCAAACGGAATAGGTATCTCATCTAGTAGTCAACCGTTCATTGAGGCTAATACCATTCAAATGCCTGTTCAAGAAATGAAAGACCAACACATCATTCCCGTTTGGGCATCAAGTAATGAGCCGCTGATTAGTCACTCGGAGTTCATAGAAGCTACTTGGGAGCAGGTGCATAAACAATTTAGGAATGAGACCATTCTTAAACCCAATATTAGAGTAAGTCATCCTATAAAAGGAAGAATCCCGGAAGCCAAGCACAAAGCGGCAAAAGACTTAGAACCTTGGGAGCAAACAATATACTATGAACGTATGATGTTTGTAATAGAGTTGCCAAGCATAAGAGATGAAGTGAATGGCAATTTACTATCATTAACAATCGGTGGAGTGAAGTCCTACAGTTTGGATAACCTTTACAGCAAAAGACCAAGCGGAGATCAACACTTTCAACTGTTTATCGGCTTTCAAAATAAAGTCTGCTGTAACCTTTGTGTATCAACGGATGGTTTTAAACATGAACTGGGAATCAAATCAGCTAGTCAGTTAAAGTACGCTGTGGAAAATCTGATTAACCAGTACAATGCCAGTAAGCATCTTAACAGGATGAAGTCTATGACCAATATGGAACTAATGGAATCAGAGTTTGCGCAAGTGATTGGAAGAAGCAGAATGTATAAGCACCTGCCTGAGTATTCGCGTAAAGACATCCAACCCATGCTATTCGGTGACCAACAAATTAGTACTGTTGTACTGGACTATTACAAGGATGCAAACTTTGGAACTGAAATCGGTGGAAGTATAAGTACATGGCAGTTCTACAACTTACTTACAGGAGCAAACAAGTCAACCTACATCGACAGCTTCCTGGTAAGAGGAGTAAATGCCACAGACTTTACTGCTGAAATCATCCAACACAAGATGGGGACAAAGCGAAGTTGGTTTATGGGTTAAGCAAGAGCCTGGGAGAAATCCTGGGCTTTATATTACCTTTTAATTTGTCCTTGTTTTACAAAAGCTCATGCTGGAAGTTTACTACAAGAAAATAACTAGGTAGGGAAAAGGTAGATGTTGATAAAACTTGCACCTTACACATATTAACATTTTTCAGCCTAAAATGTCAATATTATTTTTTGGTCGGGATTGAAAGATGAATTAATTTTGTAAAAGTACAGCGCAGTACTACCTTCTGCAGAAGGAACATATCTTCTCCTTAAGGCATTAAGGAGTCAATTTTGAAAGCGGATTAGTAATAATCTGAGTTAGCTAAATCTAGCAAAGTCGTAAGGCTTGATGTATAAAGTAACGGTTGTATATATATTATACAGATAAACTGCTTTATATATGTCTGTTAAACAACAAGTTATTCTTAACCATTTTGGAAGTTGTGCAGCTGAAATTGCACCAACTTCCAAATTTAAAAAAACAAAGACATGAGTAATTATTCATTACCCAAAAGCGGGACTGTGTTTATGCCTGTGGCAAGATTTCAACCAATTATCAGTTATGACTTTAATGGTAATCCTTCTGTATACAAAAATGATGTGGACTTTAAAAAAGTTGGGCTAAGTGATGACTTTTTGAAAAACTTAATGAGCAACATTTCATTAACGGATATTGATATCCGGATTATGTTGTATATCATGCATAATTTACAAAGAGATTCTGACGAGGTGGTGTTAAATCCTACCATTATTAAAAGATATATTAACTGGGGGCACAGTTCAATAAGTGCATCCCTGATTAGACTTTGTAATGCAGGTTATATTATGCCTATAACAGGGAGAGGATCTGGTAGATGCAAATATCAGGTGAATGTATTAAATATGTTTTATGGCAACAGGATTGAGTTTCTGGAAAATATTGACCCAAAGTTAATACAGAGGGTTATATAAAATCTGAAACATCAACTTGTGTTTATAGCCAGTTAAGGAATTTAGGTTAATCTTGAATATATTTTACATAAATTAGCCTAATGGATCAAGGTTTAAAACAGAACGGTTTTTATTATGCTAATTTTCTTAAATCTGTTGATGGAGAAAATAGACTAACCTTCCTTGTTGTGTTCAGAGTAGGTGATTACTTATGTATGGATATTACTCCATCAGAGGAATCGGTAGTAGTTGATCAAGGTTTAATTGAGCACATCAAGGAGTGGAAGTCTTTGATTGTTGAAGCAATTAAAGATGGAAGCATTGATTCTGAAGAAGCTAAAGAGAAGTTTGCAAAATGCGAGCAATTAAGTACGGGGGTGCTTGAAGGTGTTTTTAAAGCAGGTAGCTTGTATCAGAAATTAACACTCACGTCAGCATTCAATAAAATTTCCGCAAGCCTTGAATCAAAAGGTTTTAGACCATTGCTTGGTAAGGAGGTCGTCAATACAATTTTCTCTGGTCTATTGTTGGATTTTCAGGAGACTGAAATACTTAATTATAAAACCATAGTTGAAAAGCTAAGCCCTAAAAATACCCAAGCTGAGTTAGCTAAACCAACTAATCAATTTGAGAAAAATGCAACGGAGTCTTTTTTTGAAAAGTATAGCACATATATATTACCCAGTCTAATTGTTGGCATGCTGATTCTACTATTTGTTTATTTAATCTTCTCATCAAAATCTAGTAAGTATAGTGACAATGATTACGCAAAAGCGGCAGCAATAGCTGATTCAGTAGTTCAAGACTTAGTGTTAAATCAAGATTCCATTATTCAGGCAAGTAAGTATTATGAAGACTCAATTGCTGCAGAAGCAAATAAAGCAAGGGAAAGAATTTTAGGAGAACAAGAGGCAAGAAAAGCTGAAATGAGAAAGACAAGTTCGTATATGGAGGAGTATTCAGAGGATTTTCCATTTGAATACCATGTTCCAAGTTGTCCAAATCAGGCTGAAACTAGTCTCCCTTCAGGAAAATGTTGGTTAGTGCTTTACTATGCTAAGCCAGGTAACCAAAATTGGCAAGAAGTAGGAGGAACTATTGTAGGTGTAAAAGCTGGAATTGATAATACGTTTCACTTTTTTGGCAAGAAGGGATGGAAATATGCATATTCCTGGGACGCGGGAAATTCCAGACCAATAAAACTTAAGCCTATAAACGTAAAGCAAACTTGGAGTGCGCAATAAATTATTTACTAGAAACAAATTGTGCAAGTTAATAGTTCTATATTTGCAGCAATCAGGAGGAAGAAGGTCTTTCTCCTGAAAAGAAATTGCTGAGCTAAAGGCACCAAATCGACACCTAGCATGCTTAAAAACTGGTGTCTTTTGGAGGGTACTGGGGAATAGTAGATTTTGCGGCAGTCTTGAAAACTGTTGAACCGTGAGGTTCCTGGGGTTCGAATCCCTATTTCTCCGCTGATAAATGTAAAAAGCGCCCTTGAGGCGCTTTTTTATTTTCCGAAATGTCCGAAAACTTGTTTTCAAGGACATAAAGGGAAATAAAAAAACAGATGCGAAGGATTTGGCTTTTTACATTATGACTCTGGGAGCTTTGGGGATCAGCGAAGCTAATCCTTCATTTAAATCGTGCGTCAAAGATGTGGAAAAATAAAAAGAATCCCATTGCACGGGATGCTTTTTACCCTATGACTCTGAAAGTATAGGGGATCAAAAAATTTAATCCCTCCCTCCTCTAGCAATAATTCTTTTACGATGCTTTGTCCCCCATTTATGTAATTCCATAATTAATGGTTTTAATGTTTTGCCATAAGTTGTTAATTCATACTCCACAGTAACTGGAGATGTATCATAAACTTTTCTACTCGCTAATTCGTTTATTTCAAGCTCTTTTAATTCTTTCGATAACATCTTTGGTGTTAATCCTGTGATTTCTCTTTGAATTTGTTTAAATCGTTTTTTACCAAATGTAAGAGATAGAATAATTTGCAGTTTCCATTTTCCACTTAAAATATCTAAAGCATCTTTTACTGGAAGTAATTGCTTAGTGCACTCTCCTGTTGAAAGATGATTGGGACATTTTCGTTTATCGTTATCGGTAGTTTCCATTTGATATAAAATTATAATACAAATATACATTAGTATAAAGTATCTTTTTTATACTGCTTTCCTAGAGTATACCGATATCCTTTAGGAAAGTGATACCTTTTGTATATCCATTCTCCATAGTTTTGCTTTCTAATCTATAAAAACAAACGTATGTCAACAAAAACAAAACGAATCATTTCCATTGTACTAATGGTCATTCCTTCACTCATACTTATAATGAGCGCAGTAATGAAATTAATTGGAGCAGAACAAGTAGTAACAGGTTTAACTAAAATAGGACTAGGCAACTATATTAAATCACTAGGCATTATTGAGTTAGTCTCCGTTGCACTATTTATATTTCCAAAAACTCATAAAATTGGATTTTTATTAATTTGTAGCTACTTAGGTGGTGCACTTTCAATTGAATTGGCATCCGCGCAACCACCGTCAGCTGCCATTTTCTTATGTATTATATGGATTTCTGTTTTCTTAAAAGATAAAATGATGTTCTTAAGCTCTTCTGAAAATAAATAAAACCTTAACAGCATTCGTTAAATCGGATGCCGTTATATTTTTAATCAAATCTAAACTCGAAAGCAGTTCCTTTATTACTTTTTATTTCAACTTTCGCATCAATTTGTTCGGCTAATAAATCTATTAATTGTAATCCAAAACTTGCATTTGTTTTTTTGGTAGAGCTTCTAAAAATCCCAATACCATTATCAGAAATTATTAAAATATTCTTAGAAAAAGAAATACATATTTCTCCATTTTTATTTGGGAAAGCATATTTAAAAGAATTACTCAATACCTCATTAATAATAAGTCCAACAGGTATCATTTTATCTATTTCAAAATAAAAATCTCGAGGAATTTTCAACTTTAACTTTACTAAATTTTGACTATAAGTATTTTGCAATTTTTCAAATAATGATTTTGAATAAGCTGCTAGATTAATTTTGCTTAAATCAGAATTAGCATACAGCATTTCATGAATTAAAGCCATTGATACAATACGGTTTTGACTTTCCTCAACTAAAGCTGAAAAATGTCGATCATTTGATTTATCAGCATGTAACTTTAATAAGCTTGAAATTATTTGAAGATTATTTTTTACTCGGTGATGTATTTCTTTTAAAAGAGTTTCTTTTTCTTTTAAAGTATGGTTAATCTTTTCTTCTATTTTCTTTCTTTCAAAAAACAAAGGAACATCATACTTTTTTTTTGTTTTTAATTTCTGTTCCTCTTTAGTTAAATATTTTTCAATTTTATGAGGAGGAGCCATGATAAATGTACAATGCTTATCTCCTTTTGCACGACAAGATATCTCAACCGATGTTAATTCAATACCATAACTTTGTTCACACCAACCAGATGAATATCCTGCATTCATAGAACATACTGGAAAATCTGTTTTTTCTTTTGATTTAATCCATGAGTCTGCTTCAAAGGAATATGGGTGATGATATTTCAAGAAAAAATTATCATCCGGGGTTGGTTTACTTTCTGGCAAAATATCTACAAATGCCCAGCCTGTATATGCAAAATGAATAGGACCTGCCGAAAGTTTAGCTAAAGGATTTTTCAATTTCATTTTTTTATGAAAGTTTTTCGCATCCTCTATTCCAATTAAATGAGCAAAATCAAATAATAAATTTCTTCCAATTTTAATGGCCTCAGATTTTGACCTATCAGAATATAAATTCAAAATATTTTTAAAGAAATCATTAGCCAACGACTCTGCGCGCATTAACACGTATCGTTGTCCATTAACTTCAATTTTTGATAAACTAGGATCAGCATTAAAAGTCTGAAAATAATTTTTTACAATTTCGGAAGCTTTGTCAAAAATCGGCGCAATTTCACTAGGTGCTTTTACCGTTTTTTTTGTTGTAAAAAAAACATCTTTCTTTTTTTTAAGAAGTTGGTTTTCTTTTTCAAGTTCCTTAATTCTCTTTTTTAAAGATTGAATATTTTCTTCAGACTTCATTTATTAAAAGTATAATAATTTCCCATCATAAAAAAATTACTCCACTAATAAGATTAATAAACATGCTGCCCTCCATTAATGCTATAATTAGCGCCAGTAACAAAACTTGTTTCTTCGCTTGCTAAAAAAGACACTAAGTGCGCCACTTCATGTGTGCCTCCTAGTCTTCCCATTGGCACTTGAGCTACAATTTGATTCAATACTTTTTCGGGAACCGCCATAACCATATCTGTACCAATATAACCTGGAGAAATTGTATTTACGGTTACTCCGTATTTTGCAACTTCCATCGCTAATGATTTAGTGAAACCATGCATGCCTGCTTTAGCAGCCGAATAATTAGTTTGTCCAAATTGTCCACGTTGACCATTTACAGAAGAAATATTAATGATACGTCCAAAATTACGATCAATCATTCCTTGAATCACTTGACGAGTACAATTAAATACAGAATTTAAATTAGTATTAATAACAGCATGCCAATCTTCTGGTTTCATATTAATTAAACGTCCATCGCGAGTAATACCTGCATTATTTACTAGAGTATCAATATGACCATATTTAGCCTCAATTTCAGCAATCATTTTACCAATGCTCTCATAATCACTCACATCACCATAAAATAGTTCAATAGTAAAGCCTTCAGCTTTCATTTGCTCCATCCATTTATCAGCTTTTTCTTTGGTGTGATAGTTTCCAACAACTGTATAACCATCTTTATATAATTCTTTACACATAGCGGTTCCTAAACCACCAGTAGCTCCTGTTATTAATACAGTACGTTTGTTCGATTTTTCCATAATTGTATCTTTCTTTTAAATATAATAGTTACGAATCTGTTCGAATTTACGAATCTCATTATGAGTTAGTGTAAACTCATTCGTATATCCGTATTATTAATTCGTAAATATTATATTTTATCCATATTCATTACTGTAGCTTCGCCACTAGTACATACGTTACCAGTTGTTTTATCTTTTATAAGAGTTTCAATCACTGCACGATGTTTGTCTTTTAAAACTTCTCTTACAGTAAAAATAGCCTCATATTCAACCTCCACATACATTGGTTTTAAAAAGCTTAACGATTGTTTTAAATAAATAGTTCCTTCGCCTGGAAACAATACACCAAACACTTTACTAAACAAGGCTGCTCCTAGCATTCCGTGCATAATTGGTTTTTTAAACATTGTTTTTGCTGCAAAATCTGCATCAATATGAACTGGGTTTTTATCTCCAGTTACTTCTGCAAAACGATTGACTTCATCTTGCGTAAATTTGAAATCATGTGAATAAGTTTGTCCAGTTTCTATCATAGGGCTTAGTTTTCAGTAATTTTCAAAAAAAAATATCACAATGTCAAGTTTTCTAAAACTTATTTCGATTTAGACCAATTAATCTATTTTTACGACAATTTAACACAAAATTAATACGAATTTACTTGACACGTATAGTAAAAAATGACGACATTTGCACCGGATTTGAAAACAAGCCTTTAAACCGTTGATTTTCAAGTAATAAGCTGAATTTACTAAATTATATATATCAATAAGCTCAAAAAAATGAAAACAAACAACCCAATTATCGACAACATGATGGATGCTCAAGCTAACGCCATGAACACTTGGATGGATTCTGCAAAGAAATTCCAATCTGCATTTGCTAATGGTAACGCAATGGCTGACGGCCAATCTATCTATAAAGATATGATGGAAAAACAAGCTGCTATGTTTAGCGGTATGAATGCAAACCCTTTTGGTGCAAATCCTTTTATGAATAACAATTCTAAACCAGAAGAATTTTTAAAAAATTGGTATAACCAACAAATGGCTGGTTTAAAACAAATGACTGATTTTAACCAAAGTATTTACAATTCAATGGTTAATTATGGTAAAAACGCTAATGATTATAACAATAGCTTTTCTACTATGAATAATGCATGGACAAACATCTACAATAGCTGGATGAATACCATGAATACTTCTTACGATACATTTTCTCAAACTATCAAAAATCCATTTAATGCTGATATGTTTAAAAACATGTATGAAGGCGGTCAAATGTATATGAAAGTTCAAGAGATGTTTCAACCAATGATGACTGCTATTAAAAACTCTGATTTTAGCGTTGAAACTTGGAAAAACATTTACTCTCAAGAAAATTATAAAAAAATGACTGAACAAATTTTTGGTTCATTTTTCAATAATGCTAGCTTAAAAGAGGTTTATGATAATGCTACTAAGCAAATGCATAACTTTTTCGTAAATCAAAATGGTTTAGGAAAAGAATACTATGAGCAAATGAAAAACATGTCTGCTCAATTCCCTGAAATGTTTTCGGGTGATGCTGAGCACATGAAAGATTTATATGCTAAAATGAATAATGTATTTGGTAAAACATTTGAGCCATTATTAAAATTAGCTAACCCAGGAAAAGAAAAAGAAAATGTTGAAGCAACTATTGCTTTATTAGATAAAGTAACTGAATATAGCATTAAACAATCTGAGTTACAATCTCAATTGTATAAAACAATGCAAGCTTCAATGGAATCTTTAGCTAAAGAAACTCAAGAAAAATATAAAAACGTACAAGCTGGCGATTTTAAAATGCCAACGGCTACTGAATTATATAATGAGTGGGTAAAAACTAACGAAAAAATGTTTTCTGAGTTATTTGCTACAGATGAATTTAGCAAAGTAAAAGCAGAAGCCTTAAACTTAAGCATGGATGTGAAAAAACATTTTGAAAAACAATTTGAAAATGTGTTTGAACAATACCCAATTGCATTTAAGAGCGAAATGGAAGAGATTTACAAAACCATGCACGATCTTAAAAAAACAGTAAAAGATTTACAAACTAAATTAGCGATGCAAAATGCTGCTTCTGTAGAATTATTTGAAGAAGGTACTGGCGCAAAAGCTAAAAAGAAATAAAATCGCCTTTGTGTTCATAGCACAATAATAAGAGGGCTGCCAATGTGTTTGTGGGCAGCCTTTTTTTTAATTTCATTTTTTATAAATACGAAAACATTGTAACTTAACGGCATATAAAACAAGTCCTATGGAAAAAAAGTTAGTAGAAGAAATGCAAAACATGAGCTCTAAATTAATGAAGAGCTATGAAACATTTAGTGCAATTAATGAAGTAGATATTGCTACATCTCCAAAAACCGCTGTATACAACGAAGATAAATTAACGCTTTATAAATACGACAGAACTTCTGAACCGACTTATAAAACACCCGTTTTAATTGTTTACGCCTTAGTAAACACCTATAAAATGTTGGACATTCAACCAGACAGAAGTTATATCAGAAACTTATTAGAAGCTGGATTAGATGTGTATTTAATTGATTGGGGTAATCCAACTAAAATAGATAAATACTTAAGCATTGATGATTATGTAAACGGATACATCAACAATTGTGTTGATTTTATTAGAAAGAAAAACAGAGTAGAAAAAATAAACATTTTAAGTATTTGCCAAGGCGGTACTTTAAGCGTTATTTATAGCTCTTTATATCCTAACAAGGTGAAAAATTTAGTAACACATGTTACTCCTATTGATTTTAGTACAAATGATGGTTTATTATTCCGTTGGAGTAAAGACATGGATTTTGACAAAATTGTAGAAGGCTTTGGTGGTTTAATACCAGGTGATTTCTTAAATCAAGGCTTTGATATGTTGAAACCAATGATGAAATTACAAAAGCAACAAACATTAACAAATTCATTAGACGATAAAGATAAGTTGATGAACTTTTTACGCATGGAAAAATGGATTAGCGAAAGTCCTGACCAGGCTGGTGAATGCTTTAAAGAATTTATGAAAGGTTTTTATCAAGAAAATAAATTAGTAAAAGGAGAATTAGAAATAGGTGGTAAAAAAGTAAATTTAAAAAACTTAACCTCCAACTTATTAAACATTTATGCAACTGAAGATCATTTAGTGCCTCCTGCAGCTACAATCCCATTAAATGACTTAGTTGGCAGTAAGGATAAAGAATTATATAGTTTTAAAGGCGGGCACATTGGAGTGTTTGTAGGAAGTAAATCTCAAAAAGAATTAGCTCCAGCAGTAACTAGTTGGTTAAAGAAAAGAGATTAATAATTTATCTCATTTAAAATCCCTTTAAGTTTTGCTTAAAGGGATTTTTATTTTACTTCAAAAAACATTTTACTATATTATCTGTTAAACTATTAAACATTATTTATGAAATATTTCATTGCAAGCATTTTTATTTTAGTTAGCATCCTATCAAATGCTCAAACAGATTCAATTATCAAACAATTCGATAGCAGAAAAAATAAGCTAAACCATAATGGAATGATTGTTTTAACTTCGTGGGCAAGTGCCAATATTGTAGGAAGTGGAATTGGTTATGCTTTAACAAAAAGCGAAGAGGAAAAGAATTTTCATTTAATGAACGCTTCCTGGGGAATTGTGAATTTAGGAATTGCATTGCCAGGTTTATTAGCAAAAGAAAAAACATCCGCTACAATGTATGATTTACAAAAAAGTCAAACCCAAGCCGAAAAACTATTTTTAGCAAATGCTATTTTAGATGTCGTTTATATCTCGGGAGGATTTTACATGAAAGAATATGCCAATAATCAAACAGATTTAAAAAAGCAAGAACGTTTTAATGGCTTTGGAAATTCAGTAATCATGCAAGGTGCCGGATTAATGGTATTTGATTTAGCGATGACTATTTTAAACAATAGAAATAGAAAAAAGCACTTAGATCCTTTCTTAAAAAAAGCTAGTATTTCATTTACAGGAAACTACATTAAACTAGGCTATAGATTTAATTAATTCCGTTAATCTAAGATTACGACCAATAAAATAAATCACGTTAAATACGTGTAATTTTATTTACCTTTACTTTATGGAGCCCATTATTGAGTTAAAAGACATCAAAAAAGAATACAAAATTGGTACTGAAGAAATTCATGCCTTAAGTGGTGTTACTCTTAATATTTACAAAAACGAATATGTTGCCTTAATGGGACCAAGCGGAAGCGGAAAATCTACCCTCATGAATATGTTAGGCTGTTTAGATTCTCCCACTTCTGGCGAATACATCCTCAATAAATTAGCCGTTGCTCAAATGAGTGATAATGAATTGGCAGAAGTTAGAAACAAACAAATTGGCTTCGTCTTTCAAACCTTTAATTTATTACCACGCTCTACAACATTAGAAAATGTTATGTTGCCATTAGTTTACGCAGGCATTGAAAAAAGCAAACGAGAAGAAATGGCGACAAAAGTATTAGAACAAGTTGGATTAGGAAACCGTATGACTCACAAACCAAATGAATTATCGGGTGGTCAGCGACAACGTGTGGCTATTGCTAGAGCTTTAGTAAATAATCCTGCTATTATATTAGCAGATGAACCTACAGGAAACTTAGATAGTAAAACATCCATTGAGATTATGGGTTTACTAGAAGATATTCATAAAAATGGCAATACGATTATTTTAGTTACCCATGAAGAAGATATTGCAGCCCATGCTCACCGTATTGTTCGTTTAAAAGATGGAAAGGTTGAATCTGATAATGAGAATAAAAATATCACTACCTACAAATCAAGAATGGAAAGTTATAGTTAAATAGCTTTAGAAAAGACAGTCTTTATAATTTCTCATTCAAAACAACAAGTTAAATAATTTACTACTTTTACAGGGTAAATTTCTTTAATCTATTATGTTAATTATTGGTATATGCGGCGGCACAGGTTCAGGTAAAACGACTGTAGTCAATAAAATACTAGATATACTGCCTGTTGATCATGTTGCTATTCTTTCTCAAGATTCGTATTACAAAGACAATTCAGATATCTCGATTGAAGAACGAAAACATATCAATTTCGACCATCCTGATTCTATTGAGTTTGACTTATTGTACAATCATATCAATGAATTAAAAAAAGGTCATAGCATCGAAAAACCAATCTATTCATACATAACTTGTACGCGCTCTTCAGAAACGATTCATATCGATAGTAAAGATGTGATTTTAGTAGAAGGGATATTATTGTTTACAGATAAACGTATACGAGATATTTGTAACGTAAAAGTTTTTGTGGATGCTCCTGCCGACGAACGTTTGTTAAGAGTAATTAAACGCGACATTATAGAGCGAGGAAGAAATGTAGAGCAAACTTTGGACAGATACATAAATACTGTAAAACCAATGCACGAACAATTTATTGAACCAACTAAACGCTTTGCGGACATCATTGTTCCATTAGGTGGAGAAAACATGGTAGCTATTAATATTTTAGCTTCAACTATTCGTCAAAAATTAGGCTTAAACAAAGACCAAGATATTAATTCTGTTTTTCATTAAAACAAAAAAACTCCTACTAAAAGCAGGAGTTTTTTGTTTTTTGTCACTTCGAGCGAAGTCGAGAAGCGTTCTATAAATCTTTGTGTTCTCGACTACGCTCGAACTGACAAGATTAATATTAAGCTAACTTTGAACTCAAATCTTCCCACTTAGCCATTTCATTTTCTAATTCTTTCTTCAAGGTATTATATGAAGTAAAAAAATGAGGATCTTTAGTTAAAGCTTCGTAAGCTTCTGGAATCGCTAATTTGTCGTCCAATAGTTTTATTTCTGCTTCTAAACGAGTGATATTTTCTTCGACTTTTTTTATTTGAGAAGCAATTTGCGTTTGTTGTTTTTTCTTTTCGGCAGCTTCAAAATCAGAAGGGGCAGCCACTTTTTTCTCAGCAACCTGAACAGCTTTCACACCTGACTTATCCAAATCTAATTGATTTAAACGCTCCACTTTACGAATTTCCATGAACTCTTTAATATCACATAAATATTCTTTGACGTGTCCATCTCTAAATTCAAATAAACGATCACACATCCCTGTCATAAAATCTCTATCATGACTTACCATCACAATGGTTCCTTCATAATCAATCAATGCTTGCTTTAATACTTCTTTTGATTTAATATCTAAGTGATTGGTTGGCTCATCTAATAATAATAAGTTATATGGCTCTAATAACAATTTACATAATGCTAAACGTCCACGCTCACCTCCACTCAATACCTTCACCTTCTTATCAATATCTTCTCCTCCAAACAAAAACGAACCCAATAAACTACGCACCTGACGTCGAACATCACCAACCGCTAATTCATCAATGGTTTCAAAAACCGTTTTATCTAAATTTAATTTTTCTTCTTGATCTTGCTCAAAATAACCCATCAACACACTATGACCTAATTGCACAGTTCCATCAAACTGGATTTTCTTCGCAATCATTTTCATCATGGTTGATTTTCCTTCTCCGTTACGTCCAACTAAACCAATTTTTTCTCCTTTAGTAATAATGAAATTAGCATCAGAAAAAATTTGTTTCTCTCCATATTTTTTTCCTGCGTGTTCTGCTGTAATCACAATTTTTCCGCTATGCGCTGGTGCAGGAAAACGAAAGCGAACAGACGCTGTATCTACATCGTCTACTTCTACTCTATCCATTTTATCCAACTTCTTAATTAACGATTGGGCAAAGGCTGCTTTACTAGCTTTCGCTCTATTCTTATCAATTAATGTTTCGTATTGGTTAATGATGCGTTGTTGGTTTTTAGCGGCGTTTTCTTGTTGTTCTTTACGCTCTGCTCTTAATTCTAAGTAGTGCGAATAATTGGTGCGGTAATCGTAAATTTTTTGATTCACAATTTCAATGGTACGTTTTGTAACCGTATCTAAAAATGTTTTATCGTGACTGATTAAAACAACAGCGCCGCTAAAGGTTTCCATAAATTCTTCTAACCATTGTATCGCTTCAATATCTAAATGGTTAGTAGGCTCATCAAGCATTAATACATCTGGTTTTTGTAATAATAATTTAGCTAACTCAATTCGCATTCTCCAACCACCACTAAATTCTGATGTTTGACGAGTAAATTCTCTTCTCTCAAAACCTAAACCGCCTAATATCTTCTCAATTTCTTCTGTTGTGTTACTAGCACCAACAATATCTAAACGTGTATTAATTTCCGTTAAATCTTCGATCAATTTCATGTAAGCATCACTTTCGTAATCTGTACGTGTTTCTAATTGATGATTGATATCATCTAGGCGAGCTTGCATGGCTTTAATTTCTGCAAAAGCAGATTCTGTTTCCTCAAAAACAGTTCTCCCATGTTGATGCGTCATATCTTGAGGTAGATACCCAATTTTACAATCTTTAGGAATGGTAACTTCTCCTTTGGTTGGAGACTGATGACCTGCTAATAGTTTAAGCATGGTACTTTTACCAGCACCATTTTTACCAGCTAAACCAATTCTATCCTTCGGATTGATTAAAAAAGATACGTTGTCAAATAAATTGTATCCTCCAAACGAAACCGTAACACTATTAACAGAAACCATTGCAATTAATTATAAATTTTTAAGGGCGCAAAGATAGTGAAAAAATAGGTGGATTTGGAGAAAATATTAGCATAAACTAAATGCCATAAAAAAAGCCCCCGCCAGCTGGCGGGGGCTTTTAAAATTATCTAGGTTTTTTAACATCTGCCACTATCGGAGGGTTTCCTTTAGGTCTGTCAATTAAAATATAGGTTACACTATCTCCTACTACAAAAGTAACTTGTGCTCCTGGGTGAATAAATTCGACAATCTCTCCAGTTGTGTTATCAACTGCTTTAACGTTATTTCCTGTAATTTCTGTAACTGTACCACTACTAATACGGTCATTTGAATTCCCAACTTGTTGTGTACTAGCAGAATTTTGTGCGAATACTGATGTACTTAGCATAAAACAGCTAAATACAGTCAATGCTAAAATTAATGTCTTTTTCATATTTATTATTTTTTTATTTTATTCAGCTAATATATATATATATATATATATATATATATATATATATATATATATAACAAAGCAATAATTCCTGTAAAATAAAATGCCCCCATTTAGTGTAAACTTTATGGGGGCAGTCAATTTTGGATCTTTTATTAAGTTGGCCTTTTAACCTCAATTACTACTGGCGGCTTTCCATTAGGAAATGTAATTAACATATAATTTACACTATCACCAGGTTGAAAAGAAACTTGCGCTCCCTTTTGATAAAAGTCTCTTGTTGCACCTGTTCCATCTTCGATAAGATCCGCTGTATCAGCATCGAAAATCGTATTAATTTTACCTGTTTTTGGTTCTGCTGCCATAATTTTGTATTTTTAAGATTTATATTAGGATAAATATATATTAATATTCCTTTATGCACAAATTTATATCCATTATATTTTTCTTGTCTCCTCTCTTCTTGTTTAGTCAAAATAGTTCTCAAATAGATTCGTTAACGTCTCTTATTGAAAATTCAAAAAACGACACCAATAAAATTAATTTACTTCACCAAATTGTTTCTTTATCTCAGGGTAGCGATCCTGCAAAGGCCATTGAATTTTCTTTAGAAGAAGTACGACTCAGTTTAATTTTAAAACATAAATTAGAAACAAGTTATGATGACCTCGCTTGGTTATACAAAAACACTGGCGACTATGTAAAAAGTTTAAATATTTATTTTGAGGCTGAAAAATATGCTCAAAACTTTAAATCTCCAAAAAAAGAAAAAATTTTAGCGGAAATTTATAATGGTTTATCGAGCGTTTATAGTAGACTTAATAATTACAATTTAGCTATTTCAACCTCTAATAAAGCTATTGAGTATTACACAAAAGTTAATGATACTTTAGGTATAGCTATCGCAAACCTTAATTTAGGCATGTATTTATATAATAAAGGTGATTATAAGAATGCTTACTCTAAGTATAAAATTGCGGAGAATGATTTTATAAATCATAATGATTCTTTTTATTTACCCAGTTGTTATAATTGTTTAGGAGGTGTTACATACCAACTAAAAAATCATAAAGAAGCGTTAAACTATTATAATAAATTTTATGAACTATCTTTGAAAAACAATCCTAATGATTTATATAATATTGCAGTTGCCTTGCAAAATATTGGGCAAGTAAATGCTGAACTAGGAAATTTTGAAGGTGGGATAACTAATTGTTTAGATGCATCAGATTTATTTATTAAACTAAATGATATAAGAAACCTATATAATACATATGAATCTATCGCAAATTATTATACAAAAATCGGTGACTTCAAAACTTCTAATTTATATTATAGTAAATATGTTCACCTAAAGGATTCTATTTTTGATGATGACACTAAAAAAACCATTCATGAAATGTCAATTAAATACGAATCAGACAAAAAAGAACAGGAAAATCAGGTATTAACCTTAGGGAACAAAAACAAACAACTTACCATTTACTTTGCATTGGGCGGTTGCTTTTTATTATTAGGTCTTTTGTTTTTCATATTCAAAGGATATAAAAATAAACAAAAAGCTAATAAAGAATTAGAGATTAAAAATGAAATTATTCAGCAACAAAAAACTATTGTTGAAGAACAACATGAAGATATTAAAGACAGTATTAAATATGCGCAACGCATACAAGGTGCTATTTTACCACCAAAAAACATGTGGAAAAAAATTTTACCAAACTCTTTTTTATTATACATGCCAAAAGATATTTTAAGTGGGGATTTTTATTGGGTAGAAGAAACTAAAGATTACGTTTATGTGGCAGCAGCAGATTGTACTGGGCATGGTGTTCCTGGCGCTTTAATTTCTATTGTCAATTTTAATTTATTAAATAAAGCTGTTTTAGAGAAAGACCTTGTTACACCTTCAGAAATATTAGACGCCGTTAATATTTGGCTAACAGAAAGTCTTCATCAAACTTATGGCGAAAGTGCTGTGAGAGATGGAATGGATGTGGCTTTAATTGCTATTCACAAACACTCTAACGAAGTATTATTTGCTGGGGCCAATAATCCCATTTATCATATTAGCAATGGGGAGCTTCACCAAATAAAAGGAGATAAATTTCCTGTAGGTGCTTTTATTGAAGATAAAATTCAAAAATTTACAACTAAACGTTTTACAGTTGAAAAAGGAGATAGTATTTACTTATTTTCTGATGGTTATGCCGATCAATTTGGTGGACCAAAGGGGAAAAAATACAAATACGCTCAGTTCCAAGAAAAATTAAAAACAATACAAAACTTTCCACTTACTCAACAGCATGAAATTATGCGTAAAGAATTTTTAGACTGGAAAGGTTCTCACGAACAAGTAGATGACGTTTTGTTAGTTGGCATTAAAATAGCCTAAACATTGCGTTTGGGAGGCTCCCAAGCACTTTCATTGGTGGCTGAAATAAATTTTATATAACCAATCAATAAAGCAAAATTCATTAAAATAAAATGACCTAATGAATTTACTAAAGGTAATTTAATGTTTACTTTCTCTAAGTAGATAGTTAATGCTGGCAATACTATCAACAAGCTATACCCCAAGCTTACAAGAATAAAAAAAGAGAAATAAAAACTCACTGCATACGATAAAAAGAAAGAAAACACTAAAGCAAAAGGCGTAAACCAACGCAATACTTTGTGAGAGAAAAAAGCAAAACCAAAACCTTGATGAATAGGAAACAATAAATGTTTGTAAAATTTTAAGTTTCTAAAATTACCTAATGAAATTCTTATTTTTCGTTTAAACTCTATCATCGGAGCATCGTTCACATCTTCATAACAAACTGCTTCGGGCTCAAATAACACTTTTCCTTTTTTCTCAATCACATCTAGAGTGATAAAAAAATCATCCATTAAAAAACCATCAGGTACTTTCACAAAACTAGATTTTAAAATAGCATAACAGCCTCCTTCTACTCCCACACAAAAACCATATTTTAAACTCTCGTGATATTTTAATTGATTTTCGAAATTCATGTAAAAAATTTCTTGATCAGAAATACCTTGATTTTTAGGGGAGAATTTTAAAATATTTCCACACACCATTTTTGCATCCTTCGCAATTAAATTATACACTAAAGCTTTTAAAGTCAAGGGCTCAAAAAACACATTGGCATCCGTAAACACTAAATGTTCTGTAGATGTCATATCTACTAATTCATTAATAATTTTTAGTTTACCGTTACGAGTTTCTTTTTTTATTAATGTGATGTTTGAATTTTGAGCAACAAACTCTTCAATAATTTGATGCGTTTGATCAGTTGAATTATCGGAACCTATTAAAATTTGTAATTTATCTTTTGGATAATCTGAATTTAAAAGTGATTCTAACTTTCTTCTGATGACTTTTTCTTCGTTAAATACAGAAAACACAATCGTTACAGAAGGCCATTCGGTAATTGACGAATAATTGTTTTTTGAACGAATAATATTCATGACTGATAATTTCATATACCATGGAAAAATCACATAGCTGAATATTGGCACCAATAAACACAACAAAAAAAGTATCAGAAAAAAATAACCCATTTCTTATAACGTATTCTCGACTTCGCTCGAACTGACAGAAGAATAATCCTTAACGATATTGTATAAAGTATCTCTTTCTACCGGTGTACGTTTCACTTGAGTAATTAAATCAACTAATTCCTGAGTAGTTAGTTTTGGATTTTGTTCCTCAGCACCAGCCATACTATAAATTTTTGTTGTATCATCAATGGTTCCATCCATATCATCTACTCCAAAATTTAAAGACAATTGAGCAGTGCTTCTTCCAATCATTGCCCAATAAGCTTTTATATGATCAAAATTATCTAAGTAAATTCTGCTAATGGCATAATTTCTTAAATCTTCTATCACACTTACTTCAGGCACATCCGACATATCATTATTTCCATTTCTAAATTTCAAAGGAATGAACGCATTAAAGCCTTTTGTTTTATCTTGTAACTGACGTAATCTTTCTAAATGATCTACACGATGTGCGAACGTTTCTATGTGTCCGTACAACATCGTCGCATTTGATTGCATTCCCATGCCATGCCAAATTTCATGAATGCTTAACCATTCTTCGGCACTACATTTTCCACCAGCAATTTTATCTCTAATTTCTTTATCAAAAATTTCGGCGCCACCACCAGGCATCGAATCTAAGCCTGACTCTTTCAATAACTTCATACCTTCTTCGTAAGTTACTTTAGCTTTTTTAAAGATATAATGACATTCTACTGGGGTTAATGCTTTTACATGCAAATCAGGACGATGAGTCTTAATTGCTTTGAATAAAGACGTATAAAAAGTTAAATCTTGTTTTGGAATAACACCACCTGTAATATGAACTTCGGTAACATGTTGTCCATCATATTTTTTAATCAAGTCCATCATTTGCTCAATGGATAATTCCCAACCTTCTTCGCGTTGTTTTATTAAACGAGAATAAGCACAAAACGAGCACGTGTAAACACAAATATTTGTTGGTTCAACATGAAAGTTGCGATTAAAAAAAACAAAATTCTTGTTCTTTTTTTCTCTTACATAATTAGCTAAAGTGCCTAAATAAGAAAGATTAGCATGCTCATATAAATAAACACCTTCATCAAAGGTAATACGTTCGCCTTTAAATACTTTTTTAGCAATGTTTTTTAATTCATTACTTAATTGAGAAGATTGTAATATTAATTGTTCAGGGTTTTCTAAAATCATGGAGTAAAGTTACAATTATTAAAATTTATCTTCTAATAATTAGCTTTTTTTCCTATTCTATTATAATAATCAACAATTGGTTTATACGGACCGTATTTATGTTGAGATTCAGAAAATGAATCCAAATATGGGCCTTTATCATAATCAATAGGCTTATGGCTTAAGCTTGGGTAATCACTATCCGTAACAGGAACAGGTCTTTTATGAATCGTATCATTATTTATAAATGCCACCACATCATAGGCTTCTTCAATGGTTAATTTAGGATTATTGTACGTAGCAATTTTGTTTGGCATATTGGCATAAACAAAAGGTGCCATTTTAATTAAGCGATGAACACTGCTACCCGATTGGTAACTTTTGTCGCCCCATAACGGGGGATATTCATAACATACATTATCAGCTCTCATTTTCCCTTCTCCATTAGCTCCATGGCAAACTAAACATTCTCTTTTATACACTTCCTCGCCTTTTTTAGGATCTGCTGCCCTTGTGGGAAAATCTATTTTAATAGGGCCATCGCCTGCAACATGACCATTTACTGGAACATTTTCACCTAACCATTTCATGTAAGAGATAATCGCAATCATTTCTTTACTATCAAGTGGTAAATGCTTTCCAATATGAGGTCTTTCAATACAATTATTTACTCTATCTGATAGTGACAAAATTTTGTTTTCTCGTGCGCGATATTGAGGATACCTAGCATGTGTACTATAAAAATTTAAGGCGTATGGTTTTGTTCCAGCATCTAAATGACAATTGGTACAATTCATTTTATTACCTAAAAACTTGCCAACTTTTCCTTCTGGTCCAATATAATATGCTGTATTAATAATTAATTCTCTTCCATATCTTACAATATCTCCAAACTCATCATGAGGAATAGTACTAGTATCTGGTGCAATCCAAAGAGTTGTTTTAAAAACACTATCTTTTGAATTATTTATCACTAAATTGTTATTTTCTTTTATATACTCTGAATCATTGCATGAAAAAAATAAAGAAAAAGGAACAAGAATACATATTTTTTGAATCATCATCTTATTATTAAGTATATCAAATTTGATACAAAAAAAATTCTAAAACAAGAATAAAAATTAATCAAAACTGTAAAAAAAAAGTCCTGCTTTTTCGCAGGACTTTTTTAAAGAAGAAAAAAATATTATTTGTTTAATACTACTTTTTTAACTGATTTTTCTTTACCATTTGTAATAGTTACAAAGTAAACACCATTATTATTATTAGACAAATCAACTGAAATAGATTCAGAAGGTGTGAAGTTTTTGTTAGTTACAATTTGTCCGATAGCATTAGTAATTGTTACATTAACATCATTATTTGATTTTAATGTAATATTAAAAATACCATTAGAAGGATTTGGACTGATAGTAGCAAAATTAATTGCTAAATCTTTAACACCAGTAATAATTTCAGCGGTAACAATTGGAAAAATAGCTAAATCTGTAGAAGTGAATCCCCAACCAGCTGGAGAAGCAGTTGTAAATGATTGCCAAGAGTTATCTCCTAATTGTTCATTAGATCCATTTACTGTGTTCGCAGAACATCCATCATGAGTTTGAGCAACAATAACAGTATCTCCAGTTGCAGCATTAGTTGTAGAAAAATCTAAGGCAACGTGAAAAACAGTTGAAGTTAAATTAACTGCAGATGCAAATGCAAATGTTGTGTAAGTTGCAGTATTAACTGAAGATAAAAGAACTGGAATACTTGTACCTAATAAAGTACCAGGTAAACCAGATGCATCAGCATAAACCTTAGCTGTTACACTTCCTGTTCCAGTAACATAAGGAATAATCATTGCTACGCCACTACAAGTTGCAGGTAAACCTAAAGTATAAGTAGCTAAATCATATTTTTGAGATTTAGCTTTATCTCCATAAGCATTTGTTCCAGCAACATATCCATCAGCGCCAGCACCGTAAGTAGTTACTGTACATCCTGAAGTTGCTCCAAAAGAAGCTGGTTGTAAAGCTGTAGTTGTAGGGGTAACAGCACTATTAAGAACTGAAGGATTAAGTGCAGAAATTGATACATTTCTTGTTTCAGCTGTTTTATTAGCTTTTCCTTGTGCATTAGCAGTAATAGTTAACGCTAATAAACCAATAATTGAGTAAATTTTTTTCATATAGTTTTTTATAATTTTGAGTTTCCACAAATCTAATGTTTTTATCTTAAAAAACTTTAATTACAGAATTTATACATTTTCTATAGTGCAAAATTCTTTAGCTTAATACTTTTAGTTATTTATTGTGGAAAAAATAGTTTTTTTACATCTATATACTAAAATATTTAGGTATATTTAGGTATATTTGACATTGAATCTGAATCAAATTAGACATATCTTTCATACAAGTGGTATGCGTTTAAGCTATTTATTCTTGTTTTTAGCAATTTTCTATTGCTCAGATTCTTATTCCCAAATAAAAAACGAAGACGATTTAAAAAAACAAGCCGAAAAACATTTTGAAGATGAAGATTATAATTTAGCCTATAAACTCTACGCACAATTAGTATCCTTATACCCAAAAGATCCTGAATATAATTACAGATTAGGTGTTTGTATGCTTTATACAGAACCTGACAAAAAGAAGCCTTACTCCTATTTACAAATTGCCACTAAAAATCCTGCAACTGCTCCAAAAGACGCCTTATTTTATCTAGCCAAAACCTATCACATCAATTATCGATTTGATGAAGCAATAAAATTATATACAGATTATAAAAAAATAGGTAGCTCTTCTTCTATCAAAAAATTAGAAGTTGATAGAGAAATACAAGCTTGTAAAAATGGTAAACGATTATTATCGAATTTATCAGATTTAGTAATCATCAGCAAAAAACAATTAAACGAAGCAGATTACTATAGAGGCTACGACGTGAAAGAAATTGGTGGAAAATTATTAGTAAAACCCGACGATTATAAAACAGGTTATGATAAAAAGAAAAAAGACAAATCCGTTGTATATCTTCCAAAAAGTGGCGAAAGGCTTTATTACTCAAGTTACGGAGAAGGAGGAAGCAATGGAAGAGATATTTATTTTGTAAACAGATTACCTAACGGCAGTTGGAGTAAAGCACAAATATTACCTTCATCTATTAACACAGAATTTGACGAAGACTACCCTTTTTTACATCCTAACGGTAAGACACTTTACTTTAGCTCTAAAGGTCATAACAGCATGGGTGGTTACGATGTATTTAAAACTACATATGATGACGGCACTCAATCTTGGAGTAAACCAGAAAATTTAGAATTTCCTATCAACTCACCCGACGATGATATTTTATTTGTAACCGACTCTCTTGAAAAAACAGCTTTCTTTAGTACTGGTAGATACAGCCCCTATGGAAAACTAGATGTTCTAAAAGTAAACACCGAACGTCGACCAATGAACTCTGCAGTGATTAAAGGAACTGTAGTTAAAGAAGATGCAAATCAGAGTTTGAAATCAAAAATTACAGTTAAGAATATGGCCAATGGAGAAATTGTTGGCACATTTCAAGCAGCAGATAATGGCGATTACAATATGGAATTACCTAACGGTGGAAAATTCTTATTCACTGTTGAAACGCCTGGAATTAATACACAATCAGATGCCGTTAATATTCCAGTGGCTTATACATTAAAACCGTATAAACAAATGATTGCTTATGAAAATAAAATTCTAAAAATCACGAATTATTTTGATGGAAAAGTAGATGATGAAAACTACGCCATGATGATAGATTTTATTGAGAAAAAAGCTAAACTAGAGGTTAATGAAATGGAACCTTACAACAATAGCTTAATAAAGGATCCTAAAAATCAAAATGCGAATAACAACGAAAATAATTTAAATTCTGTTTCCACTAATAATCCAACAGCTCAAGGCAATGATGGAAACACTGTAAAAAACAACACTAACAAAAATGTTACAAACGAGCAATTATTAGAGATAGCTAAATCAGATGCCAAAGAAGCTAGCGACGAGGCTGCAAAATTAAAACAAGAAGCTCAAGATGCTTTTGGATTAGCTACTCAAAAAACAGCAGAGTCGGTTGAGAAACAAAAGGCTGCTGACGAAGCTTTAGCAAATGCAAATTCTATTTCGGATGTTGTGAAAAAGAATGAAGAATTAACAAAAGCTAATCAATTAAAAGAAGAAGCTAAAATAGCCACTAGTGTTGCTAATACCGCTACCAACATGGCTAAAAAACTAGAAGTGGATGCTAGTATACAACAAAAAGAAGCTGATTTAACCAACCAATACATTAGTCAGTTAGAAGCTGTGACTAAAAACAAAAACAATAAAGAAGCTTTAACTAAGCTTGAAGAAATTCAAAAGGAATTAGATAATATATCGAAACAAAAAAATCAATCAGATGAGTTATTTACTTCTTTAAAAGCAGAATCAGAATTAAAACAACAAGAACTAGTCAATACACAAAAGAAAAACAGTTCTATTTCTAACGAAATCAATGCCATTAAAAATGAAACTGAAACTTTAGAAAAAGATTTAGCAAACGAAACCGATAAATCAATTAAAGAAAATATATCGGCTCAAATTAGAGAACTAAACAACGAAATTGAAATTAAGAATAAAGAGATTACTGCCAATAACCAAAAAATTAATACTCTACAAAATGAAGTAGACGGTGTTAACCAAGAATTATTAGTAGCTGCTAAAATTTTAAATGAATCTACGGAAGGCATTAACGTTAAAAACAACAATATTGTTTATGACGAGAATAACAACAATAACGAAGTTTCCACTAATAACAACAATGCTAGCACTTTATCATACGAAGGCATTACTAATAAATACAGTGATAAAGTAAACTCTCCTGTTGACAAAACAAATAAAGAAAGCATCACTCAACAAAATGAAGTTTACAAAAACTACAACAAAGAAATTAGCGACTTAATTGCCCTAAATAAAAATGAAGTATCAAAAACAAAAGATGCGACTCAGAAAAAGAAATTAAACGAGGAAATAAAACAATTAGAAAAACAGAAAACAGAAAACGACAAAGCTATTGCTTTAAATAATACAACAATCAAACAATTAGACGCTTCCATAGCGAACAACAACAACGAATCTAATACAACTATTGTTTCTAATGAAACATCGAATAACAACAATGCTAATGCAACTAATACAGCTACTACAAATGCTGTTTCAAATAACAATGCTAATGAAGTAACAAATAATAATGTTGCTGTAACTAATGCAACCGAAAACAACAATACATCAATTACCAATAATGTTATTTCAAATAATACTGAAACAAACAAAAACCAAGACCCAACTGTTACCAATAACATTGCAAGCGACAACACACCAATAAAAACATTAAATACTGCCGCTAGCAATAATCCGGAAGTGTTATTAAACGAACTTTCTAATGTAAAAGAAAGCTTAACAGCTAATACTAATGCCGCTAAGGATATCGTATCTTATAATAACTACAAAGAAAGTACCTCAGTAACTTTAAAGGATGCTGTCACTCAAAAATTTGAAATTGCCAAACAAAACGAAATCAACTTAAATAATCTCATTACTAGTACTGAAAGTTCTCTTCAAAATTCTTCTAATCAAAACCCTGAAATTTTACTAAACGAAGCAGATGCTTTAAACAACAAGGCTTATGAACAAAGAAAAGAATCTGCTACTAAAACTGGAGAAGAAAAAGAAAATTTAATGAAGCAAGCAACTGAAAACGAAAAAATTTCGGTTGAGAAAAAGCTACAAGCTTCGACATTAGCGCAAACTCAAAACAAAGCAAAATTTGATAACAATATTTTAAACCTTACTGAATTACAAAAATTAACTGGACAAAAAACAAGTAATGAGATTTCTCAAGCTAACATGTTAATTGATGAAGCAGCTATTAACTTTAAGCAAGCTCAAAAAATTCGCCAGGAAGCTGATGCGTATCCAAATGGTGCAGCTAAACTAGGTGGCTTAAACAATGCTGAAGAAAAAGAAAATGAGGCTTTAGCAAAACAACAAAAAGCTTTAGAGATTTTAAGCAAAACAAATCCAACATATAAAGTACAACCTTTAAATACAGGGGGAGTTAATTCCACTGAATCTATTGCTAATATAAACGAACAAATTAAAAAAACATCTTTATCACAGGTTGACGCCTATTTAGCATTAAGTAAAGTCAATCAAAACGAATTAAATGCTCAAAGCAGTAAATTAGCAAAAGACCCTGCTTTTCAAAATCCTGCAAATAAACCAGCACAAGAATTAAAAACAAATGCTGATAATTTAAATAATGAAGCAAAAGTTTTAATCGGACAATCTGTTACTGCTCAAAATCCAACCGAAAAAGCAAACTTATTATTAAAAGCTAATGAAAAAGAAATAGCGGCCTTAAAAGCTTTAAATGAAGCTACCGAATTAACTAAATCAAACACTGCTGCTATTGCTAACAACAATGTGACAAATAACAATAATGAAGTAGCTATTTCAAATAATAATAACGCCACTGAAACAAATACCGTTGCTGCCAACAATAATAATAGTAGTCGAACTAATGGAGGAAACAATGAAACCAATAATGCCTCCAACGTTACAAATAATAATGAAAACGTAACGAATAATGCTGCTAATAATGAAAATGTAACAAACAACAACGTATCAAACAATAACGAAAATGCAAGTAATAATAATGTTACTGCTAATAACGAAACTATAACTAATACAAACTCAAATAATACTTCTGGAAATGGAGTAAAAGATGAAGTCGCTAAAATTAAAACAGATTTAAATAATCCTAACGAATCAAAAATATTAACCTTCAATCCATATTTAGATCAAGAAGCTTCTGATTTAAAAAACAAAGCAACCGAAAAAATTAATGCCGCTATTAGTGAAGACAAAAATATTATCGCTTCTTTAGATAATGTGAATCAAGCTGCTAGTTCGGGCGGTTCATTAAACCAAGGAAACATTACCGCCCTTTTAAATGAAGCCGACAATTTAAATACTGAAGCATTTAATTTAAGAAAAAATGCAGCAACCAAAACAGGAACTGAAAAAGAAACAGATATTAATACTGCCAAAAACTTAGAAGCTAATGCCGTAGCAAAAAAATTAGACGCAGCTAACAAACAACAACAATTAAACACAGCTACTTATGAAGCTAATAAACAAAGTTTAGAAGAATTAGCTACCATGGCAAAAGGTAAAAACTTTGCTGATTTAAATTCGGCAGATATGTTAACTAACGAAGCCGCTTTATTTTTAAAACAAGCTAGTAACTTAAGAACTGAAGCAAATGCTTATCCAAGTGATGCCGCAAAATTAGGTGGTTATAGTAATGCCGAAGAAAAAGAAAATCAAGCCATTGCAAAACAACAAGCCCTTTTAGATTTATACAAAAAACATTTCCCTAACTACGTTCCTAAAAAAGCAAACATTGCATCAGAGAATACAGATGCTGTAGCTAAGTTAAATGAAGCTAAAAATAACTTAAATACTAATAACCAAACACACGTTGATGGTTTATCATTATTAATTCAAGCAAACGATAAAGAGTACAGTTCTCGTTTAAATTCAGTTCCTGCAAATTTAACTCCTGAACAAACTAATTTAAAAGATAAAGCACAAACTTCTTATAGTAAAAAAGATGCGTCTGTTGCAAAAGCAAATCAAACAAATGATTTAAGTGTCAAGAAAAATTTATTAATTGAAGCCAACAAACATGGAGTGGAAGCTTTAAGTAACTTAAATAAAATCACTAATCCAGACGCTGCTGCAATTACTTTCTCAAACGAAAACGAATCAAATACCACTATTGCAAATAACGCCAACAATAACAACGCTACAAACAATAATGTAGCTACTAATAACGCAAACAATAACAACGTAACTAATAACAATGCTGCCAATAATAATGCAGCAAACAACAACGCCACTAACAATAATGCGACAAATAATAATGTAACTAACAATAACGCAAACAATAATACGTCCACTAACAATACAAATGCAACTAACGCTACAAATACAAACGCAACTAACGCTACAAATACAAACGCAACTAATACTACTAAAATAAAAGTAGAAGGTTTAGAAGTTAAAAATAACAATGCATACACTGCAGCTAAGCCAATTCCTATTGACGAAAAAATGCCTGATGGCCTTGTATTTAAAGTGCAAATTGGAGCCTTTAAAACACCTTTACCAAATAATACATTTAAAGGTTTAAGTCCAGTAGTTGGGCAAACAACTCCTAATGGCTACATTCGTTATATGGCTGGTAATTTCGAACAATATAATAGTGCTAATGCTGTTAAAAACGATTTACGCAATTTAGGCTATAATGATGCCTTTGTAGTAGCCTACTATAACGGTGTTCGTATTAATTTAAACGAGGCTACTGAAAAAGCTAAAGCAGCAGGACAAACGGTTGAACCTACTGCAAATACTAGCGCTGGTTTAACAAGCAATGCTAATGTTCCTAAAAACACATTTACACCAGCTACAACTAATAACGTTGCTACTAACAATACAATAGATACACAACCAGCTGAAATTACCAACGAGTTAGAAAAAATGAATGGCTTGTTATACACTGTTCAAATTGGTGTTTACTCAAAACAAGTTACACGTGGGCAATTATACAATTTAAAACCTATTTACTCTGAAAGATTACCTAACGGATTATACAGATACACAGCAGGTATTTATAACCAATCTAGTAAACTATTGGAAGATAAACGTAAAGTAGTTGATCTTGGAGTAAAAGATGCCTTTGTATCTGCTTATTACAATGCTAAACGTATTCCATTTGCTGAGGGACAAAAACTACAAACAGAAAACAATAATTTGAAAATGGAAACTGAAAATCCAATTATTTTTAATGGTGCTTCAGTTCCTACTCCAACTGCTACTAATAGCAATTCAGTCATTGTTATTGATATGAATAGCATTCCTGGTCCAGGTGCTACTAATACACCATCTGTTACTCCATTTACAAATGGCGTTACGAGTGGCCCAACTCCTACTGCTGATAATGGTGTAAAAACAGATGATGCTGGTATTTCATATAAAGTGCAAATTGGAGCTTACAAAAACCAAGTGCCAAATGAGGTAGCTTCTAAATTCTTAAATATTAAAACATGGCCTGTGCAAAATGTGGTTATAAACGGACTATATATATACACCATTGGTAATTTTACTTCGGCAGCCTTTGCTAAAAAATTAAAAGATGAAGCTGTTGCTGTAGGTATAAACGATGCTTACATCACCGTTTATAAAGACGGTAAAAAATTATATGGCGCTGAGGCTACTCAATATCTTACTAGATAAAAATCAATCACTAGCCCATAGGGGCTTAACATGATTAATAATCAGAATCCCCATATAACCATTGCTCCATCGGAGCAAAACATTGAAAAATATACGTTTGGCTACTCTGTAGCCATATTTTATTTATATATGTTTTATTAATAAGATTTTGCTCCTCTGGAGCAATTTATGTAAAAGTTGAGTAATTTTTAATCATATCTGAACATAAAAATGCAATAAATAAACAAGCTCTGCATGGCATTATTTATTAATTTTGTAATATGATTACGAATAATTATACCGACACAGAAGAGTTACTTGAACTCGATGTCATTACAAAAGAAAAGAAAGAAAACAACATCATTTTATTTAATGATGACGTGAATACTTTTGAGTGGGTGATTGAATGCTTAACCAAATATTGCGGACATGATACCATACAAGCCGAACAATGCGCAACACTTGTGCATTATACCGGAAAGTGTGCCGTAAAGCAAGGTCCTATTAATAAATTAAAACCTATTTGCGAAGCCCTTTTAGAAAAAGGATTAAGCGCAGAAATCAATTAAAATATATTTATATACAAATGTCACTTCGAGCGAAGTCGAGAAGCGTTATTAAACTTCTTTTTTGTTCTCGACTCCGCTCGAACTGACAAAAAGCTTTATACTATGAAAAAATTAATAATCTCTGCTTTTGTTTTAGCAGCCATATTCATTGCTTGTCAAAAAAATGCCATCACAGGTCGTCGCTCCATGAGTTTAATTCCTGAATCAGAAATGATAGGCATGAGCTTAACGGAATACGATAAATTTTTAGCAGAACATAAACCCTTACCTGCAACCGACAAAAGAACCATTATGGTTAGAGAAGTTGGAACAAAAATTCAAAAGTCTGTAGAAAAATATTACGCTGATAAAGGTTTAAGCTCATCATTGGATGGATTTAAATGGGATTTTAATGTGGTTGACGAAGCGGTTGTTAATGCTTGGTGCATGCCAGGTGGTAAAGTAGTAGTATACACTGGCTTATTACCTGTAACACAAGACGAAGCAAGTTTAGCGGTGGTAATGGGGCATGAAATTGCTCATGCCATTGCACGTCATGGTAACGAACGTATGAGCCAAGGGATGATGGTGCAATTTGGCGGCTTAGTATTATCAACAGCTATGCAACAAAAGCCAGCAGTTACTCAAGGCTTATTTCAGCAAGCTTATGGTTTAACTACCACTTTAGGTGTTTTAAAATATAGCCGTACTCACGAAACAGAAGCGGATAAAATGGGATTAGTATTTGCTGCCATGGGCGGTTATAATCCTGAAGCTGCCGTTAGCTTTTGGGAGAGAATGGCAGCAGCTGGTGGCGGACAAAAACCACCCGAGTTATTAAGTACTCATCCTAGCGATGCCACTCGTATAGCTGATTTAAAAGCCTTTATGCCAGAAGCCTTGAAATACTATACGCCGGCAAAATAAAATACTAAAACTTTATTATAAAACTCATCTATCAAATAGTAGATGAGTTTTTTTGTGCTTAAAAAATTTATATATTTATAAAAGCATAAAGATGAGTAAAACTAGAGGAATAACTCAAAATGCGTACACTTCCTCTAATAAAATTCATCATATAATTACGTTAGCAGTAATTCATCTAAACGACAATGAACTTTAAGTACATAAAAATATATACGATTATAATATTGTTCATGTTGTTTTTTAGCTGTGCTAGTTCAGACAATGACAAAATCGATAACAAACAAAAAGAAATAGTAAAAACTAAGGTCGACAATTTAACATCGTTTCAAAGAGAATGGTACGAAATGAAATCAAAATGCAATATTTTAGTTATAAAAAAATTTTATCTCGACCCTAAGACAAATGTACTTAGAACTTTTTCAGGTGAAATCTGGAAAGACTCAATAGACAATGCGCAAAAAATCAATCAATTCAGACAACTATTTACTGACTCTATTGACGGCGGTTATTGTTGTTGTCCATTTGGTCACTATTCAATTACATTTTATAAAGACACAGTTAAAATGGGGCAATACTATATTGACACGGTAGACATAGACAATAAGGCACTATTTTATGACAACAACTATCAAACTTCGTTTCGTGTAGACCTAGCAAAATGGAATGAATTTTTGAAAAGAAAATGAACTACTGCTAACACAATCTTAAAACAAATCCTATCTCAACATTGCTCCTCGTTTTGCTAAGTATGTTTGAAGAACTAAGTCAAAGCCTTGGTTAATGTCGGCCTCTACAAAATCAATTTTATATTGTCCACATTTGAGTTTAATGGCCTCCGTGTATTCATGTATTTTTTTTAAATACATCTCTTTTACTTCGTTAGGATTTAATTTTATTTCTTGCTTAGTTTCAATATCAATAAAATGATGTGGACGATTTTCAAATTCAAAATCTAATTCCTGTTTTTTATCGGCTACATGAAATAATACCACATCATGCTTTTTATATTTTAAATGTTGCAGAGCCGAAAAAATAGATTCTAAGTTCGATTGATCTTCGAACATATCACTAAAAATAACAACCAAAGATCGTTTATGAATAATTTCAGCTACTTGGTCTAAAGCCTTAGCCGACTCAGTAGTTGAAGCTTCTTCATAAACAGTTTTATTTAAAAGCTCTTCTAACTCATGGTACATTAATTTTTGTTGAGTAGGATTACTTTTAGCAGGATAATGTTTATGAATTTCTTTATCAAAAAAAGTAATACCAATGGCATCACGTTGATTTTTTAATAATTGTATTAAGGCCGCTGCAGCATAAACCGAAAATGATAATTTATTCATCGCTCCTTCCTTTTTATCCAAAGGAAACAACATGGAGTTAGATGTGTCAATAATAATTTGGCAACGTAAATTGGTTTCTTCTTCGTAACGTTTAATAAAGAGCTTATCGGTTTTACCAAATAATTTCCAATCGATATGTTTAGTGCTTTCTCCTTTATTATAAATACGATGTTCGGCAAACTCCACCGAAAATCCATGAAATGGACTTTTATGTAACCCTGTAATAAAACCCTCTACCACTTGTTTAGCAAGTAGCTCAAGTTTTGAGAAAGGCTCTATGAGTTCGCGGTTAATCATTGATATAAAAGTACGATTTAATTAGGGTTTATAAAATTCTATAAACTTAAAATTCACTAATTATTTTAACCACATAGATTCATAGTTTTTAAAAGAAATAGAGTTAATGAAATTAAGAGAACATAGTCGGGAAGCGATGCTTCCCTTATGTGTAGCTTAAACCATACTCTTACTTCAGCACTTTCATCTATGTTTCTATGTGGTTGAAAACTACCCCAACTTCCTCTCAGAGAGCTAAAATAATGCAACAAAAAAACCCCCCGCATTGCGGAGGGCTTCTTTGATTAATTAGTTTTGCTAATTATTTTCCTTTGTTAACGTTAGTTGCTAACTCAGTACCAGCTTTAAATTTAACTACTTTTTTAGCAGCAATTTTAATTTCTTTACCAGTTTGAGGGTTACGACCAATACGTGCAGCACGTTTAGCAACTGAGAAAGAACCGAATCCTACTAAAGAAATTCTGTCTCCTTTTTTTAATGCTTTTGCAACTGCTTCGATAGTTGAATCTAATGCACGACCTGCATCAGCTTTAGTTAATTTTGATCCGTTTGCGATTGCTTCGATTAATTCTGCTTTGTTCATTTTGTTTTGTTTTTAAGGGTTAAACTTTTTTAAATTAATTACAATACAAATGTATACGCTAATCGCTATTTGTCAAGTGTTTTATAAAAAAAAGTGCTGGTTTTGTTAATAAAACGGCACTTTGTTAATAAATATGCCCTGTATCTCTATTATAATGGGACTTTCGCCTCCAACAAATCTCTAAAATGTCTAATAATAACCCTTTTCAACCCTCAATAAGTGTGATTTACTATTAATAAAGCGTTTACTATATATAAGTATACCTTATATAATATGTACATATATATACGTAAAGAAATTCTTGTTATTATTTTTCATTCACTTCTCTACTCCCTGTCTGCCGACAAGGCAGGCGCTCGAAGTGACATGCCTTGAAATGCAGTAATAACAAACAATTACAGACTAGATGAATTTAAAACCATCATCTAGTTTAAAGCCACGTAAAAATTCTTCAACGAGCATTCTTTTTTTACCAGCCATTTGCAATTCTTTAATATGTATAAAGCCATTGCTACAAGCCACTTTCAAAAAGGTTTTACCGTCACTCTTCACCTCACCTGCATTATGCGTACGTTGCGTTTCTTCAATCTCTGATGTAAATATTTTCACACCCAATGTTTGATTGTTCTTATCCACAAACTCTGTAAAGGCAGCTGGATAAGGCGATAAGCCTCGTATTAAATTATATATTTTTTCGGCAGGATTGTTCCAATTAATTTTGCAAGTCTCTTTAAATAATTTTGGTGCATGAATACTTTGCGAATCGTCTTGTGGTTTTAATTCATAATTACCACTCTCTATTGCTTTCACTGTTTTTAAAATAACCTCTGCTCCTACTTTCATTAAAGTATCATGCAATTCGCCCGCAGTCGTCGTTTTAGTAATCGGTGCTTTTTCTTGAAACAACATATTACCTGTATCAATCTCATGCTTTAATTTAAAGCTTGTCACCCCACTTTCTGTTTCTCCATTAATCACTGCCCAATTAATAGGCGCAGCACCTCTGTATTTAGGTAATAAAGAACCATGCAAATTATAAGTGCCTAGTGGCGGCATATTCCAAACCACTTCGGGTAACATTCTAAAAGCAACCACAATTTGTAAATCAGCTTTTAATTCTTTGAGTTCATTAATAAATGCTTCGTCCTTTAGTTTTTCGGGTTGCAAAACTTTTAGACCTTTTTCTAAAGCATATTTTTTTACAGCCGATTGCTGTAGCTGTTGTCCACGCCCAGCTGGTTTATCGGGCACAGTCACCACAGCAACCACATCATAATTGTTTTGTACTAATATATCTAAACTTGCAACTGCAAATTCAGGAGTTCCCATAAATATAATTCGCATCGGCACTAATAATTTTTTGGTAAAGTTAAAATACTAAATTTGTTATATTATATAATGAACAAAAATATATCAAAATATCTTTTAATTCTTTTAGGGCCACTTGCAGCCTGTTTAATTTGGTTATTTACTGATTTAGACCCAGCTAATCCAAAAGTGACTCTGATGGCAGGAATGGCCGTTTGGATGAGTTTATGGTGGTTTACTGAAGCCGTTCATTTAGCAGTGACTGCATTAATTCCTTTTTTGTTTATGCCGCTATTAGGTATAGCAGACACCAAATCAGTAGCGCAGCAATATACAGATAGTATTATCTTTTTATTTATAGGAGGTTTTATGTTGGCCTTTGCTATTGAGAAATGGCACTTACATAAACGCATTGCTATTAAAATATTGTCTATTGTTGGAACCAAGCCACATCATATCTTATTAGGCGTGATGCTATCATCTTATTTAATTAGTAATTGGATTTCGAACACTGCTACTACCATGATGTTATTTGGCGCGGTAATGGCCTTAATTAGCGAAACAGATGAGTTTATACATGGAGAAAAAAGCAAAGGACGCTTTGCAGCAGCCATCTTATTAGGCTTGGCATTTTCGGCAACTATTGGTGGTATGGCAACTCCTGTAGGAACTCCTCCAAACATGTATTTTTTTAAAGCCTATAAAGAAGCCTTTCCTGATTTAAATGATTTAAACTTTTTGAAATGGGCCTCTATTGGATTTCCTTTATCAGCTTTATTTTTAATAGCCACTTTTTTTGTATTGCGCTTTTATTACTTACGTAAAAAAGTAACCATTACCAATTTAGGAAAACACCATTTCAAAAATAATTACACCACCTTAGGTAAATTCTCTTACGAAGAAAAATGGATAGCTGGTATTTTTGTAAGTTGTATGTTATTATGGTTTACACGATCTGATATTGCTTTTGAAACTTTTACCTATAAAGGCTGGAATCATTTATTCACTAATCCAAAATTAGTAGATGATGCATCAGTGGCTATTTTGGCAGCCCTACTTCTATTCTTAATACCAAGTAAACAAAACAAAGGCGAAGCTTTATTAGAATGGGAAGACGCTAAAAAAATACGTTACGATATTATTTTAATGTTTGGTAGTGGTTTCGCTTTAGCCTACGGCTTTGATGTTTCGGGATTAAGCGATTGGTTAGCGCAATGTTTAACTGCCCTAAAAGGTGTACATATCATTTTTATTATCTTAGGTATTTGTGTCATTGTGACTATCATTAGCGAATTTGCTTCTAATATTGCGAGTATTCAGTTAGCTATTCCAGTAATGATTGCTTTGCAAAAAGATTTAGACTTACCACCTTTATTATTAATGATTCCAGCAACTTTTGCCGCTTCCTTAGGATTTATGTTACCAGTAGCTACTGCTGCTAATACGATTGTGTTTGGAACCAAACGCATTGATATAAAAGATATGTTTAAGGTTGGTTTGGTGTTAGATGCGATTGGTATCTTATTAATTACCATCTTTTGTTATTTGTTTTTAGGATAAATATTTTTGGGCGTGTCCCTGCAAAAGAGACCGCAGGGCCTGACTTTTCATTGCAATCTTTTTTTCGTACCTCAAAAAAGGATTTTCATTACAATCCCTCACGCAATAAGGATTTTAAACTACGTTGTTATTTCTGTTACCAAATTGTGTTATAGTATATAAGCAGGTTATTTATGAGTTTCGAAAAGGAAACATACAGTTTATTGTCAAACACCACCAACCAAGTGGTAAAATCACTTTATGAGTTGTATGCTAAAAAGCTATTAGCATACACTTGTAAAAATTACACCATTGATAAAGATGATGCATGGGCAATAGTATATAAAACCATATACAAAATTGCTGATGTGCAATCTAATTACACCTTTGAAAACGAACAAAAAAAATCGGCTTTTATTTTTAAAACGCATATTAATTTTTTACGAAATTATTTTAGAGATAATAAGTCGTTTGAAAAAAACAACCAAGAAGTAGAATTACATGAAAACTTTACCGATAAAGAAACAGAAACAAATCCAACTCAAAACCTGCCTTTAACTATTTTACAACAAGAACTAGAAAAATTGGAAGACTGGCAACGCATATTATTGTTGATGCGCGGACAGGATATGCCTTATAGTAAAATTTCGGAATTCGTTAAAAAACCAGAGAATCAATTAAAAGTATATTATGCCCGATTAAAAAAACAATTAACGGATAACGTCAATGCCGAATTAGAAAAAATTAAAACAACACAACATGTCAACCAATAATAAACATAAGGTTTCTGAAAAAGAGCTCGATAACCTGCTAAGTCAAGCCTTTTTAAATTTAGATTTTAATAATCCTAAAAACCAAGAACTTATGGAAACTATATCAAATCAAGTGTTGCCTACATCGCCTGTAAGCGCAGGATTCATCAACAAAACATTCTTTATCAAATTGATAAGTATGATTGTCATCCTTGGAACTTCAGTATTTATTTACTTTCATTATTTTTCAAATACTAAACAAGCAATCATAAAAAATACAAGTACAACAATTACAACTTCTTCGAACTCAGAACAAATAATAGAAACTCCAAAGCAAGAATCAGTAGTTAATACAAGTAATACTAATATTGAAACAACAAAAGAAAATCAAGTTACTGTTTCTGAACCTAAACAACAGCAAGACCATTTATTAAACGAATCACCGAAACATCAAATTCCAACAACAAGTTATATTGATGAAAATAAAAAGTTGAAAAACGAGGATACGAATTATGTATTTCCTAAACTCACTGAGAAGGAAATAAAAGAAACAAAAAAACAAAAAGAAAAAATGACCAATTGGTTATTAAAACAAACCAAAGACAAATATGCTTTAGTTATACCAAAAGCATCTCATTCTATTATGAGTAATATTGAAGATACCCTTGCTCAATTTTTTATGCAAAATTCAGAGGTGAGTAATTTAGAATATAGAACCTTTTTATTTGACTTATTAATAAATGGAGAAAAGGAAACCTTCTTAAAAGCAAAACCCCATCAATATTTATGGCTTAATACTGGTGGACATGCAAAGGGAAAAGAAATGAAAGACAACTATTTTTCGGATAAACGATACAATGATTATCCTGTGGTCAATATTACTCCCGAAGGTGCTGAATTATATTGCAAATGGCTAAGCAAGATGACACTTTCTAAATACACTAGTGTTATTGCTCGATTACCATATGAAAGCGAATGGATTAAAGCTGCCAAAGCAAAAAACTTAAATACACTTTATCCATGGCCTGGAGATTCTATTCAAAATAGATATGGTTGTCATTTAGCTAATTTTTGTATCAAAAAACAAAGCGAAAAATTAAGACCAAATATGAAGTGTGTGCCTAAAAACAAAGATGCTTATAGTTCTGCTGAATTCATGTTAGGAGATTCGATGATGACTTGTAAAATATATTCCTACAATCCAAACGATTATGGCTTATACTGTATGACAGGTAATGTTGCCGAAATGGTTTATACAAATAAAAATAAATCCATCATTACTAAAGGTGGTAGTTGGAATAGTGATTTTGAACAATGCAAATTATATAACCACGAAGAACTTGATGGAATAGTAAAAGCTAATTCTATGACTGGATTTAGGCCTATTTTTAGAATTCAAAATTCAGCAATTCTCGGTTTTGCTGCCAGAGAAGACTCTCAAACGGGTTTACCAACTTTAACTACAGATGAAATAGCTGCCAATGCGAAACAAAAAAAGAAAATGATTGATGCACTTATTAAATTAAATAAAGAAAAATATGCATTCATTCCGATGAGCACTTGTTCGTATAAAAATGAAATGGTTTCAGTAGAGGCTTTTTATATGGAAACTACAGAGGTTACTAATTTAGAGTATAAAACATTTATTATGGATTTATTAATCAATGGAAGAATCTCGGAATTTTTAATGGTAAAACCAGATCAAGAAATGTGGAAAAAGAAATTTCCATATAGCTTCAATGATCCAATGGTTGACTTATATTTTGCTCACCCTGCATACGATGAATATCCAGTAGTTAATATTTCTCGTAAAGGGGCACAACTATATTGTGAGTGGCTAACGATTGAAACTAACAAGGTTTTAAAAGAGAATAACAAACCTTTAATTAACGATTTAAGAATTCCAGCAGATTATGAATGGGCTTGTGCCGCCAGCAATAAGAAGAATTATTCGAAATATGCTAATGGAAATGAATTTTTAAGAGATAGTAAAGGTAAATATGAAGTAAATTATATGTGTTATTCAAAAGAACAATGTAAATATGATAGCGTTATGAAACTGTATCTTCCTAAAAACAAAGAAGAACTTAAAGAGACAAAAACAAATGTACCTAAATATATAGACGATGGGGGATTTCATACAGTGTACACACAATCCTATAAACCTAATAACTATGGCTTGTATTGCATGGCTGGCAATGTATCTGAAATGATTATAAACTTTAAAACAAAACAACCTGAAACAAAAGGCGGTAGTTGGTTTAGCTGTGATTATTATTTAGAAATCAATGCTGATGATGAATATCCTGGGGAAGAAAGCCCATCACCTTTAATCGGTTTTAGGCCTGTATTTACTGCGCCAAAAACGAAGTAATTATACGCCATCGTGCATCATTATTTGCATTCCAATAAAATAGCATGAGATTGCTTCGTACCTCGCAATGACGATGACTTACAAAAACTCTTTCAAGCCATCAACAATTTTGTTGGTGGCGCCAGAGTTTTTAAGCACATAGTTTTTAGCTAAACGAGAAGATTCAGCTAATACATTTTTATCTTCCATAAAAACACTTAACTGTTTAGTTAATTCATTTGCATCGTTTATTACAAAACCTGCATTTAAATCAATGACTTCAAAGGCTTCATTAAACTTATGGTAATTCGGTCCAAATAAAACGGGTAAACCATAAACTGTTGGTTCTAAAATATTATGAATACCATTTGTAAATCCTCCACCAATAAAGGCAACAGTACCATACTGATATATAGAAGATAAAAATCCTATTGCATTCACCACTAAAATAGAATCTGTATAACTTGGAGGATTATCTGAAAATAAATGAAAGCTTAATTTATTTTTAATTAATAAATTACTCAAACGATCAATATTTTTTTTATCGATTTCGTGGGGTGCAATAATTAATTTAAGCTGTGGATGTTTTTGTTTTAAAGCAACGTAAGATTCTATTAAATAATCTTCGTCTTTTTGCCAAGAACTTCCAGCAACAACCACAAACGAATCTTTTGCAAAATCTTCGATTTCTTTAATTTGTTTAGGAGCAGAGCAAATTTGCAAAACCCTATCAAATCTTGTATCTCCAGTTAAAACACCTGTACTTACTTTTAAAACTCTTAATAGCTTTATTGAATGAACATCTTGTGTATAAATGGTTTTATACGTTTTTAATGCCTTACGAAAATTACCACCATACCATTTAAAAAATGATTGATGCTTTTTGATAACCGTTGAAATTAAAAAAGTAGGAATCTGTTTATTCTCTAAAGCAAATAAATAGTTTAACCAAAATTCATACTTTACAAATATGGCTAACTTAGGTTTTAATATTGATAGAAATTTGAGAGCATTTGTAGCTGTATCTGCTGGCAAATAAGCAACTAAGTCGGCATAAGGATAATTTTTTTGAATTTCGTAACCTGATGGAGAGAAAAAGGTCAAAACTACTTTTTGTTGAGGATACTCTTTTTTTAATTTTTCAATTACTGGCCTTCCTTGCTCAAATTCGCCTAAAGATGCGCAATGAAACCAAACTGCATTTTCTAATTGCAGGCTTGATACGTTTGATTTTAAATTCGCTTCCCAGTTTTTTCTTCCCTCAACCCACAACTTTGCTTTAGGATTAAATGGCGAAGCCAATTTTAATCCAATTTGAAAAGCATATATTCCAAGGTTGTATAAAAACATTATTCTTTTGTCAGTTCGAGCGAAGTCGAGAACTATTTAGAAGCATCTCAACTTCGCTCGATGTGACATTATTTTTTTAAAAATCAAAATTAATTTGACCGTCTTTTCCTTTAAAATTACTACTATCTAGTTTTTCCATAGCTCGGCGGTGTAATTCCATTGGCGACATACCATTGTCTCCAATATTTTCATCTGCCTCATCATAATCATCTAAAATAATTTCCTCTGATAATCGTAAATTAATTTCTTTTACTTTATAAGACGTTAGTTTTTTCCCTTTAGCTTTCATGTTTACCATTGGTGCAAACTCCACTAAATTAACCGCTTCGTCAGGTATCACTTTATCTTTTTCTTTGTTGAATTTAATATCAACAATAGGTAATATTTGAGAGGTAATTAATTCCATACGAGAATTTTCATTCTCAGTAATAATTAATGTTTTTGTTGTTGTATTTTCAGGAATAAAACGTTTAGTAATATATGATTTACTTTCTCCATCATAATAAATACAAGACAATACTAACTCAGGATAATACTTTTCAATTAAGATAATATCTTCATCAAAGTGATTTAAGACATCATACGTGTATAATTTATAGTACCCTTTACTTGTAACAGTTAAGATTTTATCATCGCCAGCAAACTTACCTAAATATGTTCCTTTGTTTTCCCTATTTAAACGATGAACCGCGTCATTAAACCAATAATCTTCAGCCGCTAATGTAGAAGTTCCTTTAGTTTTTAATAACACTTTTTTAACGGCATACTTCGTTACAATATTTCCTGTTGATGCTCTTCCTTTAACTGGAATTTCAGCAAAATCAACGTCTAACTCAAACTTACGTAAACCAGCAACTGGTTTTAAAATCACTTGCACTTTTTCAGCTTCACCATTTGGATTAATAGTGAACCAATGAACTGCAGAATTTGCGGTGCCTTTTGTTAAGTCATATTCTTTTTCACGAGTAACACCCGTTACATTAAAGCGTTTAATAAAAGTTACACCTTTTGGCCCATCGGTATAAATCATATTATATGTGGTACGCTCATCATTCTTCTTAAAGATAGCAATGTAGATAATGTCTTTACCAATAAATACTTTATCAGATACCTTAAACACTTTCATTTTACCATCTTTTGTAAAAGCAATAATATCATCTAAGTCTGAGCAATCGCAAACAAACTCATCTTTTTTCAAGCTCTTACCTGCAAAACCTTCCGCACGATTCACGTATAACTTTTCGTTAGCCATTATTACTTCTGTAGCAACAATAGTTTCTAACTCTTTAGTTTCTGTTTTACGCTCTCTTCCTGCTCCGTATTTTTTCTTTAAATTTTTAAAGTACTCAACAGCATAATCTACCAAGTTTGCTAAATGACCTTTTACAGCTTCAATTTTAGCATCTAACTCTTTCATGTGCTCTTCCGCTTTAATCGTATCAAAACGAGTGATACGAATCATAGGAATTTGAGTTAAACGCTGTAAATCTTCATCCGTAATTTCTCTGATTAATTTTTTACGGTGTGGTTTAAAGCGTTCATATAAATATTCATATAATGTTTCTCTCGTTGAATATTTCTTAAAGTCGATATACATTTCTTCTTTAATAAATAACTTTTCCAACGAAGAGAAATGCCATTTTTCTTGAAGCTCACTTAACTCAATTTCTAACTCGCGTTTTAATAAAGCCAACGTTTGTTGAGTAGAGATTTTTAAAATTTCGCTAACACCAACAAAACGAGGTTTCTTGTCTTCAATAATACAAGCATTTGGCGAAATACTTAACTCACAATTTGTGAAAGCGTATAAAGCATCAATGGTTTTATCAGGAGAAATACCAGGCTGTAAGTGAATTAAAATTTCAACATTTTCAGACGTATTGTCTTCTACTTTTTTAATCTTAATCTTTCCTTTATCATTAGCCGCAATAATTGAATCAATTAAAGTGCCTGTTGTTGTTCCAAAAGGAATTTCGGAAATAATTAATGTCTTAGAATTTAATTCTTTAACACGTGCTCTGATTTTAACTTTACCGCCACGTAATCCGTCTTTATAATCGCTAAAATCGGCAATACCACCAGTAACAAAATCAGGATAGATTACAGCTTTACGTCCACGTAAAATTTGAATAGACGCATCAATTAATTCGTTAAAGTTATGAGGTAAAATCTTTGTTGCTAAACCAACGGCAATACCTTCAACGCCGTGCGCTAAAACTAATGGAAATTTAACTGGTAAAGTAATTGGTTCTTTGTTACGACCATCGTAACTCATTCCCCAATTAGTAGTTTTAGGATTGAAAATAATTTCTTGTCCTAATTTAGATAAACGAGCTTCAATATAACGTGGTGCGGCAGCGCTATCCCCTGTTAAAATATTACCCCAGTTTCCTTGCATATCAATTAGCAAGTCTTTCTGTCCAATGGCTACCAATGCATCACCAATACTCGCATCACCATGTGGGTGATACTTCATTGTATTACCAATTAAGTTGGCTACTTTATTGTAACGTCCATCTTCTAGTTCCCACATACTATGTAAAATACGACGCTGTACTGGCTTTAAACCATCTTCCATAGCTGGCACAGCACGCTCTAAAATTACATAAGAGGCATAATCAATAAACCAGGTTTTAAACATGCCCGAAACATGCTTTACAGTACCTAATTCGTTGTGTTCGTTATTTGTATTTTCTTCCATTTTCTTTTCTGTATTCTATTTTACTTCCTCAAAAATATACTTCTCTTCAAAAGCAATATCTTGTTCGTTTAAAAACTCTAAATATTCTTCTTTAAATGATTTTATTTTATGATGCTCTTCTTGATTCTTAATGTAATTAATTACTTGTTCAATATTTCTAAATGAAACTGAAAAAGCTCCAAAACCTTCTTGCCAAGAAAACTTACCTTTTACAAAACTCTTCTCATTAATATATTTTGATGAATGTTCCTTTATTTCTTTTACAACATTAGAAAGGGCAATATTTGGTTTACAACTAACTAAAATATGTATATGATCTGGCATTCCATTTATGATATATAATTTCTGACCTTGGTTTGAGATAATACCAGAGATATATTTATACAAATCATCTTTCCACAGAGAACTAATTAAATTCTCTCTGCCTTTTACTGCAAATACAACATGATAAAATATTTGTGTATATGTGTTTGCCATTTATAATGTTTATTCTAATAATGTTTGGCTCCGCT
>DIHL01000023.1 GCA_002420145.1 Bacteroidetes bacterium UBA5697
CCCTCCAAAAGAAGAGCCGCCGCCGCTTCCACCGCCAAATCCACCAAAAGAAGATCTGCCACCGTAATACGTCATGCCGCTACCACCACCACCTTTGGGTGATTTAATCATGATAAATACAATAATAATCACAATAATCAGGAACAGAATTGGGTGCTCACTAATCCAGTTTTTTAAATCAACTTTTTTTGGATTTGTTTTTTCATTATATTCTCCTTTAGCCGCCTGCATTAATGCCTGGCAACCAGCTTCTAATCCCTTAAAAAACTCTTGCTTTTGAAAGTAGGGAACAATTTGATTCTCTCTAATATGTTTGGTTTGTATATCTGTAATGGCTCCTTCTAAACCATAACCAACAGAAATAAAAATCCTTCTGTCGCCCGAATTACCTGTAGGTTTAATTAAAACAACAACACCATTATTTTTATCTTTTTGCCCAACACCCCATTTATTAAGTATTTCAACTGCAAAAGAGGCATCATCCATGCCATTTAAATCATCAACAATTACAATACAAATTTGATTAGAGGTCTCTAAACTAAAATTTTGTAATTGTTGTTCAAGCTGTTGTTCTTCTTGAGTGGAAATAAAATTTGGAAACTCTTTAGATAAATTGTTTACTAATCTTGCAGGACTAGGCCTATCGGGAACTTGCGAAAAAGATAATGAAGCAAAAAAGCTAACAAAAAAGGTAAGTATCCAAGCTGTTTTTTTCAACTAGTAAGAAATTTCGTTAGACAGTTCATTTTTATCATCAGTTTCAATAGGAAAGTGCAATTTTAGTTTTTCACCGCACATTTCTACTGATTTTTCAAGACCCGTCATTAAATCATTTTGTTTAAAATAACTAATAGCGCAATCGGTAATGCTTTTCCAAAACTCATCAGATACTTTTCGATGAATTCCTTCATCCCCCCATACAGCAAAAGCTTTAGAATCTATTGCTAAAAAAAACAAAATGGCATTTCTGTCTTTTGTTTCATGCATTTTTAGTTCTTCAAACTTTTTTTTGCAAGCCTCTATAACATCTCCAGTACATATTTTTTCAATATGCACACGAATCTCTCCCGAAGTTTTTAATTCGGCCATTTGAATGGCTTTTATTAAACGAGCTTCGTCAGACTTTGATACAAGAGGTTTTTTAGAAAACATATACGCGGAGGATTAAAACTCAACTTTTGGAGCATTTTCAGATCCTGCAGACTCTTTAAAGGCTGATTTTTTAGGGAATGTTTCGCTATTTAAAAACATGCTATTAAAAAAGCCACGAATATGAGAATTGTACTCTTTTACAGCGCCATTGTAATTTTGACGCGCAACTGCAATTCTGTTTTCTGTTCCTTCTAATTGAGTTTGAAGATCGCTAAAGTTTTGAGTGGAACGAATTTGTGGATAAGCTTCAAACGCTAAGTTGATGGCTGTATTGATTTTTTTGCCCATTAAATCCATATCTTCAGGTGTTTTTGCATTAACAATACCTGCACGCGCTTCAGTTACTTGAGTTAAAATCCCTTTTTCGTTTGCAGCAGCTCCTTTAACAGTTGCTACTAATTGAGGAATTAAATCTGCTCTACGTTGGTAAGTTGCACCTACATCCCCCCATTTCTCATCTACATTTTCTTGTAAATTTACAGCAGTGTTATATGAACTTCTGTACATCATAAATACAATAAGAGCTAATCCAGCGATAACTCCTAAAACAATTAATCCTTTTTTCATTATAGTTTATTTTTTGAATTACAAATTTACAGTTAATTTAAACTGTCTTTAACAAAAATAGGTTAAAAACACTTAAAATCAACATTAATCATTAAACATTATCTTGCTTAGAACTTAAAATAATAATGTGTTTTGCGCGTTTATTGGCTTAGGGTATATCTAACTGTAAAAATAATTACCTTAGAAGCTGCTATTTTTTGAAAAACAAAACAACATATTTTATCTGCTTTATTTTGCTAATGGTTTTAAAAACAGTAGCACAAGAACCCCATTACTTAACTATTGTAAATACAGATAGCGCGTCTATTTTTAAGAAAGTAAATTACAAAAAACAGTTCAACAATAGAGATTTAATTTATAAGGAAATAAACAAGATTTATGTTTCACTAATTAACGAAGGGTTTATTTCGGCTAGTGTGGATAGCATTAAAAATGATAGCCTTAATTATAAATCATATATCAGCGCAGGAAAAAAATACACATGGGTAAAATTAAGGTATGATAAAAAAGACCAAGCGGTTATTAGTAAATTAGGCTATGGTGAACGTTTTTTTTCAAACAGATCATTTAATTTTTCTGAACTATCAAAGTTCATGGAAAAAATAATTACGTATTATGAAAATAACGGGTATCCATTTGCTTTAGCAAAATTAGATAGTTTACAGTTTGATAATTCCTCGGTGCAAGCCAAGTTGTTAGTTGAGAGAAATGTGTTTATTAAGTTAGATAGTTTGGTGACAGAGGGAACAGGAAAAGTAAGCCAAAAATTTTTGTTGAGGTATTTGGGGATAAAACATGGAATGCCATACAATCTTCAGACTTTTTCGTTAGTGTCAAAAAAGATAAGACAACTACCTTTTGTTACCGAAAAAAAGGCTCCAATTATGCAATTGACCGATAAACAAAATAAATTGTTTTTGTTTTTGGAGAAAAAAAACGCCTCACAATTTGATGGTATAGTTGGTATTTTGCCTGGCGACAATGGTAAAACTGTATTTACAGGAGATTTAAAAATCAAACTCGTTAATTCTATTTTGAAAAGTGGAGAAACCTTTGATATCAATTGGAGAAGATTACAAACACAAACACAGGATTTAAAGGCGAGTATAATTTATCCATATATCGCAGGGCTTCCTGTGGGAGCAGATTATAACATTAAGATTTACAAAAAAGACACTACTTTTTTAGATGTCAATAATGCCTTAGGATTGAACTATTATTTTAGTGGCCTAAACTTTATAAAGGTTTTTTATAAGCAACGAAATGCCAATTTAATTTCTACATCTGGATTATCTACAATTACCGTTTTGCCCGAATATGCTGATGTGAATACCAAAGCGTACGGGTTAGGATTATTTTTCGAAAATTTTGATTATAGATTTAATCCTAAAAAAGGAATAGGCGTTAATTTACAAGGTTCGGTAGGAAGCAGAGAAATACGAAAAAACCCTAAGGTAAATGATTTAGCATATTCAAATATTACATTAAAAACGTCTCAATATCAATTAGAAGGTTCGGCAGTAGGGTTTATCAATATTTTCAAAAATCATGTAGTTAAGCTATCATCGCAGTTTGGAAGTGTATTTGGAAACACCATTTACAAAAACGAATTATTTAGAATAGGAGGATTGAGAACCTTGAGAGGTTTTGATGAAGAAAGCATTTATGCATCAACGTATGTGATTCCAACTCTTGAATATCGATTTTTATTTGAAAAAAACTCCAACTTATTTATTTTTGGCGAAGGAGCTTGGTATGAAAACAGCAACGTGTCAGGATACACCAACGATACGCCAATAAGTGTTGGGGCTGGGATAAATTTTGAAACTAAAGCGGGCATTTTTAATTTAAGCTACGCCATTGGTAAACAATATGGCAATAGTTTTGACTTGAGAATTGGGAAAATTCACGCTGGTTTAACGGCATTATTTTAGATAAAAAGCTGTTTTTTGTCTCTTTTTTTAGTTAAACTTGTCTTGATAATTAAGTGAAGACATTTTACTACATCATATTAGCATTAATTTTAAATGCGTCAGTAGGTTTTTCTCAAAAAATGAACCTACAAAAATTTTCCGTTAAAGAAGGTTTAATACAATCCACTGTTAAGCAAATTGAGCAAGACGATTATGGAAACTTGTGGCTAGCTACAAATTATGGACTATCAAAATTCAACGGAAAAACATTTGATAATTTTACAACTACTAATGGATTGCCCTCAAATGAAATTTCGAGTTTGTTATTTACAAACGAGGTACTTTTTATTGGAACCAAAAAAGGCTTCTGTTCTTATTCAGGAAATAAAGTAGAAACCAACCCCATTTATCAAAAAATTAGTGGTAATGTTAAAAAGATTCTAGAGAGCAAAGGCATATTACATATTATTACATCAAAAGGCTATTATTTATTGGATATTACCAAACAAAACTACACGGTTGACTCTATTGCAATCCCCAACATTATTTCGCAAGGACCAACCGATGCAGCGTTTGATGAAAACGGAAATATTTGGATTTCTACAAATAGACAAGGATTGTTTTTTATAGAAAAAACTATTTCTACTAAAATTCCAAAATTTGTTTTAATTCAAAATTCAGTGGCTTCAACTACTATTAATAAGAAACTAGTTCGTATAGCAAATTTTAATTCAGAAAATTTATTTAAAGGAGAATCTATTTATTCTATTGAATTTGACAAAAACAATAATTTGCTAGTAAGTGATTGGGGCAATGGGTTAGCAGAAATCAAATTCGACTTTATTAATAACACAGGGTTTAATGCAAATTATTTTGCGTTTGATTCTATAATACCAGGAGTAGATATGATACATCGATTTGTTAACATACAAAAAGATGAAGAGGGCAATATTTATTTAGCTACCGACGGCTTTGGTTTTTTGAAAGTATCAATAGATAAAAACACGAACGAAAATGATTATTCAAAAACAAATATTAGTTGGTTAAGTAATGGACAAGGTTTTTTTGGAAGTAATCCTTTATGTTTTAAACAAGATAAATTTCAAAATTTATGGGTAGGTACTTTGTATGATGGGTTAGTTGCTGTTAATAATAAGAGCTCTTTGAGCTACAATCAAAAATCTGGTTTAGAAGAAGAAAAAATAATTAGCATTTATAAATCATCGGATAGCTGTATTTGGTCTGGAACATATGGAGGAGGAGCTTTTAGATTTAAGAATAAAAAATTTACCCGTTGTTTTTGGGAACAAGGAATAAGTGAATCGATTATCAAAAGCATCGTAGAAGATTCGCATGGAAATATTTTATTAGGAACGTCTGGCGGCGGTGTAAGTATTATTTCGAAAGAAAACACACAAAAACAATTACAGGTCAGCAAAGTAATTTCCGAACTTAATAATTTGTCTTCTAATTATGTATCTTATTTATATCGAGCTTCTAATGGAGCAATTTGGGTTGGATATCAATCTAGTTCAAAAATCGACAGGATTATTTTAAATAAAGATTTTTCTTTTACTATTACCTCATTTCCAATAACCAATCTATCTAATTTTAATGTTTCGTGTTTATTAGAAGACGATAATCAAAACATTTGGATTACATCTAACGAAGGCGTTTGGAAGTTAACTCCAAAAACAGGATACGTTGATAATGAGTTTACAATATTCAAAAACATTCAAACCATTGCTAAAGATTGGAATGGAAATATGTGGCTTGGGAGTTCAGATGTAGGAGCAATTATTTTAAAAAATAAATTAAGAGTTAGTTATTTTGCTAATGGTCAAGCAAACAGTTTCGAAAAAATAGCAACTAAGGATGGAATTAGTAGTAATTGTATTAACACCATTTTAATAAATAATGATGCTGTTTGGTTTATTTCAAACAACGGAATTAATGAGTTAAAAATAGATGCTTACTTAAATAAAATTAAAGAAATCAAGGGATACAATAAAGGTCAAGGATTTGCATCATACGATAATAAGCCTAATACCTCTGTGTTTGATGACAATATGTTTATCTGGATTGGTTCAGTGGATGGTTTAACACAATACCAAAACATTAATGAAGGTGATAAAAATATAGAACAAACACATGCAGCCGTTTTTATTAATAATATTTTAATTGAAAATAAAATCATTGATTGGACAGATGCTTCCTTGTTTTCATCAGGAGATTATTCATCTATAAGTTTTGATGGATTTTATAATTGGTATAAAATGCCAAAAGATTTAAAATTAGATTATACCCATAACAGTATTCAGTTTATTTTAAATACCGATAATATTGCTGAGCAAAAGCACATGAATTACAGCTATAAATTAATTGGGTATGATAAAGATTGGATTCAGTTGTTTAGCTCCAACGAAATAACTTACCGTAATTTGCCAGATGGTGATTATAGCTTAGTGATTAAAGCTTCATTAAGTAATGATTTTTCTTCAGCCAAAGAATACACGTACCATTTTAGTGTAACTCCTCCTTTTTGGAAAACAACAATGTTTTATGTGTTCATGTTTTTAGTTTCAGCAACGTTATTATATTTCTTTGTAATCAACAGAGAGAAACGACTTAAGCGTGAAAAATTAAAACTAGAATTAGAAGTTAAAGCACGTACTTCTGAGATTGAAAATAAAAAGAAAGAAATTGAATTACAAAATGTATTAATTCAAGGTATTAATAATGACTTAACAGATAGTATTAAATATGCTAAACGTATACAACAAACTATTTTACCAAATATTAAAATATTGAAAAACTATTTTTCTGATAGTTTTGTGTTTTATAAACCGCGTAATATTGTTAGTGGAGATTATTATTGGATAAAAGAATTAAATGGATTGGTTTATGTAGCTGTGGTTGACTGCACAGGACACGGAGTCCCTGGAGCGTTTATGTCCCTCATTTCTAGTAGCATCTTAAATGAATCGATAGACGAAAACATAAGTCATTATAGCCCAGCAAAAATGTTAGAGTTTTTGCGAAGAGAAATAAATATCAGATTAAGTCAAAACACTTCAGATCAAATTAATGATGGATTAGATATTTCTTTAATCTGTTATAATAAAGACAAAAGCACCATTGAATATGTAAATGCTAACAGACCTTTGTATATTATTTCAAACGATGAGTTAATTACATTAACATCAGAAAATGTAAATATTGGTGGTTATGCTGATTTTGATAGTGTTATCCCAACCAAAACAATATCTATTAAAAAAGGTGATTTATTGTTTTTGTTTACAGATGGAATTACCGATCAGTTTGGAGGAGATAGAAATAAAAAGTATAACCCAGCCCGTTTACGTCAGTTTTTATTAATGAACAATCACCTGGCTCTTCCTGAATTGAAAGAAAGATTAGTGAAAGAAATTGCAGAATGGCAAGGTTCGTACGAACAAACAGATGATATTTTACTAATAGGATTAAAAGTATAACTCTTTTTTATTACATTTAATATGTGATAAATTTTAAATCAATTCCCTTTTTTAAAATTTTATTTCCCTATTGCGTAGGGATTTTTTTCGCATTACAAATTGGTGTTTTTTCAAACATTCATCTTTTAAGTTTAGGTTCCTTTGCATTATTAATTGTTGCTTTTTTATTCCAAAAATTTTATAAACCTGTTCTGTTTTTCAAAAAGACTTTATATATAATTTCTGCAAATGTTTTTTTGTTTATACTGGCATTTGAATCTTGCTTCTTATATAATGATAAAAACTGTCCAAATCATTATTCTCATTACATAACACCTCACTCACAATCTTTTATTGCAACTATTGATGAGGTTCCTATTATTTCGGATAAATTTATCAAGCTTTTGGTTAAAGTAAATGTAATTGAATCTGAAAACACATGGCACTATGCAGAAGGCAGAACGCTTGTTTATGTAAAACAAGATTCAACACTTCACTTAAATGTAGGCAATAAATTATATATCAATTCCAAATTCAGTTATTTAAACAAACCTAAAAACCCTAATGAATTTAATTACAAAACATTTTTAGAAAGCAAAAACATATTTCATACCGTGTTTGCGGAAAGTAAAAACATTAACACTATTTCAAATAACAACAACTTTTATTTTTCCCAAATAGGCATATATATTAAATCTCAATTGATTTCTATACTTCGTGATAGTGAATTGTCTCAAGAAGCGTTTTCTATTTGTTCGGCTTTATTAGTTGGTTATGATGATGAAATTGATACGGAGGTGATGCAAAGTTTTTCTCATTCGGGAACGTTGCATATTTTGTCTGTCTCAGGTATGCATACAGGAGTACTATATGCTGTTTTAATTTTTTTATTTACTCTAATAGACAAATACGATAAGTACAAGAAAACAAAGTTTGCTTTTGTGATGCTTGGCTTGTGTTTATTTGTTTTAGTCACAGGACTATCTCCATCTATATTAAGAGCGGCTTTGATGTTGAGTTTAGTGTTAGTTGGAAAAACGTTTTACAAGCATGGGAATTCTTATAATACACTTTTATTATCAGCATTTTTGTTGTTACTCTATAATCCGTATTTAATTAAAGACGTTGGTTTTTTATTAAGTTATTGTGCAGTTTTTGGAATCATGTATTTATATCCTATTCTTCAAAAATTTTATGTTTTCGAGAATAAGATCCTTCAAACAACATGGTCGGGAGTTTTAATGTCGGTTTCGGCCACTGTATTTACCTTACCTATTTCGTTATATTTTTTTCATCAGTTTCCAATATGGTTTGTGTTTTCCAATATGATTATCATACCGATTAGTTTTTTGATAATGGGAGCAGCGGCTTTGTTTTTAGTGTTTTATAAAGTGGCTTTTATTAATAGTGTGTTGGTTTATATCATTAACCTTTCAACCGGTATTATGTTGTGGTTTGCTCAATTAACTGATAATCCAAATTTTGGATTTATTGATTTTATTTCTTTTTCAAAAACAGATTTTTGTTTTATCACTAGTATAATTATTCTATGTTTAATGATATTATCAACCAAAAGCTATAAGCAAGTATTAGCATTATGTTTATTATTTATTTCGTGGCTTTCTTTTTCGATTGTTAATAGTTACAATGACTCAAAACAAAAAGAGTTAATGGTATTTTATATAAAACACCAATCGGTTTTTGCTTTGCGAGTTGGTCATAGTGTTTATGGAAAATTTAACACGCTTCAACAGAAAGATTTTGAAAGATATGTAAAGCCTTATTTATTAAATCACACTGATTTGAAAATGGTAAATGTTGATACAGATGCTTTTAAGGTAGATTCAACAGTAATTTTAAAACCCAGTTCGTACTCTAATATAGAGCAACTAAAACCAAACTATGTTTTAGTTAGCAACGATGTTCCAATAGAACTCACAACTAATTATAAAACTAAGCCTGTTATTATTGCCGATTGCAGTAACAGTTATAAATTTGTAAAGAAATTAAAGAAGCAATGCGCTCAATTAGACATTCCGTTTTATTCGGTAAAAGAAAGCGGCGCATTTCGTGTAAATTTATAATATTATGAAACTTAGAATAGGCGATAAGGTTCGTTTTTTGAACGAAGTAGGTGAAGGAACGATCACACGATTTAAAGATAAAGAAACTGTTTTTGTGGTGATGGCTGATGGTTTCGAAATCCCTTATTTGTGTAAACATTTGGTGCCTATTCATACGGAACTGATTTTAAATCCAGAAGTAGAAAATATTGAAATGGAATTAGAAACCATTTTATCAGATTCTATTTATTTTATTATTGAACCCGATCATGAAATGCCTGCCTTGGTAAGTGACTATAAATTTTATTTATTTAACTCGTCTTCTTACAACGTGTTGTTTTCCTATTCTGTAAAAGATGACGAATATTTTCAAACCCTAAAACACGGTGAGTTGGGTGCGTATCAAAAAGTGTTTTTAAAACAAGTCAAGAAAAACTTTTTTAAAGAATATGCGTATCATAAAATAGAATGTTTGTTTTATAAAAACATGCATTACAAATCTCAAATTCCGTTAGCAGAGATTTTATACATTAATGATAAAATCATGTCTCAGTCAACTTTAATACAACATAACGAATTTAAATTTCCCGTGTACGCTTATATTTTAAAGGAAAACTTCCTTGATAAAGAAGTGGTTGAAAAGACCATTACCATGGAGGATTTAACACGATTAAAAGCGATTAAAGAGTTCAAGCAGCCTCAAAAAATGTCAGTGGCTAAGCAACGTATTAAAGATTTAACTAAAGAAATTGATTTGCATATTGAAGAGTTAGTAGATTCTCACAGTGGATTAACGAATCATGAAATTTTATCTATTCAACTTGAACGCTTTGAAAAAGAGCTTCAATATTGTTTAAGTAATGGTATAAAAAAATTAATAGTGATACATGGTGTAGGAAATGGAAAACTCAAACAAGAGATTGCAGCTATTTTAAAAACAGTAGATGATATCGAATATTATGATGCTTCCTATAAAGATTATGGATATGGCGCTACTGAAGTAAGAATATATTAAAAACAAAAAAGCCTTGTAATTTTTACAAGGCTTTTTAATTTTTAGAAACAAGATTCTTATTTAATCACTCCTAATTCTTTCCCTACTTTTTCAAAAGCAGCTAATGCTTTATCCAAATGCGCTTTGGTATGAGCTGCTGATAATTGCACACGAATACGAGCTTGTCCTTTTGGAACAACAGGGAAGAAGAATCCAATCACATAAATACCTTCTTGTAATAATTTATCAGCAAACACTTGCGATAATTTAGCATCGTATAACATCACTGGTACAATTGCTGAATCACCTTCTTTAAATTCTAATCCAATTTTACGTAAGCCTGTTTTAAAATAAGTAATGTTACTTTCTAAAGTATCTCTTAATTCGGTTGTTTCGCTTAACATATCAAATACCGCAATACTAGCACCAACAATTACTGGGGATAATGAATTTGAAAATAAATATGGACGAGAACGTTGTCTTAAAATTTCAATCACTTCTTTTTTACCAGTTGTAAATCCACCCATCGCTCCGCCTAATGCTTTACCTAATGTACCAGTGATGATATCCACACGGTTCATCACATTTTTTAATTCAACTGTTCCACGACCAGTTTTACCAATAAAGCCAGAAGCGTGGCTTTCATCTACCATAACTAAAGCATTGTATTTATCTGCCAAATCACAAATTTTATCCAAAGGAGCAACAAAACCATCCATACTAAATACACCATCTGTTACAATGATACGGTAACGCTGTGCCTGTGCTTTAATTAATTGCTCTTCTAAATCTGCCATGTCGCAGTTTTTGTAGCGGTAACGTTGAGCTTTACACAAACGCACACCATCAATGATAGAAGCGTGATTTAATTCATCAGAAATAATCGCATCTTCTTCTCCAAATAATGGTTCAAATACTCCACCATTAGCATCAAATGCTGCAGCGTATAAAATGGTGTCTTCTTGACCTAAAAAGTTTGCAATCTTTTTTTCTAAGGTTTTATGAATATCTTGAGTACCACAAATAAATCGAACAGATGACATACCATATCCGTGAGAATCTAAAGCAGCTTTTGCTCCTTCAATTACTTTTGGATGAGATGATAAACCTAAATAGTTATTGGCGCAAAAAATAATTACTTCTTTTCCGTCGCTAACTTTTACGCTAGCGCCTTGAGGAGTAATAATCACACGTTCTTTTTTGAACAAACCATTTTGTTCTATTTCGTTTAATTGACTTTGTAAATGCTCTTGAAATTTTCCGTACATAATGTTGAATTTTGAGATACAAATTAAAGAATATTCACTGATTTTAAGGATTTTTTAGCCTTAAATATTCTATAAATTATAAAATTTCGTATATTTGACCTCCTAAACGCGCACGTGGCGTAATTGGTAGCCGCGCCAGACTTAGGATCTGGTCCGTGAGGGTGGGGGTTCGAGTCCCTTCGTGCGTACAAAAAAGCCTCTTAGAAATAAGAGGCTTTTTTATGATTAATTTTTCTTAGTGTATTTACAAAGTATCACAATCGTTTGATCGTTTATCTTGCCCTCCACTTGTTCAACATTATCGTGAACTAATTTTATTTTTTTCACTACAGTTCCTTTTGAAGCGGTAAAGTTTGTTCCTTTAACATTTAAGGCTTGAGTTAAAACAATGGTGTCGCCATTTTCTAATGTATTTCCATATGCATCTTTATGAACATCTGCTACTTCAAAAGCGCTTAATGCCCATTGAGTGACATTCTCATCTAAATCAACTGAGCTAATTAAATTGTTTGCCCAATCTTCTTCTTTATAGTTTTGTAAAATTCTATAACTTAAAGCTTGTACGCTTGGCTCCGGGCTCCAAATACTTCCTTCTAAACAACGCCAGTGAAAACTTGCATCTTTGCTGTCAATTGCCTCTAAACAAGTATTACATAATGCCACTTGGTTTTCAATGGATTCATCATTTTTTGGAGATACAGTATATTCATGCGCAGCAGGTTCGCTATTACATAATTCACATAATTCTCCGTTGCGTTCTTTAAGTTTTTGGCTAATTGACATAGAGTGAGGTTAAAAGGTCTATAAATTTGAAAGACCAAAAGTATAAGATTATTTTAAATGGAATGATTATTTTTTCCTGATATAAATCTCATTTTTTGCAATGGCATATAAATCTCCAGTTTTCGAGTAAATTTCTATAGTGTATGATTTTACAAAAACACCTTTGTTATTTAAAGCTTCCTCAACTTCATTAATCATGTCATCTGTTATCGAGATACGATAATGTAAATCTGTTCTTCCTGGCCTTAAAAATCGTATGCTTGCTCCTTTTAGCCAAACACTAATATGATAATCTTTATGTTTTAATATTTGTCCAAATAGCATAGCATAAAAAGGATCAGTAGCGGTATAAATTGTCCCACCAAAAATGGCTTTTCCAAAATTAAGTGTAATTAAACTGCGATTTATTTTCACTTCAGCCCCTTTAAATCCAGCGTCAACATTTCGTATCCAAATACGTTGTAGTAGCAAAGGTGGATATAACCTCATGCCCCATTTAAGTGTATTTTCAGATACTTTCATATTTATAGTTTTTTAAAAAGTGAAGAGGTGTTTGACCACAATTTTTTTTGAAGAAGCGAGAAAAATAAGAATTATCATCATAACCCAATTCGGCAGCAACTTCCGAAACAGTATGTTTGTTATGAATTAATAATCGCTTAGCTTCTATAATAATACGTTCTGTTATTAGTTCAGAAGTGGTTTTGTTTAAACACTCTTTACAAATACGATTTAAATGTTTTTCGCTTATATTCATTAAACAGGCATACTCATGAGCATATTTTTTTGTTTTAAAATATACATCAATATAATGCTCGAGCTTTCGAAGCTTTAATAGATAAGTTTCATTTTCAATTTTTGTAGCAGGTAAGTAGTGTCTTGATAATTCTATATAAACTAATGAAATTAGAGAATGAATTTTTTCATATTTCATGAGTTCATTTGCCTGATACTCTTCTACAATTACTTTAAATGTTTTCTGTAGTTCTTCAAAAGCTTTTTTCTTAAGCAAAACTTGTGGAGGATTGTGAATAGAATTAAAAAAAGGATAATCTAAAATGCTAGATAGTGTAAATCCTTTATCATAAAAATTTCCTGTATGAAAAAATACATATCCGTCAATGTCTTTCGATAAAATCCAGTGATGCATTTGACCTGGCCTCATTAAAAAAATGGTTCCAGGTTTTATATCATAGGTATTAAAATCTATTTCGTGTGTGCCGCTACCTTTTGTAAACAAAACAATTAAGTAAAAATCGTGTTTGTGCGGTTCTGCAACAATATGATGATGTTTAATGTGTGGAATAAAATAGTTGGCATAAAAATCAGTATTTAAAGTGTCTTCTTTAAAGTGTTTGATATTATATATTGGGAGCAACTTTTTCACCATATAAATATACTAAAATGTCTTTATTGTGCTATACAATGTTATTTTAATTATAGTACTATAAGCACTCTAATGAGTAATTTTGTTAATAAAATTAGTAAACATGAATAATATTAATCATTCAAAACCAACTAAGGATAATCTAATAAAATTAATTCTTAAAGAAAAATGTCCGAATTGTGGAAAGGGAGATGTGTATCAAAAAAAGAAACATCTGTTGGAATTACCTATCATGAATGATAGATGCAATGATTGCAATTATTATTTTGATAGAGAGCCTGGTTATTTTTTGGGCGCCATGTATATTAGCTATGGCTTAGCTGTATTACAGGGAATTATTACTTTTTTAATACTTTATTTTTTCTTTCCAAATACACCTACCATTTGGGTTGTTTTAATGATTCTAGCTGTTATTTCTCTGTTTTCTTTAAAAAACTATAAACTTTCTAGAATTATATATATCCATATTTTTCCTTATTAATAAGGGATTAACATATTTTTTGAATCGCATTATGGAATTTGTTGTTTGCTGGCATCTAAATTGCAAAAACAAACATTATGGAAATTTCAATTCAAAAACCTTGTCACGAAAACTGGGATGCTATGACTCCAAACGAACAAGGTGCCTTTTGTGGTAAATGCGTAAAAACAGTAGTTGATTTTAGTAATAAATCAATAGAAGAGATTAAAGAATTTTTTATTGGCAAAAAAGATGAAAAGGTTTGTGGTCGCTTTGACAAAACACAATTAACTGCTTTAAGCTTTGATGCATTTTACAATGAGTTTAAAGGGTTTCATTTCACAAAACGATTTGCAGTTATTTTGTTTTTTACATTTGGTATGTGGTTGTTTAATGCTTCTTCTGGCGTTGCCCAAACGCAACAACCAATTAAAGGAGATGTGCAAGTTGACCATAATGTTATGGGGGGTGTGAGAGCAAATCCAATGCCTAAAGACACAACTAAAACTTGTGTAAAACCAAAACCAGGAACAAAAGTTGTTAAAGGAAAAGTAAAATACGTAAAGGCTGAGTTAAAACCAGCACCAGAAATTAAAATGGGTGAAGTGGTTGCTGAACCAGTTAAAAAAGAAGTTGTAAAACCCCAAAAACCTAAAGCAAAGAGATAACTTATAAAATAAAAAGCCCTATGAATGATTTCATAGGGCTTTTTTATAAACGGATGTTTTTAATTAATCCAATCGTAAGCTTGTGTTGCCAATAATTACACCATCACAAACAACTTCAATAATATAATTACCTGCTACTAATGGATCTTTACCTTCACAGTAAGTAACTCCACTAATCTCAGCATTTGCATAATTTAAAGCTTGTTTGCCAGCAAAATATCCGCTTGATTTATCAAAAGTAAAGCGGTAATTGTCATCGTAATTTTTTGCCATTTCTTTCCCATCAGGAGTAACAATTCTTACATAGACTGTTTTTTCTCCCGCTTTAGCTATTTTGTTTTCTCCTAAAGAAAAAGACACTTTAATTTTCTCGGTACGAGAAGCTTTACTTGTTTCGCTTTCTTTTTTACCACCATTTTTAAATTTAACGCCTTTTGCTACAACATTAAAGCAAGTCAAAATAGACCCTTTTTGAATGGTTGCTTTTAAATCTTCTTTTTCTTTGTTTAAGGTTGTTGTTTTACCTTTTTCAGAATCTAATTCTTTTAATACATTATCTTTCTCTACAATCAATGTCTTATTTAATGTGCCTAATGAATCAATAGTTCTAACATAACCTCTCATGATTTGGCGTAATGTTTCAGATTCTTTTTTTAATTTAGAAATAATGTAAGCGTCACCTTTGTGTTTTTCGGCGTCTTCTAATAATTGAGTAATCTCAGCTTTTTTTGCTTCAATCTCAGCTTGTAAAGCCTTGTCGTTCGTTTCTAAATTTTCAAAATCTTTTTGTAATTGCAATAATTCTCCCTTCACGTTATCACGCTCAACGATTACTTGTTCTTTTACAATAATTTCATTTGCAGCTTTATTTTTTTCTTGTGTGTACATCCAAAATGTAACACCATTGGTAATTGCCAATAAGGCAATTAAAATCCATAGAAGTCCTGATTTTTTACGATTTTCGTTCGACGTGCTTTCCTCCATTACAAATTAATATTTCCCCAAAATTAGTATAAAAATAAGAACCCTTAGCGAAAGTTTTTCACTAAGGGTTCTTAATTAGTTTATTTTAACGCTATTGAACAATTCCTAATTTTTTAGCGATAGCTGCTGGAATAGCTTTTTTGTGTAACATAATACTAGTTGTTTTATATAACACATAAGCTTCAGATGCGTAGAAATATCCATCGCACTCATTTCTATCTTTACCCCAAGAATTTTTCACAATATAATATGGCGTTGAGTTTTGGTCTTTTACTAAACCAACAATATGCATTCCATGGTCATCTTGTGTTTCGTAATTATCAAACGCTAACTGACGATTTTCTTGAGTTACTTTAAATTGAGTATGTGGTTTTTTAACTAAGTCAGCTTTTTCTGCATCACTCATTTCCGAAAATGGCATTTCAGGAACAACAGCTAATCCTTCTTTAAATTTAAATCCTTTTTCGCTCACATCGGCTGCCCAAGCAAATGTAAATCCATTATTAATGGCGCTTTGCATCACTTCCTGAAATTCGTTGAGCGGCAAATTATACATTTGATCCCAATTCCAGTTATCGGGAACCTCTAATGTAAATTTACTGTAAAATGGATGATGAGTAAATGAAGTTAAGAAAACATAATCGTCAGGATTAATACCAGTTGCTTCAGCATAAGTTTTTGGTGTATATTCTTTTCCTTTGTAGGTAAATTTTTCTGGAGCTTTACCTAAAAAGGCATCGCAAGTACTTTCTACAGCGGTGTGCATAGCTTCAAAATCAATTTTATTGTTTTTGTCATCAGCCACTGCAGATGTAATTCCTTTTATGGTAGCCTCTAAGACAGAGTGATTATGAGCTTCTTTTAGGTTTTTCTTCCCAGGATATACTTCCTCAGGAACCAAACCATATTTTTTCATCACATTAACAACATCCGAAAATCCACCACCTTCGGCCATATTAGCTCGCCCGTGCATACGAACGTAGTTATCAGCTTTTAGTGGATATGCCTTTCTAGCAATATACATTTCTGCAAAATTAAAATCTTTGCCTTTTCCCATTCTAATTAATTCGCTTTCAAAAAATGACATAGATGAAAACGACCAACATGTTCCTGTTTGTCCTTGATTTTGAACAGCGTTAGCGTCTAAGCTTTTTACAACAGTAAATTTATATTCGCTACCTTTCATGTTTGAAAGAGGTTCCTGATAAGGAGCCTGTTGAGCTTTGCTAAATGTAAATGAGCAAATCGCTATGGTGGTGATAAATAATTTTTTCATACGTAGATTTTATTGTTTAGTTCTGTGAAATTAGAAATTATTAAACACTCAGTCATTTAATAATTGTTGACTGGTATAATATGAAGTTAATTGGCTTGTTTTATATATTTAAGAAGAAAGGAAATTTCAAAAACGGTAAATATTAAATACTGAATCATAAAATGACATGTAAATGCAAGCGCTTGTGGTTTATTGATGAGTGAATACACAAACACAAAAATCATGCATACTAATAAACGAGCCATGCTCATGGCTAATGTTTTAAAAACAAATTCTTTAGATTGTTTGTCGCCTTTGGTTAATAAAGCATTTACGCCCAATGTACTCAAAGCAAAAAAGATAGTTGGAATCCAAAAGTGATTGGTGCTAAAGTAACGATTAGGAATTTGACTTAAACCATATGAAAAAATTAATGCCCCAATACATACTGTAATAAATTGTATGTAATATTTTTTTTGACTTTGCATTTACTTATTTGGTTTTATAAAATCTTTTAAAACAATATACATCGCTAAAGCAATAGACACTAAACTTAAAATGATTGTGAAAATAGGAGTTGTGTTTTTATAATACTCATCTAGTTTATATCCACCATAGCAGCCTCCACCAATAATAAGTGCCATTTGAATACCAAGAGCACTATATTTGGCATAAGCACTAAGCGGTTTGTGTGGCTGCTTCTCGTTTTTCACTGACATTAGAAATGTTTTTTACAACTGCACCCATATTACATGTGCCTGTAAATGTTGCGGTTGGTTCAATAGATATTTTTCCAGAAATAATGTCACCTAATAATTTAGCGCTAGATTTTAAAGATAATAATTCGCTAACAGTTACTTTTCCGTGAATTTCACCTGAGATATCTGCATTTTGACAAACAACATTTCCTTCTATGTTTCCAGATGGTCCTACAACCAGTTTTCCAGAAATGGAAAGATTGCCTTTTAGAGTACCATCAATTCTTACGTCTCCATTTGAGTTAATGTCACCAATAATATGTGTTCCGTTACCAATTAAATTAATGGATGAACTTTCAACAGCCGAAGATTTATTTACTTTTTGAAACATGATCTTTTTAATTTGATTTACGAATATAACAAATTACTTCTGTAACTTATAATGATCGTCATAAAAGGGTTTGTAGTAGTTAGCTTGTTTTTTTCTATAAAGTCTAGGTAAATTATCTGCCGAAATTGCCATGAGTGTAAACATTTCAAGTTTAACTTTACCAGAAAATACGGTTTTATCTTTACTTAAATTGTCAATATACTCTAAAGCTTCTTTTGCATTTTTAAAAGTTTTCACATTAGTTATTTGATCAGAACTTCCAAATAAACTACTTGATATGCTTAAATTGGCGTTGCTATAATAAGTATTATTGAAGTCAGCCATTGCTGCTTTGAAACCATTAGCAATAGCTGCATCATCGGGGCAAATAGCCACAATAAGATGTGGAGCGTTTAAATCTAAACTAAATGTATCTGTTTTATTTACTGCGCCTGTTGCTTCGCTAGGATTTTTTAAATTATATAATACTTCTAAAATATCCTGGGCTTGTTTTGCAACTGCATCCTTAGGATAATATACTTGTATTTGTTTTAATGCGATTTCTAATGAGTCAGCACCTTTTAATTTGCCAATACACATCGCCTTAATAAAGGCAAATTTTGGAGCGAAATCATTTTTTCCAAATTTGGATTCTGCTTCATTGCATTTACTAAAAGCAGAAGCATAATTATTTAAAGCGTATTCATTATATGTGTCTGTATAAAATAATTCAACCTCTCCTTTTTGAGCATTTTTTTCAGAAATGTATTTTGGATTTTTGATAATTTGAGCATACTCGCTATTAGGATATTCGTTTAACAACTTGTTTTTATAGTAATCTGCTTGAGCTTTATTCTTAACAGATTCAAATATTCTATATAGTTGAAAGTAGGTTGATACTTTATATTTGTGATTGGTGTAGCGATTATTTAATTCTTCAAAAGCAGCAATCGCTTTTTTGTTATTATTTAAATCTTCCTTATATGTACTACCTAAATTGTAAAAAGCATCAATAATGCGTTTATCAGATTTTTGAATTAAAGAATCAGTTAAAGGCAAGTCGGTTAAATAATAATCAACTGATTTTTTGTTGGAGGTGGATTTTGGCTTTCCATTAGTGGTTACAGCAGCTGCAGAGTCGTTGGGATTTGACTGATTATCAAAACTTAAAGCTTTTTGACTTCTTCTCCAGTTATCTTCTAGTTTTCTGTTTCCCCATTTTTTAATAAAATCGTTAAGACCAAAACTTAAAGTAGTTTGATTATAAAAATACCAATCACCTTTTGCGCCACCACTGCTTAAATTTGGAAGTCCGTTATTTGGCACAGTATTGTTATTTGGATTTGAGTTTTGTGCTAATAATGCCTCTGCTTCTTCTTTCTTTCGCTCTTCATCTTCCTCAATTTTTTTAATCATTTTTTCAATAAAACGAGTTCTATCACTTACGGTCATTTTTGCAACACGTTGCAAACTATCTTCTTTTTGGATGATTCTGATATAACCAATAAGTGTTTCAAGAGTTTCTTTACGTTTACTGATGATGTTATAGTCTTTATAATCTTTTGGCAAAGTAATCATGGTGCTATCGTAGTATCCGCCGGCAGCAGTATAGTTTGCTTGTTCAAAATTAATTTCTCCTAATTTTAAATAGGATAATGCTTTTTGTTTTGGGTTTTGTGTACTGTTTTTCACAGACAATTTATAGTTTGCAATCGCCTGCTCCTCGTTTTTTTCTTTTTCAAAAATCTCTCCTAGCGTATAATAAATGATGTCTAAGTATTCAGTGTTTTTTACATCACGAGTCATTTTCATTAACTCTCGTTTTAACTTAGCAATGTTTCCAGATTTGACATCATACAAGCGCGCTTGTTTCATTTTTGCATGAAACACAAGTTCGTAATTTGGTTTTAAAGAAATTACCTTTTGATAATATTGAATGGCTTTTCTATTGTCTTTTTTTTCTTCAAATAACTGTGCTAAAATAAATGAATATCTAGCCCTTGTTTTTTTAGAAGGACGAGTTTTTACAACAGATAATAAATTAGCAAAAGCACTTTTCTTTTTTGGTTCGCCACCTTTTAAAGCAATTAATAAAGCAGCTTCCGCTTCTTTATACATCCCTCTTTTTATGTAGTAATCTGCTTGAACAGCTGGTAATTCTTTGATAGCATATTTAGATATTTTTTTATCTTCTTTCAGCATACTAATAATAGGTTCTGCTTGAGAAGGCGCTCCAATTTCGTTATAAGAACGCGCTAACCAAATCATTGCTTTATATTTATCCCTTGATTTGTAGCTTCTGATAACATACTCAAAAGCTTCGATGCCAGAGAAAAACTCTCGTTTATAAAAATGAGAAATACCAATTACATTCCAGTTATTATCAATCCATTTTCCAGCAGTTGTAATTTCGTATACTCTTTTTTTATCCTTTATTGTATGACGCTGAATACAGTTTGAAGATTTTTTAATGGCCTTATCAAATTCAGGAAAAGTGGCCTTTGTGGTTTCATTAGTAGGAACTAAAAAAACTGGCAACAGCCTATCATAATCATATTTATAGCTAATTCTAATTTTTTCTTCACCTTCTTTAATGCTTTCGGTAGCATAATAGTATCCATTAAAACGAGCCGTTAAATTATGATAGCCTCTATGGATAAAAGTATTTTTGTTTGTTTTACATCCAGATAACAGGATTAAAAAAACAAAACAACTTAGGGTATATGTATATATAGATTTCAAAAAATAGCTTACAAAAATAAGGTAATAACGTCAAAATCGTAAATTTAGTATATTTTTGTGTCGAACGTATGTCTGAAACCAAAAATAGTCGTTGGAAAATTTTTACCGATCAATTACGGAATAAATACCGTTTGGTTATATTGAACGACGATTCTTTTGCAGAAAAGTTTTCGCTACGACTTTCTCCTCTTGGATTAATCATTTTATTAGGTTCTGTTACTATTGTTATGACTACCTTGGTAATAAGTTTAGTTGCATTCACGCCTTTTAGAGAATATATTCCTGGATATGGCAACGTGGACGACAGAAAAGACATTATCATGTTAAGCTCAAAAGCAGATTCTTTAGAGCAAACCTTAATAGCTCGAGATTGGTATATTAATAACTTATTAAATGTGTTTTCGGGAAAAACAGAAGGTAGAACCACGAAACCAGCAAAAGATTCAACAGGTAAATATGCTAATATTGACATTAAACCTAGTGAACAAGATATTAAATTGCGCAATGATATAGAAACCAACCAGTTAGAGTCAACTAGCGATAAGGTTTCTGCTAATAAATTAAACGCTTTAAGTAATTTTTTCTTTTTCACACCTCTTAAAGGAGTGATTACTACATCTTATAATATTAGAGAAGAACATTTTGGAACAGATATCGTTTCTAAGGAAAATGAATTAATTAAAGCAACCCTAGACGGAACAGTTATTTTTGCAGGATTTACTCCAGATGATGGGTATGTTACTCAAATTCAACATGGTAACAACATTACAAGTGTCTATAAACATCAATCCAACATCATTAAAAAAACAGGAGATTATGTAAAGGCTGGAGAGCCAATTGGTGTTGTTGGAAACACGGGAGAAAATAGTAATGGACCTCATTTGCATTTTGAGTTATGGTATAATGGTTTTGCCATTAATCCTCAGGATTATGTTGTGTTTTAACATTATCCAAAAAATTTCACCGAATTCTTTATATTCTTTGTCTAAAACCCAAAAAAAAGTTTCGGTTTTGTCATTTTATCCCTACATTTGCACCCGAATTTTAAAGCTTACAAATACCTTTTTTCGTAATGACTAGTAAAATTAATACATACAAACGCTTTACAAGTATCTTTTTATTGATATTTTCCCTTTTTATTGGGTTTTCAAATAATTTATCAGCTTCAGAACCTCAGGAACATGAGGTAGATGCAACTCACATTGAAGCAGATACACACGGTGGACATGAGGCTCACGAGGCTAATGGACCTATTGATATTTCTGCTATTGCTTTAGAGCACGTTTCTGATTCTCATTCTTGGCATTTTTGGGGCGAAGGGCATGATGCGGTGGCTGCTCCATTACCAATTATTTTAAAAGGAAATAATGGAATTGCATTTTTTATGTCTTCTGAATTTCACCATGATAACGAAGGAAAAGTAGTTGTTGAAAAAAACGGAGAGCGTTTCGTCATGTTTGAAGAGAAAATTTATTTTGCTAATGAAACTGCTAATGAATATGGACAATATGTTACATTAACTGCAGAAGAAAAAGAAGTAAGTGTTTCAAATGCTGCTCCATTAGATTTTTCAATCACTAAAAATGTCGCTCAAATGTTTATTTCGGTTTTTGTGATTTTATGGATTTTTATTTCAATTGCTAAAGCATACAAAACACAAGGAGTTACATCTGCACCAAAAGGAAAACAATCTTTCTTTGAGCCATTAATTTTATTTGTACGTGATGATATCGCTAAAGGAAATATTGGTCATGGTTCTGAAAAATTTGTTCCTTATTTATTGACGGTTTTCTTCATGATTTTAATTAATAACGTATTTGGTATGATTCCAATTGGAGCTAACTTAACAGGTAATATCGCTTTCACATTAGTATTATCAGTAGCGACTTTAATTGTAACTAATATTAATGGGAATAAAAACTATTGGTCTCATATTTTCTTACCTCATGCACCAAAAGCAATTTGGCCTATCTTAATCCCAATCGAGGTAGTAGGGATTTTAACTAAGCCTTTTGCCTTAATGATGCGTTTATTTGCTAACATGACAGCAGGACACATTATCATTATTTCATTAGTAGGTTTAATATTTGTTTTCAAAACAATTTATATTGCACCAGTATCTGTAGCATTTGCTTTATTTATTGATGTATTAGAGTGTTTAGTAGCATTTTTACAAGCATACGTATTTACAATGTTAACCGCTTTATTTATTGGCTCAGCTGTTGCTGACCATAACGAAGATGGCGCTCATAATAGCGATGATAAAGCATTAGAAGCAGGGCACTAAGATTTTAAAGATTAATTAATAACCAATAAAAACAAAAACAAATGACAGGTAGTATCGCAGCAATCGGAGCAGGCTTAGCAGTAATAGGCGCTGGTATCGGTATCGGACAAATTGGTGGACACGCAATGGATGCCATTGCACGTCAACCAGAAGCTACTTCGAAAATTCAAACAGCTATGATCATCGCTGCAGCCCTTGTAGAAGGTGTTGCATTATTCGGTGTAGTAGTTGCTTTAATGTCGAAGTAATCTTCAACAAACAAACCAAAGCTATTACGGTTGGTAATGGCTTTGGTTTAAATTATTTTTATTTGGTAAACAAAGAGAGTACAACTAAAAACAATATAAAATGAACTTATTTATTTTAGCAAGTTTAATCGAGCCAGCAGTTGGTTTAATATTTTGGACAACTATTACTTTTGTCTTATTACTAGTTTTATTAGGCAAATTTGCTTGGAAACCGATCTTGAACGCAATCAAAACTCGTGAAAAAGGAATCGAAGATGCTCTAGCGAGCGCTGAAAATGCTTTAAACGATATGCGTGAGTTAAAATCTAATAATGAAAAGATTTTAGCAGAGGCTCGTGCTGAACGTGATAACTTATTAAAAGAAGCTCGTGATACTAAAGATGCTATTATTGCTGAAGCGAAAGCTAAATCTCAAGCAGAAGCTGATCGTATTATGTCATCTGCTCGTGAGCAAATTACTAACGAAAAAAATGCGGCGGTTGCTGAATTAAAAAACCAAGTAGCTACTTTATCAATTGAAATTGCTGAGAAAATTTTACGCAGCGAATTATCGAGCGATGATAAACAAAAAGCATTAGTAAACAACTTAATGAAAGACGTAAACCTTAACTAATCATGATAGTTGCATCAAGATACGCGAAATCATTACTTGACTTATCAGTAGAGAAAGGCCAATTAGAGGCTGTTTATGCTGATATGATTCAAGTAAAAGATGTATGCGAGAACTCTAGAGAATTTATTACATTTTTAAATAGTCCTATCATTAAATCAGATAAAAAAATCGCTACGATTAAAGCTGTATTTGATGGTAAGTTTAATGCTATTACTTCTGGTTTTTTAACAATTGTAGCTTCTAAAAGAAGAGAGAGTGTTATTCCAGAAATGGCTAATGAATTTATTGAGCAGTACCGTTCTCATAAAAATATTTTAACAGCAGTAGTGACATCGGCTAACGGTTTGGATGCTGCTACAAAACAAAAAGCATTAGATTTAGTAAAATCTCAATTAAGCGGAGAAGTTGAATTAGTAGAGAAAGTAGACGCTAATATTATTGGAGGATTTATTTTAAAAATTGGCGATAAACAACTAGATAAATCAGTGGCTCGTCAGTTATCTAATATGAAGAAAGAATTAACAAACAAAGCATTAAATTAATAAACAAAAACCATATCAATAATGGCTGAAGTAAAACCAGCAGAAGTATCTGCAATTTTAAGACAACAATTATCAGGTTTCAAATCGGAAGCTGAATTAGAAGAAGTTGGAACTGTATTACAAGTAGGTGATGGTATCGCTCGTATTTACGGTTTATCTAAAGTTCAATCAGGTGAGTTGATTGAATTTGAAACAGGTTTACAAGGAATTGTATTAAACTTGGAAGAAGATAACGTAGGTGCCGTATTGTTAGGTGCAAGTACAGGAATTAGCGAAGGCTCTTCAGTAAAACGTACAGGACGTATTGCTTCTATCAATGTTGGTGAAGGCATGTTAGGTCGTGTAATCGATACTTTAGGAAATCCTATTGATGGTAAAGGACCAATTCAAGGAACGACTTATGAATTACCTTTAGAGCGTAAAGCTCCAGGTGTAATTTACCGTCAGCCAGTTACTGAGCCTTTACAAACAGGTATCAAAGCAATTGATGCGATGATTCCAATTGGACGTGGTCAACGTGAGTTAATCATTGGTGACCGTCAAACTGGTAAAACAACAGTTGCGTTAGATACAATCATTAACCAAAAAGAATTTTATGATGCAGGAAAACCTGTATTCTGTATATATGTAGCAATTGCTCAAAAAGGTTCTACTGTAGCGAACGTTGTTCGTACATTAGAAGAAAATGGTGCAATGGCATATACTGTAGTTGTTGCGGCTAACGCTTCTGATCCAGCTCCAATGCAATTCTACGCTCCATTTGCTGGAGCTGCGGTTGGTGAATTCTTTAGAGATACTGGTCGTCCTGCATTAATCGTGTATGATGATTTATCTAAACAAGCAGTTGCTTACCGTGAGGTATCATTATTATTACGTCGTCCTCCAGGACGTGAGGCTTATCCAGGTGACGTTTTCTACTTACACAGTCGTTTATTAGAGCGTGCTGCTAAGATTAATGCTTCTGATGATATTGCTAAAAACATGAATGATTTACCTGAGTCGTTAAAACCGATTGTAAAAGGTGGTGGTTCATTAACAGCTTTACCAATCATCGAAACACAAGCAGGTGACGTTTCTGCATACATTCCAACTAACGTAATTTCGATTACTGATGGACAAATTTTCTTAGAGTCGAATTTATTCAACTCTGGTGTTCGTCCAGCAATTAACGTAGGTATTTCTGTATCTCGTGTTGGTGGTAATGCTCAAATTAAATCAATGAAAAAAGTAGCAGGTACTTTAAAATTAGATCAAGCTCAATACCGTGAATTAGAGGCTTTCGCTAAATTCGGTTCTGACTTAGATGCTGCTACTAAATCAGTATTAGATAAAGGTGCTCGTAACGTGGAAATTTTGAAACAAGCGAACGCATCTCCTTTACGTGTAGAACAACAAATTGCTATTATTTACTTAGGAACTAAAAACTTATTACGTAATGTTCCAGTAAACAGAGTAAAAGAATTTGAAAAAGAATTCTTAGATGTTTGTGAGCGTAAAAACAAGGAGCAATTAGATGCTTTAAAAGCAGGTAAATTTGATGATTCGATTACAAGTGTGTTAGAAGCAACAGCAAAAGAATTATCAGCAAAATATAACTAACAAAAATATACCTAGCTGAAAAGCTAGGTATTTGTACTCTATATGAAACAATTTATTATAATACTTACTTTTTTAATTTCATTCACTAGTTTTTCACAAGAAAAAGATGAAATTTTTAAAGAATTAAAAAACAGTAAGTTGTACGTATTTATGTATGATACAACAGAAACTGATTTGGAAGCTACGCGTTGTCAAGTTTACAATAAGAATATACGTGAAATTCTTAGTCTAAAAAGATGGGATTTTTGCTCTGTAGAGTATGTTTATTTTGATAAATTAGAATCTTTTCTTTCCAATAAAGGAGAGTCTTTTTTAATGATTCCTATGGAGGTTGAAGTTCAAAACAATATCGAAACCAATAAATTAAATCAACGTTATACAGCAGAATATTCGATGTTAAAAATTGGTAGAGCTAAAGATTTTGTAGTTAAAAAACAATTATTTAAGAAAAATGCTTACGTAGACTTTAAAAAAAGCATAAACACATCTATGCTAGCTAGTTTCAATACTATCGATCTTTGTATAGGTGTTGATTATATGCAAAAATCTCTTTATAAAAAGACTTTGACAAAAGAAGAGCTTAAAGAGATGAAAATTCAAGAAAAAGCTAAACCACGAGTTGCAAATATCGAAAAATTAAAATCAAAAACATTATTAGTTGATAAAAGTAAATTAGAAGGTTTAGATGAGGCAGCTTTAGTATCAATATTTAACTTTCCTGTTAAAATAACTACAGCTAGTGATATTGAACAAGCGGTCAAGGAAAAAAGGGCTAACATTACATTTCTTAAACAACAAATGTGGAACTCGGCTACTACAGAAGATATGTTGATGATTATTGACAATGATGATTTTAGTAATTTAGGATTTATTGGTGTTAAAATGTATTTAAAGAAGTACAATAAAGAAATTTTCGAAAAACTTAAAAAAGCAGTAGACAAAGGATAACATGCCAAATTTAAAAGAAGTAAGAAATAGAATTGTATCCGTTGGTTCAACCATGCAGATTACAAGCGCCATGAAAATGGTGAGTGCTGCTAAATTGAAACGTGCGCAAGATGCAATTACGCAAATGCGCCCTTACGCTAACAAATTGCAGGAGATATTACAAAATGTAAGTTCAAGTTTAGATACTTCTGAAAATGCTTACGCGCGCAAATCAGCTCCTAAAAACGTATTATTAATTGCGATTTCTTCTAATCGTGGATTAGCAGGTGGTTTTAATGCTAACGTAATTAAGAAAACATGGAGTTTAATTAATAAAGATTATAGCGGATGTACTATTACTGTTTTACCAATTGGTAAAAAAGTAACGGATGCATTTAAACGTACTGATTATATTATTCATGGATCTCATTTACCACACAATGTAAATGAGGTATTTGATAATTTAACGTATGATAATGTTGCGCCAATTGCTGAAAGAGTAATGAACGCATTTGTATTAAAAGATTTTGATAAAGTAGTTTTAGTTTACAATCAGTTTAAAAATGCGGCTGTACAAATTGTACAAGACGAGCAATTTTTACCTGTTGAAGCAACAGCATCTGCAAGTTCTACAAGTTCAAATACAGATTATATTTTCGAACCTAGTAAAGAGTTTATCGTTAGCGATTTAATTCCTCGTTCATTAAAAACACAATTCTATAAAGCTTTATTAGATTCATTGGCTTCTGAGCATGGTGCTCGTATGACAGCGATGCATAAAGCAACCGATAATGCAAAAGACATGTTACGTGATTTAAAAATTAGTTATAACAAAGCTCGTCAAACAGCTATTACAACTGAGATTTTAGAAATCGTTGCTGGTGCCGAAGCATTAAACGGGTAAATAAAAAGTTTAACTTAATTTTAAAAAGCTTCTACAAATTTGTAGAAGCTTTTTTTGTGTAAATAGAAATACTGTTTTTACAATTGTTTAACCTTATGTTTTCGATAAAAGATGACAAAAAATCATTTTTAATGCTCACATTTGTACCTGAACTAAAAACACTATAATGATTATTCTTTTATTTCTGACCTTGCACTGGTACTTATCTCTTTTTGGACAAACATTTTTTTTACATAGATACAGCGCTCATAAAATGTTTACGATGAATAAATTTTGGGAAAAATTCTTTTATATTTTTTCATGGGTAACACAAGGCTCTTCTTATTTGAACGCCCGTGCTTATGCTATTTTACACCGTATGCATCATGCTTATAGTGATACCGAAAAAGACCCACATACGCCTCACTTTTTTAAAGACGTGTACACAATGATGATGCACACTAAAAAAATATATAATGATGTATTAAATAAACGTGTTGTTATTGAAGAAAAATTTGACCGTAATTTTCCTGAATACCCAGCCATTGATAAAGTAGCAGATAGTTGGTTTACACGTATTGGCTTTGGTACATTGTATTTTATCGTGTATTTATTAGTATTTATTTATGTACCAGGCTATCATTGGACCATCTTTTTATTATTACCAATTCATTTTTTAATAGGGCCAATACAAGGCGCTATTGTAAACTGGGCAGGGCATAAATATGGCTACCGTAATTTTGAAGAAGGAGATAAATCGAAGAACACATTGCTTTGGGATGTTTTATTGATGGGAGAATTATTTCAAAACAATCATCATCACGCGGGAGCTAAACCAAACTTTGCCGCTAAGTGGTACGAGTTTGACCCAACTTACCCAATCATTTTATTCCTTGATAAAATTAAAGTGATAAAATTAGTGAGAGTAAGAAAGTAAAATTAAATGTAAAAAACCTCTGTAAATTTTACAGAGGTTTTTTATTTCATACAAATCAATATAGTTTGGAGAATATTTTATGCTACCTGTAATTGTGTTAATCTTGCGTTCTTCAATTTATCTAAAGCGTATTCCAAAGTAATCGTTAAATTTTTTGGTGCTTTTTCGTCGCTTGGGGCATCAAACATAAAATCAACCATAATAGATTCGCAAATACCACGTAAACCGCGAGCGCCTAACTTAAACTCTAAAGCTTTATCAACGATTAAGTTTAATACTTCTTCTTCAAATTCTAGTTTAATACCTTCCATTTTAAACAAGTGCTTGTATTGTTTAATTAAAGCATTTTTAGGCTCTGTTAAAATAGAGCGAAGCGTTGCTCTATCCAAAGGCTTTAAATAGGTTAAAACTGGTAAACGACCGATTAATTCGGGGATTAAACCAAATGCTTTTAAATCTTGAGGGGATACGTATTGTAATAAATTAGCTTTGTCAATCTCTTCCTTGGCTACAGATGCTGAGTAACCAACAGCTTGTGTGTTTAAACGCTGAGCAATTTTTTTATCAATACCATCAAAAGCTCCACCACAAATAAATAAAATGTTACGAGTATTTACTTGAATCATTTTTGCATCCGGATGTTTTCGTCCGCCTTGTGGCGGCACGTTTACAACCGAGCCTTCTAATAATTTTAACATCGCTTGTTGTACGCCTTCTCCACTTACATCACGAGTGATAGATGGATTATCACTTTTACGAGCAATTTTATCAATTTCATCAATAAATACAATTCCTCTTTCAGCAGAAGCTACATCATAATCAGCCGCTTGTAATAAACGCGTTAATACGTTTTCTACATCTTCTCCCACGTAACCAGCTTCAGTTAAAACAGTAGCATCGGCAATACAAAAAGGAACGTTTAATAATTTAGCAATCGTGCGAGCCATTAAAGTTTTACCTGTGCCTGTTTCTCCAACTAAAATCACATTTGATTTATCAATCTCAATATCTTCTTTAGCATCTGCTACATGAGCCACACGTTTAAAGTGATTGTAAACAGCCACACTCATTATTTTTTTTGCTTCGTCTTGGCCAATAATATATTCATCCAAATGCTTTTTAATAGCATGTGGTTTTAGAACATTTAAAGCATGTTGAACTTGTTGATTACCTTGCGCTCCTGCTTCTTCATTCACAATTTTAAATGCCTGTGAAATACATTGGTCGCAAATATGACCAGTAACACCAGCAATTAAAACTTTTACTTCTTTTTTGTCTCGTCCGCAAAACGAACACACAATTGGACCTGCTTTTGCCATAATAATAAATTGGACCACAAAAGTACGTAAAATAGCAGCAAATACGCTAGGCTTTATTTTGTTTTTTTATCTCCTAAAAAGCGGTTACTTTTGGTAAATCAATGAAAAAAATTGCCATATATTGTTTATTGTTCTTGAATTTTGCTTTCACCATTAAAGCACAAAAAGACACGACTAAAAACAAAAAAATAATTTCCGAATTTGATGTCAAGAATTATAAATCTGACCCTAAAGACAGACTTATTTTTGAAGCAAACTATACCGATTGGTTAGGTAAAGCATCCAATATTAAAACCGACTGGAAGTGCATTGGTTTTGGGTTCTATACTTTATTTGACAAGCCAATAAAAAATTCAAATTTTAGTTTTGGATATGGCTTAGGATTTTATACACACAACTTTAGTTCAAATGGTAATTTAACATATAAATTTGATAGTATTTCTGGGCACACTAATACAATCATTGAACCTAAAACAACTCCTTATATTGCTAATCGATATAATGAGAGAAGTTTTGAAGTACCATTAGAATTGAGATTTAGAACTAAAACAACGACGATTTTTAAAATGATGTTGGGTGCAAAAATTGGGTATGTGATTTCTAATTTCAATAAAACAGATGATGCCAATGGAAGAATTCGTTTATATAATATCAAAAACGTGAATCCTTGGCGTTATGGAGTTGTGTTTAGAGTTGGAGTGGAGCAAGTGTGTTTAACGGCAAGCTACTATTTTAGCGAAGTGTTTACTAATAAAGGACCTAAAGGAATTAATCCTTTTTCTGTTGGAATTGCTATTATTCCTTATTAGTAAATTAGGCAGTAAGTTTAAGGTCTGTGCTTAATGCATAAATTAAAAAAAGTATTCCAAGCGCAATTCTATAGTATCCAAAATGTTTAAAGCCGTATTTATTTAAAAAGGACACAAAAGCTTTTACTGCTATAAATGCAACTATGAAAGCAATCATAGCACCAAACAAAAGAATAGTGATATCATTACTATGAATATTATCTTTTTCTTTTAATAAGTCATAACCCGAAGCGGCGAACATAGTTGGTATTGCTAATAAAAAAGAAAACTCTGCTGCCTGCTGGCGATTAAATCCAGAAAATACACCTCCAAAAATAGTTGCAGCTGACCTTGAAACTCCTGGAATCATCGAAATGCATTGCAATAATCCGATTTTTAGTGCGTTAACATAACTAATATTTTCAATCTCTTTGTATATAGATTCTTTTTTCTCGCTCCATTTATCAAGAAATAATAAAATTATTCCACCAATAACTAGAGAAACACTCACAACGTAAGGATTAAATAAATATAGTTTTATAGCTTTATAAGCTAGTAGACCTATAATTCCTGTTGGAAGAAAAGCAACAAAGAGCTTTAAATAAATATCTACTCCAACAAAAAAACGCTTGATGTAGATAAATAGAACTGCTAAAATAGCTCCAAGTTGAATCACAATTTCGAATGTTTCAGCAAATTGATGATTTTGGATATTCATTAGAGATGAAGCTAAAATCATATGACCAGTTGAGGAAACTGGTAAAAATTCAGTTAAGCCTTCAATAACGGCAATAATAAATGCTTCAAAGTATGTCATAAAAGAAAAGGTAAAAAAAGAAGAATTAAGCTTCTTCGTTTTTAGTTTTTGGACGCCACATAATAGCCACAATAACAGTTACAAAGCCCAATAAGCAAACCATTGGAGCAATAGTAATGCGTTGTGTGTCAAAAATAGCAGGATTAAACACATTTGGATCTTCGCTACCACCACCAATCATTAATAAATATCCAAGAATAATTAATACGATTCCTCCAATTAAGATTTGATAGTTTTGTTTTCCAAATGTTGTTTTCATATGTTGTTGTTATTGTTTTTAGTTGCCATATGGTATATCCGGTTTATTTCAATTGATGTTTGTTTTTAGGCAAACGCGGATATTTCATTCTGTGTGTTTTAGGAAAGCAAAGCTATTAAAAAACTTCGTTTTACAAACTCATTTTGGCACAAAAACACGTAAAAATTCAGTTAATTTTTCGTAATATTGCTATTCTATAAACAAAAATATGGGTAAAGTAGCATTAATTACAGGAGTAACAGGCCAAGACGGAGCATACCTTTCGGAATTGCTTTTAAGTAAAGGATATACAGTACATGGTGTAAAAAGAAGAAGTTCTTTATTTAACACAGATAGAATTGACCATTTGTACCAAGATCAACATGAGAAACATGTGAATTTTAAATTACATCATGGCGATTTAACAGATAGCACAAATTTGATTAGAATAGTACAGGAAGTTCAACCTGACGAAATTTATAATTTAGCAGCAATGTCGCATGTAAAAGTAAGTTTTGATACACCAGAGTATACAGCTAATGCTGATGGTATTGGAACTTTAAGAATTTTAGAAGCGATTCGTATTTTAGGATTAGAAAAGAAAACACGTTTTTATCAAGCGTCTACATCTGAATTATATGGTTTAGTGCAAGAAGTTCCTCAAAAAGAAACAACGCCTTTTTATCCTCGTAGCCCTTATGGTGTTGCTAAATTATATGCTTTTTGGATTACTAAAAACTACCGCGAAGCTTATGGCATGTTTGCTTGTAACGGTATTTTATTTAATCACGAAAGTCCATTGCGTGGCGAAACATTCGTAACACGTAAAATTACTCGCGCAGCAGCAAAAATTAGTTTGGGATTACAAGACAAACTATTTATGGGAAATATTGATTCTGAAAGAGATTGGGGTCATGCAAAAGATTATGTAGAAGGAATGTGGCGCATGTTGCAACAAGATGTTGCTGAGGATTACGTTTTAGCAACAGGTATTAAAATTACAGTTCGTGAATTCATTAACATGTCTTTTGCTGAAGTTGGAATTACTTTGAAGTGGGAAGGTAAAGCAGAAAACGAAAAAGGAATTGATGCTGCAACAGGAAAAACATTAGTAGAGATTGATCCAAAATATTACAGACCAGCTGAGGTTGATTTATTAGTGGGCGATGCAACTAAAGCTAAAACAAATATGGGTTGGACACCAACTTATACAGTTGCTGCTTTATGTAAAGAAATGGTACACGCCGACGTGGAGTTATTTAAACGAGATAAATATTTATTAGAAGGTGGACATAAAATATTAAACTACAAAGAATAAAAAATTAAAACCTCCAAATGAATGGAGGTTTTTTTGAAACTATAAAAACAGAACACATGGAACTAAATTCCAAAATATATATTGCAGGTCACCGAGGAATGGTTGGTTCTGCTATTATGCGTAACCTACAAAACAAAGGCTATAGTAATATTATTACTCGCACATCAAAGGAGTTAGATTTACGTAACTCACAAGCAGTAGCTGATTTTTTTGAATCAGAAAAACCTCAATACGTTTTTTTAGCAGCCGCAAAAGTTGGAGGCATACAAGCCAACAATATTTATAGAGCAGATTTTATTTATGAGAATTTAATGATTCAAAATAATGTGATTCATAATTCGCATGTAAATGGCGTAAAAAAATTAATGTTTTTAGGTAGTTCTTGCATCTATCCTAAAATGGCCCCGCAACCTTTAAAGGAAGAATATTTGTTGACTGGTTTATTAGAAGAAACTAACGAACCTTATGCTATTGCAAAAATTGCAGGCATCAAAATGTGCGAAAGCTACAAACGCCAGTATGGTTGTAATTTTATTTCGGTGATGCCAACAAACATGTATGGGCCAAATGATAATTATAACTTAAATAATTCTCATGTATTGCCTGCTTTAATAAGAAAGTTTCATGATGCTAAAGAGAATAATTTACCGTCAGTAGAAATGTGGGGAACAGGAACTCCAATGCGTGAATTTTTGCACGCAGATGATTTAGGTGATGCTTGTGTATTTTTAATGAATACATACGATGGCGAACAATTTGTCAATATTGGTTCGGGAACAGATTTAACTATTAAAGATTTAGCCTTATTAATTAAAGACATTGTAGGATTTAAAGGAGAAATTGTTCATGATTTATCTAAGCCTGATGGAACACCGCGCAAATTAATGGACGTATCTTATTTACATTCTTTAGGCTGGAAACATAAAATAGAATTACCTGAAGGCATCAAACAAGTTTACGACGATTTTAAAAAGAAAGAAGGCGTTAAGGCTTGGTAGTAAAACATTAGATGTGATTAAACGTATAAAAAGATATAAATTGAAACAAGTCTTGACTCTTTTAGTCTTGGTTCATCCGTCTCTTTCTCTTAAATCACAGTTTTATAATTTACCTAATGAGTATTTTTTTAATACTATTTCTCAACGTCAATTAGCACGTTTAGATTCAGAACAAATACATTCTAGCATACAACCTTATATTCCTTTTTTTAATAAAAAATACGAATTTATTGGAGATACACATCGTATATTTAAATACATCAGTGACGATCCGTTTTTAGAAAAAGTGTTTTTTGACCATTTAATCCATATACGACCTAAGTCAAAAAAATTTGAATTTAAAGTTGATCCTTTGTTGAATTTAGAGTTTGGAAGAGCATACTATGATACAGCTAACACGCAGCGCATTTCAACAAATACACGTGGCTTTATTGCTAGCGGCTCGATAGGAAAAGATTTTTATTTTGAAACAATGTTTTCAGAAAATCAAAGTCAATTTCCTTATTATATTTCAAAATATAATAATCAAACAAAAATAGTTCCAGGTCAGGGAAGATATAAAGTTTTTAAAACAACTGGATATGATTACGCATTCTCTTCTGGATTTATTTCTTATCAGCCTTTCAAAAAATTAAATATTCAAGTAGGGCATGGAAAACAAAAAATCGGAAATGGTTATCGTTCAATTTTGTTAAGTGATAATGCCTTTAATTATCCATATTTAAGAGTCACCTCAGAATGGATGAAAGGAAAACTGCAATACACAAATATTTATGCAGTGTTAATGAATTTGACAACGGGAGGAGCACCTACACCCAAAAACACAGAGCCTTTGTTTCAAAAGAAAGCCGTGTCTTTTCAGTATTTAAGTTATAATGTAAACAAACGAATTAATCTTGGCTTATTTCAAGGTATGATTTGGAATGCAGCAGATAGTATGAACAGGCAACATTTAGAATGGCAATATTTTAACCCTATTATATTTTCAAACATTGGATTTTATGGATTAAATAATAAAAACAATATTGTGATAGGCGCTACTGCTAATATAAAAATCTCTAACACTATTTCTGTTTATGGGCAGTTTATGGGAGATGATTTTAGTAATACCTTTGCCATTGGGAATGGATGGGGATATCAAGTAGGAGCCAAATATTTTGACGCCTTCAAATTAAAAAACTTAATGATTCAGGCCGAATATAATGATGTGGCAGAGGCTTCCTATAACAGTCCTTTTAGCACTTACAGCAACCAAAGTTATTCTCACTATAATCAAAACTTAGCATATACTTTAGGCTATGGCAAAGAGCTTGTATTATTAGGAGATTACAAATACCGTAGAGCATTTATAAATGCTAAACTTAATTTACAATGGATGACTCTAAATAGTTTTTCATTATATAACAATACAATAACAAAAATACAGTTGGGGTATACTATTAACCCAGCATATAATTTTAATGTATCTTTAGGATATAATTATAGATACCAAGATTTTTTAGGATTTAATTTATCAAATAATAAAACAACATTTTATACTTTGAGCATAAAATCAAACTTGTATAATACTTATTACGATTTTTAAAACATAAAACATGGCAGTATTAATTTTAGTTTTTATCACAGCGTTTGCAGTTGTATTGTATTCTACACCTGCACTTATAAAAGTGGCAGTTTTAAAAAGGCTAATTGATTTACCAACAGAGGAAAGAAAAGTTCATAAAAGAGCAGTTCCAACTATCGGAGGAATTATTATTTATGCCGCGACATTATTTTCTTTTTCACTATGGTATAATATTGACGATATTCATGAGTACGATCAAATTTATGAATCCGTTAAAGAGTTTAAAATATTAGTAGCAACTAGTTTGGTGTTGTTTTTTGTTGGCGTTAAAGATGATATTATTGGTACATCTCCAGTAAAAAAATTGTTTGCCAATATTTTAGTTGGATTAATATTAGTACTGATGGGAGATATCAGAATAACAGGATTACATGGAGTTTTTGGCATAGAGGAAATTCCACTTTGGGGAAGTATTTTTTTATCATTATTTACATATATCGTTGTGGTAAATGCTATGAATTTAATTGATGGAATTGATGGATTAGCGGCGGGTGTAGGCTTCATTGCATCTTCTGTTTTTGGAGTTTGGTTTATTTTTGCAAACGAATATACATTAGCTTCTTTGTCTTTTTCTCTGTCTGGTGCCTTATTAGGCTTTTTGATATTTAATTTCTCACCAGCTAAAATATTTATGGGAGATAGCGGGTCGTTAATTATAGGAATGTTTATATGTGTATTAAGTATTAAGTTAATAGAATATCCTATGGATAGATTGGATGATTTTTGGATTCACATTTCTAATCCTATTTTTGTAGTGGCAGCCTTAGCATATCCATTAACAGATACGTTAAGAATATTTATTTTAAGAGCCGTGAAAGGACAATCGCCTTTTGCAGCAGATAGAAACCATTTACATCACCGCTTATTAGATTGTGGCTATTCTCATGTTAAAACAGTAGTCATCATTTATATCTTTAGTATTGTAACAGTAGCTGTTTCATTGTTTAGTTATTTTTTAAATCCAAGCCTTTCGTTATTGGCTATTTTAGGATCTAGTGCTGTGTTTATTTTATTTGTGTCTTTTTCACATCAATCGGCAAAAAACAAAAAAAGTTAGCATATACATTGAGAAGAATAAAAAACATATTTCATCATGTGTCCTTTTTAAATGCAACTCTTGTATTTTGTTTTTTCACAATGCTTACATTTTCTCAAAACGAACCACAAGCCCAAAACATTTTTATTAATCATGAAAATCAAAATACGATTGATGCATGGGATATAAAACAGCCAAGTTTCGAATTTCACTCTTCATTTAAACCATATCTGTCTTCTACACTTCAAAACTATTCTGATACGTGTGTTCAGTTTTTGCATCATCCCATTAAAAATACATTCTTAAGTAAAACGTTTAATGAAGGACCAAACAAACGAAATCAATATAATGTACAAGCTCTTCCCATTATTGATATCCAAACTGGATACGATTTATTAAACTCTAAATTTGTATTAGAAACAATAGGCGGCGCTCATGCTAAAATAAATATTAATAATGATTTCACCTTTGCATTAACCGCCATTGGAGGAAGGGTTTCTTATCCTAATTTTATAGACACCTCTATTCAAACAACTGGATTAATTCCAGGCTTAGGAAGAGCATTTAAAAACAGCGATGGCAGTCATAGTTTTTCTAATTTAACGGGTTACATTTCCTATAGCCCAAATAAAACATTTAATTTTCAATTAGGAAAAGACAAACATTTTATTGGAGAAGGTTATCGTTCATTGTTACTGTCAGATTTTTCAAACAACAATCCGTATTTTGGTATTAACGCAAATATTTGGAGAATTCAATACAATGTGTGGTATTCGTGGATGAAAGATTTTTCGTCATACGATGGCTCTCAAAAAAGTTTACAAAATAAATATGGAACATTTCACTACTTAAGTTTTAATGCACTTAAAGGATTAAATATTTCTTTTTTTGAAAACGTAGTTTGGCAAGGAACAGATACGAATCGTGTTAGAAATTTTGATGTAAATTATTTAAATCCAATTATTTTTTACAGACCTCAAGAATATTCTGTTGGATCGTCAGATAATTCCATGATGGGTTTAAATATTTCAGCTAAATTATTTGGAGGTTTAAAAATATATGCCCAAGCTGTTGCTGATGAATTTTTTTTCAAAGAAATCAAAGCACGTAAAGGCTGGTGGGCAAATAAACAAGGTTGGCAGTTTGGAGCCAAGTACATTAATGCCTTTAAAGTAAAAGGATTGACTATTCAAGCCGAATACAATGAAGTTAGACCATACACCTATACACACGGTAGTGTTCAGCAGAACTATGCAAATTACGGACAAGCTTTAGCTCATCCTTTTGGCGCTAATTTTAAAGAGTACCTTGGTTTTATGAGTTATAGAGCAAACCGCTGGATGTTAAGTTTTCAGGGTATATCAGCAACAATTGGTATGGATACATTGGGTTCAAATTTAGGGCAAAATATATTTGTGAGCTATACGACACGACCTTATGAATATGGACATAAAACAACTCAAGGAAATAAAATGAAACTAATGCAGAGCGACATTAAGTTTACTTATTATGTTATTCCACAAATGAATTTAAGAGTTGAATTAGGTTACATTCAAAGAAGCATTAAAGATGATTTAGGTTACGAACTACAATCTCCTTACATTTATTTTGGAGTTAAAACGAGTATACATAATTTTTATAGAGACTATTAATTGGAAGATCAAATTCATAATTATTTCTTAACCTTACCAGAGCCCGAACAATCTGCTCTTTTATTTTTGCACCAGTTTTTAATGAATGAAATAGGATTACAGTTTAAACGAAAGTTCAATACTCCGTTTTATTATTATAATGGAAAATGGTTTTGTTTTGTAAGTTATGACAATAAGAAGAGAAATATTTACATCAGCTTTGTAAAAGGCAATCAGGTAAGCCATCCCAAACTTCTTTCAGAAGGACGTAAACAAATGAAAATCTATAAAATTTTACCAGAAAAAAACATTAATGTTAGTGAGTTAAGCAAAATTAGTAACGCATTAAAAAAGTGGTATTAATTTATCTTGGATACTCAATCCTTACATGATAAATATTCATTAACCGCTTTTTGAAAATCTTTTTTATTTGATTAATATCTCTGAATGTAATATCAGCATTCATAAATTGATTTTCATTAATTTGATGGTTAATGATTTTATCTACTAATTCATCAATAGCAATGGCATCATATTTTTTTAAACTTCTTGACGATGCTTCTACTCCGTCTGCCATCATTAAAATAGCAGTTTCTTTACTAAAAGGAATAGGCCCAGGATATCTAAACAAATCTTCATTGATAATTTCTCCCTCATGTTCTTTTTTGTAATTGTGTAAAAAGAATCGAGTTGTGGTGGTTCCGTGATGCGTTCTAATAAAATCAATCACTGTTTCTGGCAACTTATTTTCTTTTGCTATTTCAACGCCTTTAATAACATGGTTGATGATTATTTGAGCACTTTCTTCTGATGATAAATCTTCATGAGGACTTACTTCTCCAACTTGATTTTCTGTAAAAAAACGGGGATTACTCATTTTTCCAATATCATGATACATTGCCCCAGTTCTTACTAATAAAGGATTGCCACCTATTTTGTAACAAGCTTCCTCTGCCAAATTAGCTACCTGAAGTGAGTGCTGAAATGTACCTGGAATTTTTTGAGAAAGTTGTCGGAGTAAAGGTGAGTTTAAATCACACAATTCTAACAATGTAAAATCAGAAGTAAATCCAAATAGCTTTTCAAAAATAAAAATTAAAGGAAATGAAAACAGGACGCATACACCACTTATTAAAAAAGGAACATAGTTTTCAATATTTCCAATCGCTTGCATCGTGCTATTAACCATATGATAGGCAACAAATGATAACACATAGAATACAAAAGTTAGAAGTGCAGAAATAAATAATTTAGAACGCTTACCCATGTCGGCCACACTAAAAATGGTTCCTATTCCTGCAATAAGCTGAACGAATACAAATTCAAATTTATCTGGAGTAAAAAATGCACATAGTAAAATAATATTTAAAAAATTAAATAAAGAAGTTCTACTATCAAAAAATACTCTAATTAAAATAGGCACCAAACAAAATGGCACAGCATATACATATTTAATGTTATATTTTGCAACAATACTAGTGATGATGACAATTAAGAGGATGACTAAAAAGATAAAAGTGACTTGTGAATTTTGACTAAAAATAGCTTTTCTAAAAAACGCTAAAAACAACATCATTATTCCTAATACTAGAATACAAATTAATATTTGACCAGCAATTACAGATAGCATTGTTGTCTCAGTTTTTTGTTCGTTTAGTTCATTGTTATAGCTTAATAATATATTTCTTTGTTCTTCTGAAACAATATCATTTTTTCGTAATAAAATATCGCCCTTTTCTATTTTAGACTTATAGATGTAATTTGTTTCAGGAGTTTCTGTGACCATTTCATTTGATAAAATTTCATCAAATACAATATTAGGAGAGAGCTGAGTTAAAATTTTCGTAACAACAACAGGGTTATTTATTTTGTCAGTTAAAATATTTTTTATTTTCTTTTCATCAAACAAAATATTTTTATTCACTAAAACAACTTCATTATTTTCTACAATATATATACTGGAATCTTCATAAGAAGAAGGGATGAGAGAATAGGAGACTCCTATTTTAAAAATGCTATCTAAATGTAGATGTAAATTTGAAACTTCTTTAGAAGATAATTCTTTGATGTTATTCAAAAAACTAAAATCAGTTTTATTTAATTTTTTAAAATAAGCAATATATTTCTGGGCATCTTTTTTTTCCTTAGCTAATTCGACATCCGTCTTTTTTATCAAAAAATCAAATGGAGAAATCAAGTCATCGTTTAGCCAAACATCACCTGTTTTAATATAACTAAGATCTTGGTATTTTTGCTTAGGAAGCACATACGTGCAAATGATAACACATACTGCAAAAACAATCCCTTTGTACCAAAGGGCGTGCTTATCTCTTATTCTTGTAAATAAACTGTTCACGAAACAAAAGAAACTATTTTTTGATGACTAAACAACATGACAAATAAGTATTATGAACAATGTTTTATTAATTGAAGAAGTCATCTTACTAAAGTAACATGTCCTACTCGAGATTCTTTTTCGTTAGTTACGATATTTTTAAATTCGCATTTCCACACATACACATCATCTGTACATGGTTGATTTTTGAAAGTTCCATTCCAACCAGCTTCTGTGTCATTTGTTTTATAAATCATCTGCCCCCATCTATTAAAAATCATAAACGTATAATCTTCAACACCAATAACTATTGGTTTAAAAATATCGTTTAAGTCATCTTTGTTTCCGGGAGTAAATGCATTTGGTATCCAAAATCTAAATTCGGGTAATACCCTAACTAATAATTTAACTGTATGCGAGCACGCGTAATTATTGGTTACTGTTTGAGTAACATAATAGTCGCCCCAAGTGGCATATGTATGAGTTGGGTTTATTTCATTTGAACCTGTGCCATCGTCAAAATTGTAATACCAACTTACAATATTAGCAAGGTTGGCTATATTGAAAAATGAAACATCAGGGTCAAATATAGTGGTTAAAGTAGGGGTTGCTATAAATCCTCCAATTGGGGCTGGATTAACTGTGATACTGGAAACAGATACAATTTGATTAGTATCTATGCAATTACTATTTGAGATAATAGTTAAGGTGTAATTATAAACTCCAACAGGACTAAAGACATGTGTTGGATTTGCTTCTGTAGAAGAAGTGCCATCACTAAAATTCCATAAGTATGATAAAGTAGAAGATCCAGTACTTGTATTATTAAATGTTACTTCCATTGGATCGCAACCAAGAGCAATAATTGGGTCGACTGAGGCCACTGTGTTTTCATACAATTCAACGATTTGAGTGGTTGTATCAGAACATCCATTTTTTTCAGCAATCAATACAACAGGATAAGAACCTATGGCATTATAATTAACATTCGCTACAGATTGTGTGCTAGCAGTTTGTGTTGATGCGGCAGTGCCAAAACTCCAAGATAAGTTTCCTGTAGGCCCTTGAAAATTACTAGTGCTATTAAACGAAAAATTATTATTATTAAAACAAAGTCCAGTAGAAGAAGTATAAGTAAAGTTCGCCACAGGTGTTGGATTCACAGTAATACTGTTAACAGATGTTATTTGACTTGTATCAATACAATTTTGGTTTGTCATTACATCTAACGAAAAACTATAAACGCCTGCTGGAGAGAATATATGTGTTGGATTTTGAAGTGTTGATGTTGTGCCATCACTAAAAGTCCATAAATAAGTCATTGGTGTGCCTGCTGTGCTTGTATTTGTAAATGTAATTGCTAAAGGATCACAACCTGATGCTGGAAAAGAACCAATAGAAGCATTTGGATTTTGAAAGACTTCAATCGTTTTTGTAGTTACGGCCGTGCATCCATTTTCACTAACTGTAAAAACAACAGGATAAACACCAGGGGCATTAAAGTTTACATTTGTAACGGATAAAGTATTGGCAGTTTGCGGTGTAGCATTAGAACCAAAGTTCCAACTAAATGTTCCGTTTCCTTGAAATAATCCAGAGCCACTAAAATCAAAACTATTACCATTAAAGCATTGAGCATTTGGAGTAATATAATCTGGTGATAAGAGAGGAAACACTTGAAACACTTCTGTAGTAGTATCTCCGCATGGGCTATTAGGATTTACAATTAAAGTTACTGTATAAGTACCAGTGTTTGTAAAAGTGTAAGTAGGATTAAATGCATTTGATGTATCAGCTAATGTATTTGGATCTCCAAAGTCCCAGTGATAAGTTGAACCATTAAAGCTATTATTAGAGTATGATATTGTAAATCCATTACAATAGCCTGTTCCAGCTCCATTATTAGTAGTTGTTTGAGAAATAATATCGGCTGAAACTACAAACGGGCAATTAATCACATTAAATTGAAAATCTCGGTGATGAACTCCAATTAACTGTCCATTTCGATATTCACTTACACAAACACCAACCACCCATTGACCTATAATATTCGGCACACCATTTAAAAAACCAGTTGTAGGATTTATATTGATTGCTGGACTAGAAGACATTGGATAGGATGCTGAATATGGAGCAAGAAAAGGTACGCTGATGTAAGGCGGTGCTGTATTAACGGATGGACATGTAGGTGGAGGAGCAGAGCATTGCGGGCCAACTGGAGCGGGCCCAGTTCCAATAACAGGGCAGCAACCATCTAAGCCATTAAAAGGAGTACACAAACTATAGACAAGAGAGTCGCCATCTGGATCTGTAGCAGCATGATTAAAGGCAATTGGAATACCGTTGCAAATATAAATTGGAGGGCGATTTGTAAATCTTGGACTGCTATTAACCGCAACTACTTCTGGCCCTGGAATGTGTTCCCAATAGGTAGCACCAACACCGCCTGGATTTACCAAATTTAAAATAGTACCATTTCTGCAACATCGTTGATAGGCAATGTAATATCCGCCAGTTAGTGGTGGTAAATTAACTACGGCTTCATATATTGCTTCTTCTACACAAGCGTTACCAGACGAAGCAGGAGCACAGGGACTATTATTTGATGGAGGCACTGTAATACTGCTTGTTACGCTAACTTGTAAAGTTGTAACAACATTTCCCGCTACATCAAATATTGTAAAGAATGCAGGATTATCAAATGGAGGAACTCCATTTAAACAATCACGATAAACTTTCATTCTTATTCTGTAATTATTACTCCCTAAATTGTCGTAATAAATTTCTCCCCCAACAATGTGAGTAGCTTCTGCTAATTTAAAACTTAGTAGAAAAAAGAATATCAAATATGTTTTAAATCGTTTAATCTGTTTTATTCTTTAAATACTTGAAAAAATCCATTCAATTTTCTTCCGTCAGACACATTGACGATGTAAAAGTAAGTGCCATCAGTGACGTTTGGCGACCAATCATTTTTGTAATCATCATTACTATAAAGTTTATTGCCCCATCTATTAAATACATTTAATGACGAGCCAGAGAAATTTTCTAAGCCATTAATTCTAAAGAAATCATTGATGCCATCTCCATTAGGAGTTACAACATTTGGCGCAAGTATATCACAATCGATGCTATTAATATCTATTACTAATGTATCTGAATACAAACACTGATCTGCTACAACAATGGTATAAGAACCAGTGCTTGGTGTTGAACTTTGTGTGAAATAAAACGTGTAGGTAGTCGTGTCAAATGGAACAATACCTCCGCTTGGAATTAGCCAACTTACAGTATATGGCTGATTTCCTCCTTCTATTCTTACAGTAATTGCTTTGATAGAATCTAAACAAAAAATAACAGGAGAGGAATTAATAATTTGTGGAGCGGTAGTTATTAGACTTGGAGTAAACACAACACTACTAGTACACGATGGAATACTCGATCCAACAACAGTGTAAGTCGTGTTTCCAATAGGCGACACCACTGTTGAGTTAGTTGTAGAGCCCGTGCTCCAGGTATAACTATTGGCGCCAATTGCAGTAACTGTAGTTGTTTGTCCAGCACAATAGGGTGTTCCTGAAACCGTTAGTGTTGGGGGAGGGGTTACACTAACTGTATAGACAGCAGTATTTGAGCAGGATGCGGCGATTGAACTGACAGTATAACTAGTTGTACTTGTTGGAGAAACATTAATGGTAGCATTTGTAGAGCCAGTACTCCAAGTATAACTAGTGCTACCTGATGCTGTAAGATTGGTGCTTTGCCCTAAACAAATAGAATTATTTCCAGTAACAGAAAGTGCGATTCCAATAACGCTTACCGTTGAAACAGCAGAATTTGTACAAGCTCCAACTGCCCCTATTACAGTGTAAGTTGTATTTACTGTTGGGCTTACAAATAAAGTGTCATTCGCAACGCCGTTACTCCAAGTATAGGTTGTTGCGCCCGAAGCTGTTAAAGAAGCTGTTGTGCCAATACAAATTAAAGTACTAGAACTAACAACAGTAGGCGTAGAAACTGGATTAACTGTGATGGTTTGAGTGACAGGCTTGTTACAAATATCATTAACTGTTATTGTATAGCTTTGAGAAGAATTTATTGGACCAGTGCTAAACGTTGGTGTATTTACAGCGGGGGCTGTCCATGTGTATGTATACGGCGCATAACCATTAGTTGCTCCTGCATTAAGAATGATTGAATTGCCAGTACAAACAGACGTGTTGTTTTGACCAATAGTAATAGGCACATAATCATGAATATACAAATTGAACTTTACAACATTTGACGACAAGCAGGTAGTAACTGTTGGAGTTACAAAACTTGTCATAGAAAAGGAGAGTGTATCCGAGCCTTCTGCTATATTATCTTGTAATGCTGAAATATTACAAATTTTTATAGTGTCTTGACCAGCAGCAAATATTAATTTAGTTGGCCAGGCAAATGAAGGATTTCCTGATTGAACATAATCGGTACCTAAAATTGCATTTCCAGTTACTTGAAGATTAAAAGAATCTACATTAGCTATATTTCCATTTCTAATAAAATAGGCGCAATAGGTATTACAATCTTCAACTAAAACAGAATCAGGAATATTAGAATTGGAGTTAGTTGTGAAAACATTTAATGGAGGCAAACTACTAAACGATCCACCTTCTAAGAAAACCCCAGAATCAATAATTCCATCGCCTCCATCAGCAATTGCTATTTTAATATGATACGTTTGGCCGCATTGAACAGCCGCAAAAGCTTTTAGAGGAATTGTAAAGCCATCGTATTGAACAGTTGCCCCATCAGGTGCGGTTCCGGAACCATTACCATCGCCATTATCAAAATAAAACGCAGAATTTGAATTTAAATTTAAATTATACATGGTTACTGGCAAACTAGTCCCTGGTATAATGGCAATATTTTTTGCATTATTAGTAAAAGGCCCTGTAATTCCAGGGCCACTAATAAAAAACCCAAACCCATCATTAATACCTCCAGGAGTTGGGCTCACATATTCCATATATTCTTCTGAGCCAAAAACGTACCTAAACTTTATAGTATCTGAACTGGGTACAAAGTCAAATTCTAAAATTGTAGCATCGAAACTCGTTACAGGAGCCATAATAATATTTAAATCAGGGTCTCCAGGTAAGCCATTATCAACATCAACATTGGAACTGTTGTTTGGACCTATGGCATTCACATTTGCCCCACAAGTTAATAAAACGCCCGAGGGTAATCCAATATTTGAAGCCACACCATTAAATGTCCCCCTGGTAGCGGGGTTTCCAACAAATGTAATATTACTGGCTGTAACTCCACCTCCTAATAATACATTTTGTACCAATTGTTGAGGTGTTAATGTTTGTGTTGTTGTTAATTGTCCTTTTAATGTATTTACAAAAAAAGACATTGAAAAGAGTATAGCGTAAAACGTTCTCATAATTTCAAAAATACTTATTAATCAGGTAATTAACAATAATTTCAATCACTCAAAACGACCTTTTAAATAAAAAAAGTACATTAGTACCCAAATTCTACAATAATGGAACGAAATCAAATCCAAACTTACTTGAATTCAAACAAAGAACGATTTTTAAACGAATTATTAGACCTATTAAAAATCCCTTCAATTAGTGCTCGTGCCGAACATAAATCTGATATGGATAAAACAGCCGAAGCGATTAAACAACGCTTAATTGAAGCTGGCGCTGATAAAGTAGAAATTTGTCAAACAAAAGGCTATCCTGTTGTTTATGGCGAAAAAATAATTGACCCATTAAAACCAACTGTGGTGGTTTATGGTCATTATGATGTGCAACCTGCTGATCCACTTGATTTATGGGACTCTCCACCTTTTGAACCTGTGATTAAAAAAACGGAGGTTCATCCCGAAGGCGCCATTTTTGCTCGTGGAAGTTGTGATGACAAAGGTCAAATGTATATGCATGTAAAAGCTTTTGAAATCATGATGAAAACAAACACATTACCTTGTAATGTAAAGTTTATGATTGAAGGCGAAGAAGAAGTCGGTTCCCCTAGTTTAGGACCATGGATTATTGAAAACAAAGAAAAATTAAAAGGAGATATTATTTTAATTTCGGATACGTCTATTATCGCCAACGATATCCCCAGTATTGATAGCGGTTTGAGAGGTTTAGCCTATATGGAAGTGGAAGTAACTGGACCAAACAGAGATTTACATAGTGGTGTTTATGGAGGAGCAGTGGCAAATCCAATTAATATTTTATGTAAAATGATTGCTTCTTGTCATGATGAAAACAATCACATCACAGTTCCTGGTTTTTATGATAAAGTACAAGAACTAAGTGCAGAAGAAAGAGCCGAAATGGCAAAAGCACCATTTAATTTAGAGGAGTATAAAAAAGATTTACATATTGAAGAAGCGCGTGGCGAAAAAGGTTATTCATCTAACGAAAGAACAGGCATTCGTCCAACTTTAGATGTGAATGGCATTTGGGGTGGTTACACTGGCGAAGGAGCAAAAACAGTTTTACCTTCAAAAGCATTTGCAAAAATTTCGATGCGTTTAGTGCCTAATCAATCATCAAAAGAAATTAGTGATTTATTTATTAAGCATTTCGAAAGCATTGCTCCAAAATCAGTAAAGGTAAAAGTGACAGCTCACCATGGTGGAGAGCCAGTGGTTGTGCCAATTACATCTAAAGGTTTTTTATCAGCAAGTAAAGCCATGGAAGAAACTTATGGCAAAAAGCCAGTTCCAACACGCAGTGGCGGAAGTATTCCTATTGTTGCTTTATTTAAAAAAGAGTTAGGCATGGATAGTATTTTATTTGGCTTTGGATTAGATAGCGATGGCTTACATTCGCCAAATGAACATTATGGTTTATTTAATTATTATAGAGGCATTGAAACCATCCCTTTGTTTTATAAATATTTTACTGCTTAATTTATGCACCACAAAGACACGGAGAGCACAGAGAATATAATCTTTGAGCACCGTATTTTTAACTCAATTATCTCAGTGTCTCTGTGGTGAACAAAAAAAACATAGCAATTTTAGGAGGAGGCGCATCTGCCCTGATGTTAGCTAGTTCGTTAGATACGAGTAAATTCAATGTTTCTATCTACGAAAAAAATGCTGCTTTAGGCCGTAAATTTTTAGTGGCAGGAAAAGGAGGCTTTAATTTAACGCATTCTGAAAATTTAGAACAGTTCACAGAACGTTACCATCCAAAACAATTTATCGAGCCATTTTTAAATCATTTTTCGAATACAGATTTTAGAGAGTGGTTAACATCAATTGGTATTGAAACTTATGTAGGCACCAGTAAACGCGTATTTCCTATAAAAGGAATTAAACCTATTGAAGTATTAAACGCGATAGAATCGATGCTTAAAAAAAACAATGTTTCAATTTACTATAATCATGAATGGAAAGGTTGGATTAATAATGATTTGTTATTTTCGAACAATGGCGAAACTAAAATTATAAAATCAGATAGTGTTGTGTTTGCTTTAGGTGGCGCAAGTTGGAAAGTAACTGGTAGTGCAGGAGATTGGACCTCGTGTTTTAAAGAAAAAGGAATTCAAATTAATCCATTTTATCCATCTAATTGTGCCTACAAAATTAATTGGAACCAAGAATTAGTAAAACATATTTCTGGTCAAGCCTTAAAAAATTGTGAATTTTCTTGCGACAATATTCACAAAAAAGGAGAAGCGGTTTTAACCGATTTTGGCATTGAGGGTAGTGGGATTTATGGTTTAAGTAAGGAAATAAGAAAGCAGATAATTTGTAACGAAAAAGCTGAATTGTTTATTGATTTTAAGCCAGAGTTAAGTTTACAAGAAATTCAAAGTAGATTTGAGAATAGGGGAAAATTATCTATTAAAGATGTATTAGAAAAAAAGATTAATCTTTCAGCAGTTCAAATACAATTGTTAAAATATCAAACAACAAAAGAAGAATACAATCAACCTGACATTATTAGTCGATTGATTAAGAAATTTCCATTGATTTTAACTGATTTTGCGCCTTTAGATGATGCGATTTCAACAGTTGGAGGCGTTGCTTTGGATGAAGTTAATGAGAATTTAGAACTAAAAAAACAATCAAATCATTATTGTATGGGCGAAATGCTTGATTGGGATGCCCCAACAGGCGGTTATTTGCTTCAAGCCTGCTTTAGTATGGGTAAATTTGTGGCAGATAAGTTAAACCAGAAGCCATAAAGTTTTAAATTAAACTTGTAAATTAGCTTTCTTAAAAAATTACATTTTGAAGAATATAAAGGAATATTTTAATATTATAGCTTCTAAGAGAAAAGGACGTGGATTAAGTAATTATTATTGGAAAGAAATTACCAATTACTGTAATTATTTTTCTCATGAAGATAGCTCTGTTTTAGAAGTTGGTTGTGGCAGTGGAGATTTATTAGCAGGGATTGCTGGAAGCAAAAAAACGGGAATTGATTTTAGCGAAGGGCAAATTGCTTGGGCTAAAGAAAAGCATGCAGGGAAAAACATTGAATTCATTTTAATGGATGCTAACAACATTACATTAACCGAGAAATATGATTTTATCATCATTAGTAATTTGATTGGTTTTGTTGAAGATATACAAGCTGTATTTGAACAAGTGCAAAAAGTTTGTCACCCAAACACAAAGATCATTGTACAGTATTATAACTCATTATGGGAACCCGTTTTAAAATTTGCTGAGTTAATTGGATTAAAAACAAAAACACCGCTACAAAATTGGCTTAATACAAAAGACGTAAATAATTTATTATTTGTATCAGGTTTTGATGTGTACAGAAACAGTAAGCGTTTTATATTCCCGTTTTATATTCCATTAATTGCTGAATTGCATAATTTGTTTTTAGCGAAGTTCCCATTTTTTAGATTCTTTAGCTTAAACACCTATTCGTTTGCTAAGCCTTTACCTATTAGTAATCCTGAAGAATATAAAACAAAATATTCTACAACAGTTGTTATTCCTGCTCGTAACGAAAGTGGTAACATTGAAAATGCGATTACTCGTTTACCAAAATTTGGGAAACATGTAGAGATTATTTTTATTGAAGGAAATAGTACGGATGATACTTGGCAAAAAATTCAAGAGATTCAACAAAAGTATAAAGATACTCACGATATAAAAATTGGTCAGCAAAAAGGAAAAGGAAAAGCGGATGCTGTGCGTGAAGGCTACAAAATTGCAACGGGGGATATCTTAATGATTTTGGATGCTGATTTAACAGTACCACCTGAAGATATTCCTAAATTTTATGATGCGATTGCTGGAAGTAAAGGTGATTTTATTAACGGTACTCGATTGGTATATCCAATGGAGGGAGAAGCCATGCGTTTTTTAAATTATTTAGGCAATCATTTTTTTAGTTGGGTATTTACTTGGTTGCTCGACCAACGATTTAAGGATACTTTGTGTGGAACGAAAGTGATGTTTAGGAAAGACTACATTAAACTAACTAAGAACAGAAAATATTTTGGCGAGTTTGATCCGTTTGGTGATTTTGATTTATTGTTTGGAGCTCATAAATTGAATTTAAAAATTGTTGAAATTCCAATTAAGTACAGAGATCGAACTTATGGGGAAACAAATATTTCTCGTTTTAAACATGGCGTGATTTTATTGCGTATGTGTGCTTTTGCGAGTAGAAAATGTAAATTCATTTAATAAGTGTAAGATGAAAAAAATTGTGTTTTTATTGTCTTTTGTTTTTTTAATAAAAACGATTCAGGCACAAACTATAAAAGTATATTTCAACCAGTCGGTTGACAATACCGTTTCTTCTATCACAGACGCCCAAACGTCTGCTCATTTAGATGATACCATTTGCGCTTTAATCAATGGTTCTAATACAACATTGGATATTGCCGTTTGGGACAATGGAAGCACAAAAATTGTGACTGCTTTAAATAACGCATATTTGAGAGGAGTACAAGTAAGATACATTTCTTCAACTAATAGTTTAAATACAGCGCTTTCAGGCTTAAATTCAAATATCCCACTTTTAAAACGCACATCTACTTTAACGAGTAATGTGATGCATAATAAATTTGTGATTGCTGATAATGCTAAATTATTAATTGGCTCTATGAACTTTGGCAATGGAAGCATATTTGATGATTATAATAATATTGTTATTGTTTCAAATTCTAGTTTATCACAAAATTACACAACGGAGTTTAATGAAATGTGGGGCTCTACAGGAGCGCAACCAAACACTACTAATAGTAAATTTGGCCCCGCTAAAGCTGATAATACTATTCATAGTTTTAATATTGGGGGCTCAACTATTGAATCTTATTTTTCTCCAACTGATGGAACAGCCTCTAAAATTGTGAATGCTATCAACTCTGCAAATTATAGTTTAGATGTGGCTATGTTTACATTTACTGATAATGATTTAGGAGATGCTGTTGTTGCGGCTAAAAACAGGGGCGTAAACGTAAGATGTATTATTGAAAATGTGAGTTATTTTGGTTCTGAGTATACTAAACTAATCAATGCAGGTATTCCTGTTATCTCTCATGAAAATGTAGCAAATGATTTTCACCATAAATATTGTATTATTGATGCAGTAAATACAAGTTCCGATCCTATTGTTGTTACTGGCTCTCACAATTGGTCAAACTCAGCCAATCAAGAATATGACGAAAACACATTAATAATTCATGATGCTATTATAGCTAATCAGTATTTAGAAGAGTTTTCAAAAAGACACTCTGTTTTATCAGGAGTTAGAAACTATTATAATATTAACGATCAAGTTATTTTATTCCCTAACCCAAGTAATGGAAGCTTCTCAATTAGTGGTTTAAAACATAACATTGATAAATTAACGGTGATTAATAGTATTGGTCAAATAGTTGAAGCATCAGAAAACACTTACAATACCATTAATTTGACTTTAGAAAAAGGAATATATTTTGTCAATATCATGTCTAATGGAGAATTGATAAGCAAGAAAATATATATAGAATAAAAAAACAGTAGCATCATGAAAGAACGTATTTGGATTTACACATTAAGTCATGAACTAACTAACGAACAATTAGTTGATTTTAAGAATCGTTGTCAAAGTTTTGTAAATGGTTGGACTGCTCATGATGTTAGTTTAGATGCATCATTTGATTTGTATCAAAATCGTTTACTAATATTTAAAGTAAACGAAGACAAGTACAATGCTAGTGGTTGTAGTATTGATAAGCAATTACGCTTTGTAAAAGAATTAGAACAAGCGTTTTCTATAGAATTATTAAATCGTTTATTAGTTGCTTACGAAAATAATAATCAGGTTGAGGTTGTTAAAGCTTCTCAAATAAAAGACTTATTGGCAAATAATATCATCACCGCTAGCACTTTGGTGTTTGATAATACAATTTCTGAATCAACCCAATTAACAAGCAAATGGAAACAACCTTTGCAATCAACTTGGTTGGCAAAATATTTAAATTAATTTAATGAAACACCAATTATCGATATCCTTATTTGTAGTCACATTAATATCTTGTGTGTTTTACTCATGTACAAAAGACGTTGCTAAAAATCCATTATTGGCATACAGCGATAAGGCTTTGTTAGATAGTGCTAAAAACACAGCTGCATTTATTTATTACAAAAACGATGCTTCGACTTTGTATCCTGGAACAACAGGAGCTCATTCTTCTTTTAAATTAAAATTTAATAAAATAGCCGCTACAGTTTTAACAGATAATGGAAAAATTCCTGTTGGACAAAAATTCCCAAACGGTTCTTTTATTGTGAAAGAGATGCAATCTGGTTTAAATGCATTCATGTACAAGAAAGAAGGCACATGGTTATGGGCTGAGGTATATAATAATGGCGATGTGTTTTATAGCGTTAATAAAGATCCTCAACCCTGTATTAGCTGCCATAGTCAATCAGGCCAAAGAGATTTAGTGGTTACGTTTAATTATTATTAATACTCTATTTATTATTGTATAGTGCCTTTGCTTTTTCTAAAGTATCAGATTGAAAATTTGATAAATCCAAAAAGTAATTCAATTGCCATTTTTGGGTTTTGATGGCTTGTTTATTTATGGTATTATCCCATGGTGGATAAACTCTAAAACCTCGTTTTCCTTCTTTATCATTAACGGTTAATATCCCTTGTTGGCATAATACTGATTTTGGAAAAATGAACTGACCAAGCTGATAAAGGCTCTGTATATTCAAAGCCACAAGAGTCAAAAACTTGTGTTTGAATATAAGTAAGGTCAAAAGAAAGCATGAAATTAAAAACCACTCTCTTCGCTATCGCAATGGAAATGGTTTTGTTTTTTAGGTTGAGGTTTGATAACCTTAGCCCCTTTATTTTTCTCTGTAATTAATTTAGCTATAATACGAGCACGTTCTTTTTTAATGTCTTCGCGCAACTTTGCATCTTCGTCTTTATCATAATAAATTTGTCCATCAATGATTGTTGTATTTACTTTTGCATAAATGCTTAAAGGATTATCAGACCAAAGCACTAAATCAGCTACTTTACCAACTTTGATACTTCCTACTTTATCATCAATGTGTAGCATTTTAGCAGGATTTAAAGTCACTAATTTTAATGCCTGTACTTCAGTTAATCCACCGTATTTAATAGACTTTGCCGCTTCTTGATTTAAACGTCTTCCCATTTCAGCATCATCAGAGTTGATAGAGGTGTTCACTCCAGCTTTAGTAAGCATAGATGCGTTATAAGGAATGGCATCCATTACTTCTAGTTTATATGCCCACCAATCAGCAAAAGTAGAAGCGTTAGCGCCATGAGCTTTCATTTTATCTGCTACCTTATAACCTTCTAGGATATGAGTAAAGGTATTTACTTTAAATTTCATGCTATCTGCTACGTGCATTAACATATTTATCTCACTCTGTACATAACTATGACAAGTAATTGAACGTTTGCTATCTAAAATTTCAACTAATGCATCTAAATCTAAATCTCTGCGAGGAGAAGTGATTTTATTTTTTTCAATTTCCTTAGGAGATAATTTTGAGAAACCTTCCATTTGTTTTTTGTAGGCAGTAGCTCTTGTAAAATAGTCGTAGTACAATTGCTCCACTCCCATTCGTGTTTGAGGGAATCTTTCTAAATCTGGATTTAAACCATTTGAATGTTTTACGTTTTCACCTAAAGCAAATTTGATGAAACCAGGAGCTTTTTCATATTTAAATTCTTCAGGGTTTTTGCCCCAACGTAATTTTATAATACAACTTTGTCCGCCAATTGGATTTGCAGAACCATGTAATAGCTGAGCTGTTGTGACACCACCAGATAATTGGCGGTAAATATTAATATCATCTGGGTTAATCACATCGCCCATTCTCACTTCGGCACTACTAGCATCCGCCCCTTCATTCACACTATACAAGGCAATATGCGAATGCTCGTCAATAATTCCTGGAGTTAAGTGCATTCCTTTTGCATCAATTACTTTAGCAAAAGCTGTTTTTGGCGCATCAATATTTGGTGCAATACGCACTATTTTTCCATCAACTATATAAATGTCTTGATCTTTTAAAATGGAATCAGATTCGTTTGTCCAAATAGTGGCATTTTTAATTAAAACAGCATCATAACGTTTTTTAAATTTACCCCAAGTGTCTTTAATTAAACCTTCGCTTTCCGCTTCCGCTTCACCGTATGCTCCAAATGGATAATACACTTTCCCGTAATTAATTTTTTGTTTAGGTTTAGTAACTTTAGGCTTTGTAGTATCTGTTTCGTTTATATAATTTAGTTTAAAATCCACCCAATTACCATCACTGTATTGACCAGTTCCAGAAAATGATTTTGTTTGTTCATTATAGTTTCCAGATAAACGCAGCGTAAATGTTGAATCGTATGGAAAGCTAAGAGTTAAAAGATTGTTTTTAAATGCAATGTTTGTCTTGGCTTTTAAACTGTCTTTTAAAACTATCAAACCTGTATAATTTTCTTGTTCTGTGTTGATAGTTAATTTATTTATAGTTGTGCCGTATGATAATTCATAACTTCCACTAATATTAGGAACAGATAAATCATTATAAACATGCTTAACCCCATTGCTCCATGTTTCGTGAATAATTGCGTCTTCTTCAAAAATTGGTTTAGAAGAAATAAAGAAGTTTGCAAACATCCCTTGTTTTAAACTTCCTATTTTGTCTTGTACGCCTATAAAATTAGCTGGATTGTATGTTAATGCGCGTAAAGCTGTTTTTTCAGACAAGCCATGAGCAATTGCTTTTCTAATATTTTTTAAGAAAACAGATTTATCTTTTAAATCAGCAGTGGTGATACAAAATTGCACATAATTATTTTCAAGAGCCGCTAAATTAGATGGCGCCATCTCCCAATGTTTTAAATCGGTTAACGATGCTTGTTCTGCATCTAATGGATCTTCTACATCAATGGCATCAGGATAATTTACAGGAATAATGTATTTGGAAAACGTGTTTTGGATGTCATACAATCTTTGGTATTCGTTACCCCCACCTTTAATGATATATTTTACTTTAAATTCATCAGCAATTTTTTTACCTCTTAAGTCATTGTACTTATCATTACCTTCAAAAATAGATGGTAATTCTTGTAACTTATTAAAGGCTTCTAAAGTGATGTTATATTCAGTTTTTGATTGATTGGTTTTGTACCATTCTGCATCATAATAGGTTTGTCTTAATAATGCAATAGCTCCCATTAATGAAGATGGGTAATCTTGTGGTGATATACCTTTGTTTAATGAGTAAAAACCAGCAGCTCTGTCTTTAATAATACTTTCGTTTTCTTTACCTGAAGCTAAATTTACTAGTGTTCCACTTCCTCTTACGATACCGTCTTTTTGAGAAGTTAATACAGTAGCAAATCCTAATTTTCTTAATTCATCAGCTTTTTGAGAATTGTGCATAAACAATTTATGAGCCTCTGCTTCACTTTTAATAGCTTGGTTCCAGCCGTAGGCCCCCTTTTTAGGTGCATCTTTAAAATCTGTTCTTTTTACTTCTGGCATTCCATAATCGCTATATAAATCCACAAAGGCTGGATAAATATGTTTACCTTTCAAATCAACGGCAATAGCATCTTTTGGAGACTCTAATTTTTCGCCTATGCGCAACACTTTGCCATCTTGTATTAGCATGGTAGCATTGATAATAGTAACATCGGCATCCACATGCAAGGTGCAATTTGTAAATGCATAAATAGTATGCATTGTATTTGGAGCTCCATTAGTTGGAAAAGTAGTTTGACCAACTGCTAATGGAGCAATTATAAAAACGAAGGATATTAAAAAAAATAGTTGACGCATAATGTATAGTTAATTGTAACAAATATAACATTCTAGAGCATCTATAAAAACAAGTTTGTGTCTTTTATTTAAAGATAAATTGTTAATTTTGAGACACATTTAAAATTAAACTATGGCAACAGGCATGTTACACTCTCACTACTTATTTGTAGTGCTTTTTACATTAATTTATTTAGTTAAAACAATATTATTATTAAGCGACAAAGATGAACTTTTAGAGAAGTTTAAAAAGAAGACTAAAGTCGTTGAAATGATTGTGAGCTTTGGCTTTTTAGCTACTGGTGTTTTCTTATTAACTCAATTACCAGTTGTCACAACTATTATGATTGTAAAAATTGTATTAGTTGTATTATCAATTCCATTAGCGGTTATTGGATATAAAAAGAAAAACAAAGTACTGGCTACTTTATCTTTTTTCTTAATTGTTGTCTCTTTTGGATTAGCGCATAAAGCTAAAGATGCTAAGGCAGGAGAAAAAACAGTTGCCCTATCTGGGAAAGAAATTTTTGAAGAAAAATGTACTTTGTGTCACGGTGGAGATGGTAAATTAGCACTAAGTGGCGCTAAGGATTTATCAGTGACTCAATTGCCACATGCTGGTATTGTTGAAATTATTACGAATGGTAAAAATACGATGGCTGCTTATAAAGAAGCTTTAACTGCTGAACAAATTGAGGCAGTGGCTTCTTATATTGAAACCGATTTAAAAGGAAAATAGTACTATTGAAAGCAGATCTTCATTCTACCGAAACACAAGCATCAACAGCCGTTTTAATTGGCGTTATTAATAAACGACAAAACGAAGCAGTATCTTATGAGTATTTAGATGAGTTGGCTTTTTTAGCAGAAACCTATGGCGTTGAAACTAAAAAAGTATTTACTCAAAAATTAGAACGCCCCGATAAAGCTACTTTTTTGGGCAAGGGAAAATTGAATGATGTAAAAGCATATATTAAAGAAAATAAAATTTCGGTAGTTATTTTTGACGATGAATTATCTCCTTCTCAACAACGAAATTTAGAAAAAGAATTAGGTACTAGAATATTAGATAGAACAACATTAATTCTTGAAATATTTTCACAACGAGCACAAACGGCTCATGCTAAAACACAAGTACAATTAGCGCAATTACAATATTTATTACCACGCTTAACAGGTATGTGGACTCACTTAGAGCGTCAGCGAGGCGGCACAGGCACGCGTGGTGGAGCAGGGGAGAAAGAAATTGAAACGGATAGACGTATTGCGCGTGATAGAATTGCTCAACTCAAGGAAGATTTAAAAGTAATTGATAAACAAATGGCTACGCAACGTAAAAACCGTGGCGAATTTGTGCGCGTGGCTTTGGTTGGTTATACCAATGTTGGTAAATCTACCATCATGAATATGATTAGCAAGAGCGAGGTTTTTGCCGAAAACAAATTATTTGCTACGCTTGATACAACGGTACGTAAAGTAACCATTGATAATTTATTTTTCTTACTAACAGATACAGTAGGCTTTATTAGAAAACTACCAACGCAATTAGTAGAAAGTTTTAAAAGCACCTTGGATGAAGTACGAGAAGCAGATATCTTATTACACGTAGTAGATATTTCGCATCCAAATTTTGAAGATCATATTAATGTGGTGCGCCAAACCTTAATTGATATTGGTGCAGGCGATAAAGAAACGATTTTGGTATTTAATAAAATTGATGCTTTTAAATATGTGAAAAAAGACGAGGATGATTTAACACCCATGACTCGTGAAAATTTATCGTTAGATGAATTGAAAAAAACCTGGATGACGAACTTAAACCAAACTTGTGTTTACATTAGTGCTTTGAATAAAGACAATATCACAGACTTTAAAAAGCTAGTGTACGATACGGTGAAGAAAGTTCATGTGGTAAGATTTCCTTACAATAATCTGTTTTATTAGAATCTTTCAAGGTCGCAATTTGCGACCTTGAAAAAAACATATATTGCTATATTTCATAGCAAAGACCTGCTATTATATTATTTAATTTTATATTGAACAAAGGTGTCACATATTGTGATACCTAGATCAGTATAAAAATGGCAAAACAAATTGTAACAGTATTACTTCCAGAAGAGACAATAATTAATAAGATTTTTGTATTACGAGAAGAAAAAGTGATGTTAGACATTCACCTTTCAGAAATTTATGGAGTAGAAACAAGAGCATTAAAACAAGCTGTTCGTAGAAATATCGACTTGTTTCCTAATGATTTTATGTTTGTTCTGAGTGAAAAAGAGGTTGAGATTATGGTATCACAAAATGTGATACCTTCTAAACAATCTTTAGGAGGAGCATTTCCATTTGCTTTTACTGAAACCGGCGTAGCTATGTTATCAAGTGTTTTAAAAAGCAAAAGAGCTAGAGAAATTAATATTGCTGTGATGAGAGCTTTTGTTGCTTTGCGTAAAATGATTTTGAATAACGCTGAGTTAAGACTTGAAATAGAATACATAAAGAAAAAAGTGAGTAACCATGATAAAAATATCGAATTAGTATTTCAGTACTTAGATGAGTTATTAGAAAAGAAAGAAAACAAAAAGGAACGACCACAAATTGGTTATAAACTTCCTAAGAAAAAATGATTCGTTTTCCTTATAATAATTTGTTTTATTAATCCTTCACAAACTTTATAGTTCGCCTACTTTCCTTATTAATTAAGGTTATAAAGTATATGCCTGAAGGTAAATAGGAAATATTGATTTGAGGAGCATAAATATCAAAATAAACTAATTGCCCTAGCGTATTTTTTATTTCAATAGTGGCATTTTGCAATTGCTGATTATTACTCTTGATATTTAAAATGGAATTTGTTGGGTTTGGATAAACCTCAAAAGTGGTTTGTTTATTTAATTCATTTATCCCTACGAAACACGTAGGATTAATAGCCACTGTTACCGTATCGTAATCTATAATCCCGCACAAATCTTGTTTTACAATATAGGTTTGTGTATTACTTGGCTTTACCCAAATACCAGCTCCTTCTGCTATTTGTATATTATTATTAAACCACTGGCAATCCAATCCAATCTCTGGTGTTCTGCCTAAAAACACACTATCATTGGTGCACAATAAGGTATCTCTTCCAGCATAAGCGGGTGTGGCCGCATCAATAACTGATACATCATCTGTGTAATAATCTGCTACAATACTGGTGCTAGATGGATATGCTACTGTGTAATTAGTAGCGGCTTGTGATTTAAAATTACCTAAGGTTAAATAGCTATGGTTAGCAGTGGCGGTGTACAATCCTTCTACCTTCATCCAATTTAAAGTATCACTATAAAACACGCCTGTGGGGCTTTTTACTTGTGGGTTAACTATGGCAGGCGCATAATAGGGGGCATAAATACTACCATCATCAAAATATGCGCCTAATTCATCGATGGCATAACGGCTTCTATTACTTAATGAAACATAAAACTTTACACAATAAGTTCTGCCTGTAACCAAAGGCTGTAATAACTGAGTTTGTATATATTCTCTTTGTATTAAAGGGGTTATAAACCAACTCATTAATGAATAAGAAACACCTGTTTTAGGAATTTGGAATGATACTCCATAAACATTCAGTGGTACACCTAAATTGTTATTAGGATTAGCGCAATTATTGAATACCTCTGGTCCACCACCACCACCGGATTTCAAAGTATCCCATCCTGTTGCTAATTTTATTTGATTACCCACATTTGGGCAAGCAGTAATAGTTTCAAAACTCGGATTTTTAACCAAATTAATTTGAGCCTGCTGGTTGGAAGCAAAACAAAACAAGATTAATAAGATGAAAACAAAGCGCTTCATTACCTAAAGGTACAAAAAAGAAAGAAGAGAAAATAAACTTACTTCTTAGAAAGTAATTCGTTTAACAGCTTTTCAGTCTTAAGAGTATAGTTCTCGAATGCCTTGCCTGTTGCTGGGCCGCTAAAGCCTGTGTAAACTGATTTTACTTGATGGTTTTTATCTAAGAAAATCGTGGTTGGAAAAGCCATCACACTATTTAAAAATGGCAAACTTTCTGATGCTTTTTCTTTACCGGTTAAACCAGTTAACAAAATATCGTAGCTAATATCAAAGCGTTTACTCAAACGCGTTAAGTTAGTTTTAGCTCGTTCAACATCCGATGTTCTTTCGTAAGCTAAGGCAATAATTTCTAAACCTTTTTTATTGTACTGCTTGTAAACTTTAGATAAATAAGCACTTTCGTCCATGCAATTAGGGCACCAACTTCCCATAATTTGGATAATTACTACTTTGTTTTTGTATTTAGCATCGCTTAAACTTACTTTTTGATTTTTTGTATTATAAAACGTGAAGTTAATTTTTTCGTTGGGGTTTTTTAAATAGGTTAAACTTTCTGGGTCGTGTAATTCAAATTTATCATTACGTTTTGCTGTCCAGTTTTCGTGCCATGAAGAACCTGAATAAAAATCACCTTTGGTAATTTCTGTGCCATTATGTTCGGCCAAAAATAAAAAGGCATGTGAGCCATCAAAACAACTTAAATATAATTTGCCATTGTTTTCAGTACCTTCTAAAAAACGGTAATCACCAGTTTCGGTTAAAAAAGTTCCTTCTACAATACTTGAGTTGGCAACGTGTTTAAATATTCCAATAGCTTTGCTGCTATCTTTAGTTTCAGGACTAAAAGAACATTCCCATCGTCCGTCATAAAAATTAGTGGGTTTTTCTATAGGAACAATAAAACGATTTTTGTTTCCAAAATGGGCACTAAAAGCAATTGATTTATTTTCTTTTTTCGTGTGATTAATCCAAAGCCCTTTGATGATACTGTCGCCTGTTAGTTGTGTTCTGAACTCAGTATCAAAAATGGGCATTTTAAAAATTAAAGAATCTTTTATTAAAGAAACTTCGTCAATAGTAATTCGCTCTTGAGCATTATGAATGACTAAGGTTGTTTTTCCCTTAGTGTTTTTAATTTCAAAATTAAATGGAAGTTCAATTTGTTTTTCAGAATTCAATAATAGTGTACCGCGCCAAATGCCAGCCTTAATTTTAGTTTGTGCAGAACAAATAAATGAGATAAAAACAAAAATAAGGGCAAAGCGTTTCATTATGCTAAATAAAAAGTATTTTTTCAAAAAACCTATTTATCTAACCTCAATTTCATCAATAAATATGAACGCATCGCCTCCTTTTCCTTGGTGCCAGTCTGGTAATTTGCCAAAATTGGTCGCTTTTATTTTAATAAACCTTACGCTTATTTTGTTGGCATTAGTGTTATAAAAAGTTCGCATTTGTAAATTGTAATCATCGGCTGCTACACCATTTTCGATAGACCCTAAATCTGTATAATGAATACCATCTTCTGATACCTGATATTCAACTTTTTTAGGGAAAAGAATCCAAGATCGTGTATCTTGTAAAAAACTTGTATTTACAAATTGTATAATGCTTATTTTTCCTAAATCAACAATACAATTAAAATCTTGTGCTTGATAACCTTGCCAACCACCGCTGCGCCAATTAGTAGTTCCATGTTGTCCGTCAATAATGCCATCATCACCGCCCGCATCATATTGTTTATTATATTGACTCTGAATAGTTATTTTCCAATCATTAGGTTTTTTATATAAATGGGCTGTAGTAGAGGTGCTACTTTCAATTTTAACAAATGCTTTGGCCTTTATGGTTGTGGAAGAATCGCATGTAAATGAACCAGTATATTTTTTAGATAAACTCGTTGGTTCTGTTCCATCTAAAGTGTAGTAAATAATTGCTTTATTATCGGGATGTTCAATACTCACCGTTTTTTCAGTTTCTGTTATTTTTGAGGGACCGTTAATGATAGGGGCTTGAATAATGGACTTGTCTAATATTTTTGTTTGAGGACGTAACACGTTAGTTTTTCCAAACAAAGATTTATCATCTAATTTTTCGTTCATCACAAATTTTAAGGATCCCCCATTAACAAGATTGGCATGTGTTAATACAGTGCTATTGGATGGCTTGCCATTAAGTGCAGAAGATTGAATGTATTGAAATTTTTGATTTGAATTTTGTTTTTTGATTTCAAATGTTTTTCCATTTTCTAAATGAATCACTACGTTATCAAATAAGGGAGAACCAATGGTGTATTCTGGTTTACCAGGACATACTTGATAAAAACCCATGGAGCTTAACAAGTACCAAGCGCTCATTTGTCCGCAATCTTCGTTACCAATTAATCCATCAGGATCGTTTTTATAAAACTCCGTTAATATTTGGTATACTTTTTCTTGTGTTTTTTGAGGCTTTCCAATATAATTGTATAAATAGGTCATGTGATGACTAGGCTCATTTCCGTGCGCATATTGCCCAATTAATCCAGTAATGTCAGCTTGAGTTCTTCCTTCGGTTGCACTATTAGCCAAGAACAAATCATCTAATTTTTGTTCAAATTGTTTTTCACCACCCATTAAATTAATCAAGCCAGTAATATCTTGTGGGGCAAAAAAAGTGTATTGCCAACTGTTTGCTTCAGTATAATGATTGTTTACTTCTCTTGGCTCAAAAGGCGATAACCAGTTTCCGTTTTTACGAGGACGCATAAAGCCAGTTTTTTTATCATATACATTTTTGTAGGCCTGAGCGCGTTTGATGTAAGTATCGTAATCTAATTTTTTGTTTAATTTTTTAGCGATTTGTGCGATGCACCAATTGTCATAAGCATATTCTAATGTTTTAGAAACACTTTCGGATTCATCATCTATTTGTAAAAAATAATTTTTATTAAATGCAGGAATGCCCCAACTTGTATAAGTTGCTGCTGCACGCATAGCATCATAAATAACATTTTTATCATAGCCTCCAATATTTTTAGTCATCGCATCGGCAATAACCGAAACGCTGTGAAAACCAATCATGCAATTGGTTTCGTTGGCAGACAATTCCCACATGGGTAAACGACCACTTTCTTTATGTTGTTGTAAAAATGTATTGATGATATCGCTGGTTCGTTTCTGTTCAATGATAGTAAATAAAGGGTGCAATCCTCTAAAAGTATCCCATAACGAAAAAACGGTGTAAGGAGTAAAACCTTTAGCTTGATGTACTTTAAAATCACGACCTCTGTATTTTCCATCCACATCGCCTGCTAATGAAGGATGAATAAAACAGTGATACAAGGCTGTATAGAAAATAATTTTTTGTTCAGTATTATTAGTTTGTACGTCTATTTTCGATAATTCTTTTTCCCAAAGGGTTTCTGCATCTTGTTTATATTTTTCAAAATCCCAATGCGGGGCTTCTGCTTCTAAATTTTTAATAGCACCTTCAATACCAGTTTGAGAAATGCCTACTTTAATAACAAGAGCTTGTCCGTCTTTATTATTAAACTGAATTAATGCGGCTGTAGTCTGTTCTTCTTCGTTTGGTTTTTTTTGATCTTTTATAATGGCGTTTAATTTAGTTGAAATAATAGGTTTATTAAATTTCATTACAAAATAAATATATTGTTGTGTCGCCCAAGCTTCGCTGATGCGAGAACCTACAATAGTAACACTATCAATAATTTTTAGGGTACTGAGTAATGTTTTATCTCTATGCAGTAAATCAATTACAATGGATGCCGTATCCATTTTAGGAAAACTATATTGATGAATGCCCACACGTTGTGTTGCAGTTAACTTTACATTGATATTATTCTCTAATTGTACTTGATAGAAACCTGCGTTTGCTTTTTCTTTTAAGTGAGAAAATTTTGTGGGATAGGTTTTATTTTTGTAGTGTTTTGAATTGTTAACAGGCATTATTAAAATATCGCCATAATCACTCACGCCTGTGCCACTTAAATGCGTGTGCGAAAAACCATAAATAAGAGAATCAGAATAATGATAGCCGCCACATCCTTCCCAACTTCCATCAATTCGGGTGTCAGGACTGAGTTGCATCATTCCAAAAGGCACAACGGCTCCTGGAAAAGTGTGGCCAGCGCCTCCAGTTCCAATAAAAGGATTTACATAAACATGATGTTTACCTGATTGGGCCAAACCTAAGTAGCTCGCCAATATAAAAATTATGTAGAATAATTTATTATTCATGCATGTTATCTATTCTTCTTCATCACTATATAGCTCTAATAACTCTTTAGGATAATCATCTTTTAAAATATAAACACCCGTCATAGGATTTACGACTTCACGAATACTTTTTAAGTGTACGTAAAACGTCATCCCTTTTTTAGTTTCTACTTTTTCGGTTTTGCTAATTGCTTTTTTAGAAAACGGTAATAATGTTACAGAACCATTATCTAATGTGCATTCTAAAACAGTCATATCAGGAATCTCGAAACTAAACTCATCATCATTTGGATACAATCCGTTTAACAAATAAGTGGTATTATTGTTTACTTTGAAATTAGTTACATTACCTTGAACTTCAAATTCATCTTCCCAAAGGTATTTGATATTGTCTTCCGTTTCTTCGCCTTCGTTATCTTTATCGGCATACGCTTGATTAAATTGGGAATTAACTAGCTTTACGTTTATTGTTACTATCATAATGTGTGTGTTTATTAGTGAGCAGCACTTGAATTAGAATTAACTAATACAATGCCTTGTTTTTTGAAAATGGAAGTTACTTTAAATGCATACCATGCTAAGTAGGCAAAACAAAATACTGTAATGATATATGACATATGTGGATTTAATACATCAACTAAAATTCCTTGAAATGGTGGAATAATAGCGCCACCTAAAATCATCATAATTAATAATGAAGAACCTTGATTGGTATATTTTCCTAATCCATTAATTGCTAAAGCAAATATACATGGCCACATCACCGAGCAAAATAATCCACCACTTATAAATGAATACAAAGCCAAATTGCCGGTGCTCACTAAACCAATAATCATCATCACGCAAGCCGTTAAACTTAATATCATTAACGTGCGAGCTGGATTATCACCCGAAAAAATAAAAATAAGTGTAGCTAATAAAATGTATGGAATGTAAAACAAGAAATCATCTACGTTACTCCCTCTTAAATAATTTACACCGTATATAACACCAAATGCAATGAAAGGTGTAATAAATTGCATGACGATTTTAACAGTTTTACTGAAATTAAAAACCGCTAATGCTCCCGTCCAACGACCAATCATTAAACTACCCCAATACAAAGAAATAAAGTGAGATATTTTTGTGTGATCAATGCCTTTAATTTCTGGCATTGCTAAAAGTGCTCCCATATTACTTTGTATAGTTACTTCTACACCAACATAAACAAAGATGGCAATCATCCCTAAGGTTAGTTGTGGGTATTTTAAAGCGCCTAAATCTTTATCTAATTTTTCGGAATTAGTAACTTCAGGTAATTTAGAAAACCACAAAATACTGGCGCATAAAATAAATAAAGCAAATAAAATAAGTGCAGGGATTTTCACGGCTTCTAAACTACTATCCGCTGCTGCAGGAGCACTGATGTTTCCAAATAAAGCATAGCTTAATAAAACAGGACCAATGGTTGTTCCAAAAGAATTAATACCACCAGCCAAACTTAAACGTTGAGCGCCTGTTTCTTTAGCGCCAAAATTTATGACAAATGGATTAGCTACAATTTGCTGTAATGCAAAGCCTAAACCAATCACAAATAAAGCACATAACAATAAGGGATAAGAATTTAAACTAGCGGCTGGAATAAAAAATAAAGAACCTACCGCTGAAATTAGTAAACCTAAAATTAATGCTTTTTTGTATCCTATTTTATTAATTGGATCGCCAATAGAACGAGAAGTGAAAAAATAAATAATGGAACCTACAGCATAGGCTGCATAAAAAGCTAAATCAACTAATTGCGATTGAAATTGCGTTAAAGTAAATTTCTCTTTAAATAATGGAATTAAAATGCCATTACTTGCCGCCACAAAACCCCAAAAGAAAAATACACTTATAAGCGCTACAAAAGATGATTGTAATTTTTGCATAAATTAGTTTTAATAATTACCTAAGATAGAGCTTTTAGTTAGGGTTCATTTTTAATCCTAAACCCATTTATTAACAACCTTCTTTTTACTACTTCTTTTAAAAAACTCATAACTCATAATTCATAACCCATAACTTCACAAAATGCAATTACTTACTCCAACACATTGGCAAGACTATGAATTAATAGATTGTGGTGATTTTGAAAAATTAGAACGCTTTGGGAAATACATTACTATTCGTCCCGAACCACAAGCTGTTTGGAAGAAACGCTATTCTTATAGTGAATGGGAAAAACAAGCCCATGTAAAATTTGTACCTAAAAGTAGCTCGAGTGGAGAATGGAAAGCCTTGAAAAAAATGCCTGATCAATGGACGATTAATTATCCTTTAGGTAAAACTGAAATTACATTACGTTTAGGTCTAACATCATTTAAACATGTTGGAGTATTTCCTGAGCAAGCTTGTAATTGGGATGTGATCTATGATTATTTGGTAGATTTAGAAAAACCTAAATTCTTAAATTTATTTGCTTATACAGGAGGTGCAAGTATTGCAGCAAGAGCAGCTGGCGCAGATGTAACCCATGTGGATAGTATTAAACAAGTGGTGAATTGGGCAAATGAAAATATGCAAAAATCAAACTTGGATAATATCCGTTGGATGATTGATGACGCTTTAAAATTTGTAAAGAAGGAACAACGTCGAGGAAATTTATATCAAGGTATTATTTTAGATCCTCCAGCATTTGGCCATGGACCAAATGGTGAGAAATGGAAATTAGAGGATAATATTTTAGAAATGATTGATAGTGTGTTAGAGATTGTTGATCCTAAACAGCATTTATTAATTTTGAACGCGTATTCATTAGGGTTTTCGGCATTAGTGCCCGAAAATTTATTACAGCCCTTTGCAGCTAAACATAAATCTAATTTAAGTATTGGCGAATTGTATTTGAATGCAAAGAGTGGAGTTAAATTACCACTAGGAGTTTGGGGAAGATTGGAGAAAAAATAAATTATCTTTTCCCAGTTTCTTTTTCGAAATCAATTTTTGCGCCTCCGATTTGTAATACTTTTGATTCTCTAAAAGTATCGTTCCATTTTACTTGCGTTTTCTTTTTTTGCATGTCACCAGCACCCTTTACTTCTAAGTAAACCATAAAGAAATCATCTGTTTTACCTTTTTCTAAAATCAAAGGCTTGTGTTTTTTAGTGTTAGCGTTTTCAACTCCATTAGGCATAATTAAAGATGCTTTTACTGGATTGATAATGCTTACGCCATCTCCATTATACGTACAATCAAATCTCACAACGCTTTTGTCTGTTGCCAAATCAGCTTTTTTTAAAGTGCAGGTACAATTTTCAACAGTAAATTCTTTTGTTGTTGCGGGAAGTTCAAAATCAGGAACGGTAATTGGTTTACCACCTGCTGATGCTTTGTAAATTCCTTTAAATTCTACAGTAAAATTATCTACCAACATACCATCACTTTTAAAATCTACTACTTCGGATTCTTCTTCATTAGGAGGCACTACATAAGTTCTATCCTTACTATAAATACTTTTGCCGCCAGAAGTGTATAAAAATTCAGTAGGCTTAACTAACAAATAATCGTTTGTTTTATTAAAGATTCTGATTTTAAATTTAGCTTGTCCTTCTGCAGCAACAATATCAATTATATAAATATTGTAATCATCTGTCTCTACAGAAGCATCTTTATATAAATATTTACTTTCAAGCTTTGATTTTTTCTCTTTTTCCTTCTCCTTATCTTTTCCTTTTTCTTGAGAGAAGGATAGGAAACTTATAAAAAATGTAATGGCTAGTAAAATGTATTTCATAATTGTAAATTTGATAAACAAATATAGTTTATAGCCAGAATTAAACCCATATAAATACCAATTTATTAGTATTTTTTTTGTTAATTTTGGCTATGCATATTGATATCATTACGGTTCATCCGCCTTTATTAGAAAGTCCTTTCAGTCATAGTATTTTAAAACGTGCCGCCCAAAAGGGTTTAGTGACGGTTAATGTAGTTGACTTAAGAGAATACGGGATTGAGCCTCACAGAAAAGTAGATGATTATGCATTTGGTGGTGGAGCAGGAATGGTGATGATGATTGAACCTATTGCGAATTGCATTAATGATTTAAAAAAACAACGCACTTACGACGAAATCATTTACATGACTCCAGATGGAGAAACATTAAAACAAAACACTTGCAATCACCTTTCAACACTTAATAACATTATGGTATTATGCGGTCACTACAAAGGCATTGACGAGCGTATTAGAGAACATTTTATTACTAAGGAAATTTCTATTGGAGACTATGTGTTAAGCGGAGGAGAGCTACCAGCAGCTGTTTTATGCGATGGTATTATTCGTTTAATTCCAGGAGTGTTAAATGATGAAACGTCAGCTTTGTCAGATTCTTTTCAGGATAATTTATTATCTCCACCAGTTTACACACGTCCTGCTGATTATAACGGCTGGAAAGTGCCAGATATTTTAACCAGCGGAAATACTAAAAAGGTAGAAGAGTGGAGGCATGAGCAATCTTTAGAAAGAACAAAGATTCGTCGCCCAGATTTATTGTTGTAAGGCTCAATCTAACAAACATTCATCTGTTAATTATTCATTTTTATATTTCGATTGCGTTTTTATATCCTGCTTAATTTAGTAGATATTAAAATTAGTAAACGTGTCGAATAGAACTGCTTCTCAAAAATTAAAAACATCTTCGGTTACTGTTGTCATTAGTTTGGCACTAGTATTATTTATGCTGGGCTTATTAGGCTTAGTAGTAATCAATGCTAAAAAATTATCTAATCATGTTAAAGAAAATGTGGGCTTTCAAGTTGTTTTAAAAGACACTACTACACAAGCTGAATTAGACATATTAAAACAAGAAATTAGTTCTTCAGCATTCACCAAACAGGTTGATTATATTAGTAAAGACGAAGCCGCTAAGAAATTACAAAAAGATTTAGGAGAAGATTTTATTACGTTTTTAGGGTATAATCCATTATTATCATCATTAGACGTCAAATTAAATTCTGATTATGCCAACATTGATAGTTTAGCAGGATTTGAAAAACAAATCATGCAAAAACATTTTGTGAAAGAAGTCATCTATCACAAAGACATGATTAAGCAGGTGAATGATAATGCGAAAGTAATTAGTTTATATATTTTAATTTTTAGTGGTTTGTTATTAGTGGTAGCTATTGCTTTAATTAATAATACGATTCGTTTATCCATTTACGCAAAGCGTTTTTTAATTAGAACCATGTATTTAGTTGGAGCTACACAGGGCTTTATTCGAATGCCATTTATCTTAAAAGGTATTCGCCAAGGCGTTATTGCGGGCTTACTAGCAGGCTTTTTACTAGCTGGATTCTTGGTTTTAAGTACAAATTATATTCCTGATTTATTGCAATTGCAAGACCCTAATTTATTAGCAGTTTTGTTTGCGGGCATTGTAGCTTTAGGCGTTTTAATTTCTGGATTAAGTGCTGCCCTTTCTGTAAGTAGATATTTACGTTTAAAAACAGACGATTTATATTTCTAAAATCATAAATACAAGTAGCACATATTTTAAGTTAGGTATATTAACCTGTGTTGTTTGTTTAATTTCTCTTTTTGCTTTTCGTAAACAACAGCCATCAAAATTGGTTATCCCTTCTGGAACAACTATAGCTGAGCGGTTTTCACCTCCCATTAATTATGCAAGGCTAAAATCAGATAAAAATTCCTTCGCTGAATTTTTACAAAACACATCTTTAAAACCACATGGCACTTTAGTACATTATTACAGTGGCGAAGAAAAATCAAACAAAGTAGCAGCAGCTGTTTTAAGCTATGATGTAGGGAATAGAGATTTACAACAATGTGCGGATGCAGTAATGCGTTTGCGTGCAGAGTATCTATATCAAACAAAGCAGTTTAATGCTTTACATTTTAATTTTACCAATGGCTTTAAGGCTGAATATAGTAAATGGAGAAGTGGATATCGAATTGCGGTAAAAGACAATAATGTAAATTGGGTAAAAACTACTAAAGAAAGCACATCTTATCAATCATTTAGAGAATATTTAAATATGGTGTTTACTTATGCAGGGACTGCGTCTTTAACTAAAGAATTAAAACAAATTACTTTATCTCAAATGCAAATTGGCGATGTGTTTATAAAAGGAGGCTCTCCTGGCCATGCGGTTATTGTGGTAGATATGGCAGTAAATCCTAAAACCAACAAAAAATTATTTATGGTTGCACAAAGCTATATGCCAGCGCAAGACATTCATATATTGATTAATACAAACAAACCAGCTATTTCTCCTTGGTATGATTTAGAGGAAACGGCTTCTGAAATTGAAACACCAGAGTGGATTTTTGATAACAATCAATTAAAACGATTTTAAAGAAAAGTCTGCCTACTAATTAGTAAACAGACTTAAATAAAATAGGTTAATTATAGTTTCAAGGCCATGCCTACTTGAATATAATCCACATTCACGCCAGTTCCAGCTTCTGCATAAAAACCAAACTTTTTGCTTACATATATTCTTCCTCCCACAGCAATTCCTCCAGCGGGGTAAGCACCAGTTTCATTACGATTTTCATAATTATAGTATTGGTCGCTTGTTGTAAAAGTATAGGTTCTATATCTAACACCTGCCATTAAAGCAGCATAAACATCCCATTTATCGCTTACTAAAAACTTATGATGGTAATAGCCCTTTACTAAAGTTGTTACATCAGTCCAGCTTTTGTCCCAAGTTCTTCCAAATTTATCATTGTAATGTTGTGAGCCATGCCAAAAAGAAAGCGAACCTCCTAATCCAATAATACTTTTTGGGATTGCCTCCGAAATACCATGTTCAAATCCTAAATGAATAGAAGGGATAGAGCGATAGGTATATCCGTAACCTTTATATTTTGAAGAGCCGAAATAGCCACTTCCTGCTCCTGCTCCAAGAGACAATACACTTTTTCCTTTTGCCATTGATTGAGCTGAGACATTTAATGCCTGGATAATTAACAGACTCGATAAAATAATTTTTTTCATAATACAGGGATTTAGGTTATTATTATTTTATTTTTTAGTAATGCTGTTACAGCATTATTGTCTTTATACAGATTAAGAAAATAAAAGGTTTTGATAAAATGTTAAAAAGTCATAAAAAAAGACCGCCTTTTCAGACAGTCTTTAGTGGGGTAAATGAAGGGGCTCGAACCCTCGACCCTCGGTACCACAAACCGATGCTCTAACCAACTGAGCTACATCTACCATTTTGGGCTACAAATGTAATAAATTTCTTTTATAAGCAATAAAATTTACAAAATTTATTTTTTATAGTTTACCATATAGTGTAAGCCCACAGACTCTTTACGCTGTATGGCGTGTTTAATAATAAGATATCCAATACAGATTAAGTTTCGTAATTCACATAGTTTTTGAGTAACAGTGGTTTTTTCGTAGAGCGCTTCATTTTCTTTATATAAAATCTCTAAACGGTCGAAGGCGCGTTTTAAGCGTAATTCCGAACGAACAATGCCTACGTAGTTACTCATAATTTGTTGTACTTCGCGTTGTGATTGAGTAATTAAAATCATTTCTTCGGCATGTTCTGTTCCTTCAGCATCCCAGTTTGGAATTCCCTCCGTAAATGAAATTTTTGGAAGATTTTCTAAGCCTTTTTTAGCTGCTCTATGAGCAAAAACAACAGCTTCTAATAAAGAGTTACTTGCTAAACGGTTGGCACCATGTAAACCTGTGCAAGCACATTCGCCCACGGCAAATAAATTTTCGATAGTTGACTGACCTTCTTTATTGACTAAAATACCGCCACATAAATAATGCATGGCAGGAACTACCGGAATCATTTTCACAAAAGGGTCAACGCCCGATTTCATGCACTTTTCATATATGTTTGGAAAATGCTCAATAAAGGCTTTTCTATCAATGTGTCTGCAATCTAAATACACAAAATCTTCCCCTCTAGTTTTTAATTCATTATCAATAGCTCGAGCTACAATATCTCGTGGCGCCAAGGATAAGCGTTCATCATATTTTTGCATGAACTCTTTGCCATCGGTTGTTTTTAAGACAGCGCCAAATCCTCTAATAGCTTCCGTGATTAAAAAACTAGGATGTTCTAAAGGATTATATAATGAGGTAGGATGAAACTGTACAAATTCCATATCCTTCACTCGTCCTTTTGCTCTATAAACCATCGCAATTCCATCGCCGGTAGCAATAGTTGGGTTGGTTGTAGTAGCATACACATGGCCTGCACCACCTGTTGCCATCATGGTAATTTTAGAAAGAACGGTGTCAATTTTTTGTGTTTTTGTATTTAAGATATAAGCACCAAAACATTTTACATCTTTTGATTGAGAGGTGACTACTTCGCCTAAATGATGTTGGGTAATAATATCAATCGCATAGTGATGATCGAGTACGGTAATATTTTTATGTTTACGAATTTGTGCAATCAACGCGCGTTCAATTTCGTAACCCGTAATATCTTTATAATGTAAAATACGGTGCTCAGAGTGGCCACCTTCTTTGGCTAAATCATAAGAGCCTTCTTTGTTTTTATCAAAATTAGCGCCTAGTTCAATGAGTTCTCGCACACGCTCTGTTCCTTCGGTAACTACTATTCTAACAGCTTCTTCGTCACATAAGCCGGCTCCTGCAATTAAAGTATCTTGAATGTGTTTTTCAATAGAATCTTTATCGTGCCACACTGCCGCTATACCGCCTTGTGCGTATTTGGTGTTAGATTCGTCTTCGTTGCTTTTGGTGACAATATATACAGAGCCATATTCGGCTACTTTAAGCGCGTAACTTAAACCAGCAATACCACTACCTATAATTAAGAAATCTACTTTTTGTTGCATGGTTTATTTTTTAAGTAATCGAGCCACATACTTCCCTACAATGTCAAATTCTAGATTAACAACATCGTTTACTTTTAAATGTTTAAATACGGTATTTTCAAACGTATAAGGAATAATGCAAACTGAAAACGAATCGTCTTTCGAATCTACTACTGTTAAGCTTGTTCCGTTAATGGTAATACTTCCTTTTTCAACAGTTACATTTCCTAGTTGACTATTATATTTTATGGTGTAGGTCCAACTCCCTTGATTATCGATAATAGAAGAAACAATTCCAGTTTGGTCAACATGACCTTGAACGATATGCCCATCGAATCTTCCATTAGCAGACATGCAACGTTCCAAATTAACATAGTCGCCCACTTTTAAATACCCTAAATTGGTTTTTTGTAAAGTTTCATCAATAGCTGTAACCGTGTATTGATTCCCGTTTATTTTAACAACTGTTAAGCACACGCCATTGTGCGCCACACTTTGATCTATTTTTAATTCGTGAGTAAAAGCGCAACTAAATGTGAAATGAACATTTGTATTTTCTTTTTCAATAGCTTCTACTTTTGAAAGAGTTTCTATGATTCCTGTAAACATAGGAGTAAAGATAAAGCTTTAATATTATATTAAATGGCTGAGATTATAAATTAATTTGTACCTTAGTATATCCCCATCTATAATTTTATTATGAAATTATTATTATATCTTTTGCTCATCGGGGTTTTAAGTTGTTATTCGCAAAGGCCTAGTACATTTAAAGGAGAACATTATGCATTATATAATAAGTGCAAATCGGCTGTTACATTTTGCGAGATAACGCAGCAAGATTATTTATCTTGTGGTTCCGTAAAAAACTGTTACGGTTTATATGTATTACCAGGCGACACTTTTTATATAAACATTGAGGATAAAAATCAATCTGAAAGTATATCCGCAGACATTTCTTTTGGAGGATATTTTCCAGCTATTACAGCATTTACTTTTCAGCCAGTTGATTTTAATTGTGTTCCTCAACAAGCATTAAAAATTATCATCCCTTTAACCGCTACTATTGGATCGAGTTTTCAAGTCACCGCTCAAAATGTTTCTTACGTCAATCCTCAACCATTTATTCCTGGAACTCCTCAGCCATTTAATATTTTTGTGGGAGGTCAACAGCCATTATATACTTTTGCATTGTCCGATTTCACAAATTGCCCATTTACTGAAGAGGTTGCTATTCAGGAATTAGATTCAACTCATTATATGCCTGTATTGTTTCCGAATCCAGTTAATGACATCTTATATTTATTAGGTAGTAAATATAGATTCTATGATTTAGAAATTTATGATGTATTAGGAAATTTAATTTTGAAAAATACAGATGCTAATTCTATTGACTTGATTAGTTTAAATAATGGAATATACTCCTTTAGAATAATCTATAACGAAAAAATCATGGCTTCAGAAAAAGTAATAGTGATACATTAATTTCTTAAAGAGTATAACTTAAAAAAACGCTCGTACTTGAGCTCCGCCAATATTTACGATTTTACTATCAGGCGATTTTCTTCCACTATAATTAATACTTACTTGTATATTATTGGATAAATTCCTTTGGTAGCTTAACTCCCAAGTATAGTTGTATCCTGTTTTTAAAGCATTCAACATTTCATAAGCTACAGGAGTGTTTTGATTGAGCGCATCATTATATGTGATATTAATGAAATCAGCTTTGCCAGTTAAACTTCCTTTTTCTACTTGATTAAATTTAAACTCTAATCCCAAATCATTTAGTTCTGCTTTTTGAAACCCTTCTAAAATGATATTTTGTTTTTTGTTGTGTTTATATAAAACACTAATTCTAAATGCTGTATTAGGCTGGTAGCTTAACTTCTGTTCCAAATCATATGCTTCAATTTTATAGTTACGAGTCGTTAAAAACCCCGACTCGTTTGATTTAATACCAAATACATTCGTACTGTTTAAACTCCATGATTTTGTAACGTTCCATCTCCATCTCCATTCATGTGTTGTGTTTTCTCGAGTTTCATAACCATTAGTGAGTAGCTGTTTACTTAAATTACTTTGATATGTGTAATCAGTTCCAAACACAGCAGCGCCTTGGTTAAAAAATATGCTTTGTCGCAATGAATAGTTTAAAGCAGTTAGTAAGGAATCGTTAAGATTTATGTTTACTGGATTAAATGTAAATAATTGTCCATCGTCGTTTGTTTTTTTATCAATGCGATAAGCAGACTGCGATGCAAAACGACCAATAAATTTCATGGCTTTGCCAGAACTATCTTTTAAGAAGACAGAGGGACGGAGATTTAAAGAAAAACTAAATTGATCATGTAATACTTTTACATATTGGTTGGTTGGCGTGTATACTCTGATGTATAAGGCTTCGTCAGAAAACTGTGCAATTTCAAACTCATTTAATTCTTTAATACCGTTATCGTTATAGTCTTTCCAAGCATAAGTTCCTTGACCAGCCGCAACCAATAAATAGTAATATTCTTTTTTGTTTTCTAAACCATAACCTGTTTCGTAAAAGATACTTGAGGTAATAAATCCTTTTATTAATCGTGGAGAATATTCAATTCTACTTAATAATGTATTATCTGGCTTAATTGTCATTGAATCTCTTTTGAGTTGCAATTCTCTATACGTAAATATTACTGAGAAAGGATGATTTCGGATACTATTCACATTCACTGAAAAGCCTGTATTTTTTGCCAATGTCGAATCTTTTAAAACAGAACCATAAGCTTGTTTGTCTCTTCGTTCTCTGTAAAATAGTTTATATAAATTACCTGTAGAATCCTTATTAGTAATATTTCCTTCCCATTCATAAAACTGATAGCTGCGAGAAAGTAAACTATCAGTGGTAGTTTTTCTAAATAAATTTTGTTCAAATTCATCCAAATAATTCAATTTTAATTTCCAGATAGACTGTGAGAAAGAGGCCTTGTGCCTGTAAAAATTACTTAGTTGAGAATTATAGTTACTAGTTAAATAAGAGCCATTGTAAGTTGCGCTGTTAATTTTGGTGTTATATAAACTAGTAATGCTATGTTTTAGTCCTTTATAAAAAGCCCCTTCATCAAAAAAATTAATGCCATATATTAATTTTAGTTTTTCATTTTTTTGAATCCCTACTTGAGCAAAACCAACATGTTGGTCGGCATTAATTGGAGCATTAATTGGTCTGTTCCAATCACGTTCAAACTCAATAGCTCTGTATCGTTCTATGGGATTAAAATACTGTTGCACATATTCGTAACCTAAATTATAAACAGCATTTAAAGATTGTTTAGTTAAAGTATCTTTTTTAATAACACTTTGGTTATTACTATTTATTTTAATACCATAACCATCATCATTACTTGAATTAAAACCACTAAAAGTATTGATATCGTTTTTAGTATAAACGCCTTCAACATCTACATTATGATTTTTATTAAACTGATAATTAATACCAGTCGTAAACATTTGTTTTTTCTTTGGAGTCACTAATGGAATAACTGGGTCATAATTACCTTGTAAAACACCTCCTACAGGTGCCACCCATTTGTAAACTTTGCCATTAGCAGTAGTTGACACCTGAATATAAAAACCATTATTTTCCCCAACATAACTGTATTTTACTCTGTATTTAGCACTATCAGCATTGGTTGAATAAACAAAAATTCCATTATATGTCACCAAAGAAACTGTCGTATCTTTTTTCCAATAAAACACATCTGTTGTATTAAACGTTGCTAATTCGGCACCACTGGTAATTGCTTTACTTAAAGTGTCGCCAATGTTAAACATGGTTAACTTTTGTGATTCTGTGAGCGATTGTTGTAAAGTTTTATTTTTATTGTCTTGTTCACCAAAAAAATTAAGTCGCACTTTTAGTTTTTCTGATTCAATTTCTTCGCTAAAAAAATAGAGTGAGCGCGCATAATTTCTTTCGGCATACTGAAACTCTGCAATGATACGCTTGTCTTTTGTGATAATTTGCTTGGCAGTAAAGGTTAGTTCGGCTGTGTTGTAATCAATAATATAATCGTTTTCTTGCCCACGTTGCAATAATTTTCCATCAATATAAATACGTTCGGTTCCAGATAGCACGATAATAAATTGTTCGTTATCGGCACCGCGTAATCTATAAGGACCTTGATTGTTTTCTACCCCTTGTATCACATTACGAGCAAATTTCCCCTTACTCACGGCGCCACTTACCTGTGTTTTAAAAACCACTTGCTTTTTATTAATCGTATCGTAATAGTCGTTAGATAAGTATGCTCCTTGCGAACGTTTATAAAAATTCATGAAATAACTGTTAGGTCGTTGTAGCTGAAAATCTCCTACAATTAATTTTGAGTTTTTGTTTGATAGTTGCACAAACACTTTATCAAATTCCTGTAATTGTGCTGTAGTTCCATCGGCCTGAAAAGGTATGTTATCATCTGTGGCCGCTAATAATAAATCAACTTCTTGCGTTAACTTTCCACTAACTTGTAAATTTAAACTTGAGTTTACAACCACGTCTTGATTATTGCCAAAACTAATCCCTCTACTGATACTACCATTTTTATTTAATCCGTCCGACACAAAAGATTCATTAGGTACTGCTGAACCAGCAAAAGCTAGGGTCATAGGATTTGAAGGCAATGATAAATCTTTTGTGAGAAGGGATGTACTTTGGTGGTAATACGGTTTTTCGAAATTGTAGGGAAAACTTTTATAACTCACAAAAATTGGGTCGCTTGGCTTTACTTTAAAAATAATAGCTTTTAAAGGGTAATTAATTTTGTAGCTCGTAGAATCTAGAGGATTATTTTTTGAAGTAACAGATATTGTTCCTGGGATTAAACTTAAGGTATCTAAATAAAGGGTATCAGATTTTACAAAATAATATTTTTGTTTTAGGTTCGTTTGGGCTTGTGTCTGGATAAAATATCCACACAAAAACAATGTTATAAAAATTAACCTAAAACTCACCATGCTAATAACGGTTTATAAATATAGAAATTGTATTTTTAAACCTTAAATTGATTTTAAATGAGAATTATAACATACAATGTAAACGGCATTCGTGCCGCTATGACAAAAGGTTTGGTGGATTGGGTTAAAGCAGCAAATCCAGATGTGTTGTGTTTACAAGAAACCAAAGCAACACCTGATCAAGTGGATGTTCAAGCATTTGAAGCTTTAGGTTACCATTTATATTGGTATTCGGCTCAAAAGAAAGGGTATAGTGGCGTGGCCATTTTCTCAAAATTAAAACCAAAGCACGTGGAGTATGGCTGTGGCATTGAAAAATATGATTTTGAAGGGCGCATCATTCGTTTAGATTTTCAAGAATGTTCGGTTATGAGTGTTTATCATCCAAGTGGCAGTAGTGGCGATGATCGTCAGGCATTTAAAATGCAATGGTTAGCCGATTTCCAATCGTATATTGACGATTTAAAAACCAAAATCCCTAATTTGATTTTGTGCGGAGATTATAATATTTGCCACAAACCAATAGATATTCATAATCCAAAATCAAATGCTAATACATCAGGTTTTTTACCAGAAGAAAGAGAATGGATGGAGCAATTTATCCAATCTGGATTTACAGATTCGTTTAGATATTTTAATCAAGAACCCCACCAATATAGCTGGTGGAGTTATAGAGCGGGATCCAGAGGTAAGAATTTGGGTTGGCGAATTGACTATAATTTAGTAGCCAATCACTTGGATAAACACTTAAAAAGAGCAGTGATTTTACCAGATGCGATGCACAGCGACCACTGCCCAGTTTTGTTGGAAATGGAATTTTAACAAATTAGGTTACTTTTTTTAGTTATTTTAGATTTTTAGGTTATATTTGTGATTACTAAAAACTTATGTACTTAGGTATGAGAAAAATATTTATCCCACTAGTAGCTAGCGTGTTAACACTTAGCTTAGTTTCATGTTCGGACGACACAAAAGAAAACCACGAAGGCTCTGAAGGCAAGGGTGGCGTGTATATGGGTGGCGTGATGCGCATGAACGAAGTAGAAGCTTTTAAAAGCTTAAATCCAATTGCTGTAAACGAAATCGTAGGTTTTCATATTGGCACTCAATTGTTTGAGGGCTTAGTGAAATTTGACCAAAATGATTTATCTATAAAACCAGCTATTGCTCGTTCTTGGGAAACCAATGAAAATCAAACAGAATGGACTTTCCATATTCGTCAAGGAGTAATGTTTCATGCAGATGCTTGTTTTGCAGATGGAAAAGGTAGAGAATTAAAAGCAAGTGATATTAAATTTTGCTTTGATAAGTTATGTACCGCTGATCCTAATAATGCTCAGTTTGATGTAACATTTAAAGACCGCGTGGTTGGTGCTAATGAAACATTTGAAGCATCTAAAACAGGAAAAGCATTAAACGTTTCAGGTATTAAAGTGATTAATGATACAACTTTAACTATTACTTTAAAAAGTCCTTTTGCAGGTTTTTTAAATGTTATTGCTATGCCAGGATGTTGGATTTATCCAAAAGAGGCTTTAGATAAATATGCTTTAGACTTACGCGTTCACCCAGTTGGTACTGGCCCTTTCCAATTAGAAACTGTGAAAGAAGGAGAAGTATTAATTATGAAGAAAAATCCTAATTACTACGGTGTAGATAAAGATGGTAACAAATTACCTTACTTAGATGGATTAAAATACACGTTTATTCGTGAGAAAAAGGCAGAGATTTTAGAGTTTAAATCTGGAAACTTAGATATGGTATACCGTTTACCTGTTGAGATTATCCCAGAAATTTTAGGTGATTTAGAGCATGCTAAAGATCGTAAAACAGAATTCCAAATTTTAAATTCGCCAGCATTTAATACAAATTATTTAGGTTTTAATTGTGCTAGTGCTGCATTTAACAAGAAAGAAGTGCGTTTAGCGTTTAACTATGCTATCGATAGACATAAAATTTCTGATTTTACATTACAAGGTGAAGGAAATGCTGGCGACTATGGTATTGTACCTTACGTTGATGCATTTGAGAAAGATGGATATAACTTTAAAGATTTAAAAGGATATGCCTTAGATGTTGCTAAAGCAAAAGAATACCTTAAAAAAGCAGGTTATGCAGATGGCAAAGGATTCCCTAAAGTAACTTTACAGATTAATAGTGGTGGAGGTAATAACATCTTAATTGCCGAAGTTGTACAAAAAATGTTGAAGGAAAATTTAAATGTAGATGTAGACATTAATACAGTTCCTTTTGCTGAGCATATTGAGCAAGTGCAATCAGGTAAAGTAGATTTCTTCCGTTTTGCTTGGATTGCTGATTATCCAGATCCAGAAACATTTTTAACTATTTTCTATGGTAAACATGTTCCAGCTTCAGCTACTGAGAAATCATTCATCAACTACACACGTTTCAAAAATGCACGTTTCGATTCTTTATTCTCTGCTTCATTTACTGAGCCAGATAAAGCAAAACGTTATGCATTATTAACTCAAGCAGAACAAATAGTTTTAGATGAGGCTCCATTTATGCCAATATTTTATGATGAAAACTTCCGCTTAGAGCAATTAAACGTTCGTAATTTCCCGGAAAACGCAATGAACTATATGGACTTATCAGTTGTGTATTTAATACCAAAAGATAAAATGCCTAAAAAATAATTTTCTGAATTTTATTCAAAGCAAAAATCCCGCTGCAAAAAACAGCGGGATTTTTTTTATAAATTTTACAGTCCCGCAAACTTGTGGGATTGTACAAAATCAAAACGGAGCATCGGTTGTTTTATTTTTCTACTGTAGATATAGATGAATCGAAAAACAGCAGATAAGGAAAGTATATTTATTAATACAACTTCACTTTATACTTCTCTGCCATTTTCAGTAATTGCTCATCGCTTACTTCGTGCACGTTTTGGTGTCCGTGGTAATTCTCAACAGTTACTACAAAAATTTGGTAATGGTATTTTGAAGCTAATTTAAAATAGGATTCTAGTTCCCAATCCATCGTAAATGTATTATGCACAATTATTTTAGGAATAGCTTGCTGCATAGCATCATTGGTTAATGCTTCACATTGTTTATAGGCTAAATGGTTGTTTTGAAAATTAAAAATATATTCTCCTGTTGTTTCGTCCGTAAAATAATCATCTACGGAAAACACAGGATACGTACTGTTTTCGGACAACACCCTTGCCAAGGTTGTTTTGCCACTGCCAGGCAAGCCTCGTAATAATATAAGAGCAGGTTGTTGCATGTGAATAATATATACACAAAGGTAAGCCCTTTATCGAAACAATAAATAAAAAGATTCTGCTATCTAAAACATAGTTTTAGATGCATGGCGTTGGTATAAAAACGCTGTTGGAGTCATCATGCGCAAGCTTATTTCAAATCCACCTTTTGCATTACTCGCAGCTGCTAATTTAGATGTATTAATATCATAACTAAAGCCTATAGCAAATCTTCCAGTTTCAATTAATAAAGTAGATACAACCGCATCGCCAGTTCTATAATAAGCTCCTAAACCAATGGACGATTGTTTTAAGAAACCTGTGTATTTTGAGTTGTCTTTGATGTAATATTTAATCATCATGCCGGCATTAATTTCTTTTGAGGAACCCTGAAATTGTGTAATCCAACTTGGTGCAATTCCTATTTTAGAATTTGGTATTCCAAATAAGAAGTTACCATGAAATACATATTTTCTGTGTAATCGATCTTTTTCGCCATTGGTGAAATTTTGATTTGGCCTTGTTAAGTGAAAAGCCCCTAAGCCAACTTGTGCCATGATTCTATCGTTAGCAGTTATGGATCGTTCTTCTCGATTAAATGTATAGCAAATACCACTTCCTAAATCTCCGTACATAAAACTTTGGCGGGAGTAAGCCTCGCCTGAAGACATTGTTGGATCATAAGTGTAGCCATTGTATTGCGCACCATATATCAATTTTGTTGGGTCCATTTTTCGTTGCACAAACCCTCCTTGTAAACCAAGAGAAAGATTACTGTTTTTATTTAAAGGAAAAAACATGGCGTAGGTTAAATTTGTAGCAAGTGTTCCCATTTTTGAATCACCAGCTTTGTCATTGTATATCGTAATTCCACCAGCCATTCTGTTTTTCGATTTCTTAAAAGTCATCGTTTGTTTAGGGTCTGCTTTGTCCCAATTACTTGCTTTAAATCTCGATTCAAACGACAAGCCATAAGAACTAAAAGGTGTAGTTACACTTTGCCATTGACTTCGGTAACTAACAGAAAGCCTCATTACATTGGTAGCTCCAGCTAATGCGGGATTCATCAATAATGGATTTTCGTTGTATTGAGAAAAATGAAAATCCTGAGAGGATAATGTATTATACATTAAACATCCTGTTACTAATATTACTAGTTTTATTTTCATGTTTCTTATTTTACTAATGTGATGTTCCCTTTTCTAATAATTTCACCTACGTCTTTCACTGTTGCTTTTATATAGTATACAAAAACAGCAGGGTTTAATGGATTGCCCATGAATTTACCATCCCAACAAAAACCAGCATCTTCCGATTCGTATACTTTTTCGCCCCATCTATTGTAGATGCCTACATAAAATGTGGTAACGCATTTATCCCAACCCTGTAAGCAAAACTCATCATTAATACCATCGCCATTAGGACTAAATGCGCTTGGTGCTGAATAATCAGAATTACTAGCGCAATCTATTTCAACATTCACTAATACACAAGATGTATTGGTACATGAGCCAATAGTTGTAAGTGCACAATACTCGGTTGTAACTGTTGGGGAAGCAATTGTATTTGAACAAGTAGAACAACTTAAGCCTGTGGTAGGTGTCCAAATAATTGTAGCGCCAACCGGAATAGCTGCAGATAATGTTGTGTTTTGCCCTTCAAAAATAGTGACATTATCTCCAACATTAACGGTTAATGTTCCAACGGAGTTTACATTTGTAAATCCTGTAGCGGTACACCCAGTTGCGTCTGTTACTAATACACTATACGTTCCAGCAGATAATCCTGTAACAGTTGTACTATTACTGTTTACGTTCCATAGTACGGTTAACCCTCCAGTACCTCCTGAGGCATTAACTGTGGCAGAACCATCATAACTACCGCAAGAAGCAGGTGTTGAAGTAGTTGTTACAATAATTGGAGGTGGTTGTGTAATGGTAACAGTTATAGTACTTACACATGAAGATGCATCATTTACATATACAGTATAGGTTCCAGCTGCTAATCCAGTTGCAGTTGCAGCATTACCACCACTTGGAGTCCAGGTATAACTATAAGGTGCAGTTCCTGAAGCATTAATAGAAGCAGCACCTGTTGAACCAGAACTACATGTAATATTTGTTTGAGAAGCAACAGATAATGTTGGACCTGTGCCTGTTGTATTAATAGCAGCATTCACAGTTACTGTACAACCTTTGGTGTCAGTTATTAATACCGAATAATTTCCTGCCGCCAAACCAGAGATAGATGTTCCTGAACCAGCTGTTGGACTCCAGCTATATGTATAACCTGGTGTACCACCATTTGCTGTAACAGTTGCACTACCCACACTAGTTCCACATCCTGTCGGTGTTGTAGAAATAGTTCCTGTAATTCCAGATGTAGGTTGAGTAATAGAAATAGTACCAGAGCCACTACATTGATTGACGTCTAATACATTAACTGTATATGTTCCAGCAGCTAGTCCAGTTTGACTAGCACCAATTAAATTTCCTGGAGACCATGTATAAGTATATGGTCCAGTACCGCCAGTTGAATTAACTGTAGCAGTTCCTGTATTAGTTCCAAAACAAGTAACGCTTGCTTGAGATACTATGGAAAGAGTAGGGCCACTAACAGAGTTTAACGTTACAGTAGATGTTGTAGTACATCCTTTCGAATCTGTAATAGTTACTGTGCTGGTACCAGAAGATAAGTTAGAAACAGATGAGGTTGTTCCTCCATTTGGTAACCAGCTATATGAATAAGTTGGTGTTCCACCACTTGCTGTAACCGAAGCGCTACCATTACTTAGGCCGCAAGCAGCAGCTGTTGTGTTTGAAATAACACTGCTTAATGCAGCTGTGGGTTGAGTAACAGAAATCGTAAAGGATGAAGCACAAGCATTTGCGTCTGCTGCATTGATAGTATAAATACCTGCACTGAGTGAAGTTTGACTTGAGCCAGATAAGTTTCCAGGCAACCAAGTATATGTAATTGTACCAGTACCTCCAGTTGCATTAACAGTAACGCTTCCCGTATTACCTCCAAAACAATTTACGTTTGTTTGTGAGGCAACAGAAAGAGTAGGCCCGCCAGCAGATGTAATGGCAGCTATAGCAGATGTAGAACAGCCACTATTGTCTGTTACTGTAACTGTATGATTGCCTGCTGGCAAATTATTAACACCTGCAGTTGTACCTCCTGTTGGAGACCAGTTATATGAATAAGGACTTGTTCCACCGTTAGCGGTAACGGTTGCACCTCCTAAAGATCCAACTCCAGAACTAGCAGATAATGTAATGTCATCAACAGCAAAAGAAGGGTCTGCTCCTGCACCATCATCATTATTTACCCATCTAAAACCGATTTTAACAGCTGCGTTATTATTTGCACTAGCAGGTAAAACGATAGTTCTAGAAGCCCATAATCCTTGGCCAGAACCACAAGTTGTTGTTTTAGGCATATTATCTATTTGTGCCCAAACAGTACCATTGAAGTACCATAAAGTGGCATCATCAATCGTGGTTTGTCCACCTTCGATATAGTTAAAATTTAATGTAATGTTTGATTGTCCTGTACAGTTTATGGTTGGTGACTCTGCACGTTTATCTGCAGCAACATTGTTTGCTCCAATTCCTGTATCATAAGCAGCTCCGCAATCACCTGTAGGACAGAAAATAAATGCTGCTGGAGATGTTGAAACATTTGCAACATGTAATGTTCTATTAGTTGTACCAGTTCCTAAACATCCGTCTCCACAATTTCCAACTCCCATTCCTGATTCTGTAGCACTAATATACCATTGGTTTGCTGCAGGATTATTGACGCCAGTATTGGTTACTGTCCAAGCTCCATTAACACTTGGATTAAATCCATTTGCAATTTGATTTTGACTACAGCCTACCCCAAAATTTTCAGTCCAAAATACACTCACAGAACTGCTTCCACAACCAGCTGCTGTGGTTGCAGAAATAACGGCTGTTAATGATGAGCTTGGTTGTGTTATTGATATGGTATTCGAGTTGGCGCATAAGTTAGCGTCTAGAACATTAATTGTATAAGTTCCAGCTGCTAATCCAGTTTGACTAGCGCCAGTTAAATTTCCTGGATTCCAAGTGTAAGTATAAGGGCCTGTTCCGCCTGATCCTGCAACAGTTGCGGATCCAGTGCTTGCACCAAAACAGTTAACGTTTGTTTGTGATGTAACAGTAAGTGTTGGTCCCCCAGCTGTTGTAATATTTGCTACGGCAGTTACAGTACAACCTTTTGCATCAGTAACGGTTACGGAGTTGCTTCCAGCCCCTAAATTATTAACACCTGCTGTAGTTCCTCCACTAGGAGTCCAGTTGTAAGTATAACTAGGTGTTCCACCAGATGCTGTAACTGTGGCCCCACCTGTACTGGCTCCACAACCAGTAGTTGTAGTAGCCGAAATCGATGCAGCAAGAGCTGCTGTTGGCTGAGTGATAGTTAATGTTGTTGTACCTGTACATTGATTGGCATCTTTTACATTAATGGTGTATGTTCCTGCGGTTAATCCTGTTTGACTGCTACCTGATAAATTTCCTGGAGTCCAAGTATAAGTGTATGGCCCCGTTCCACCAGTTGCATTAATACTAGCTGTTCCGGTACTTGCACCAAAACAATTAATGTTTGTTTGAGACGCCACAGATAAAGTTGGTCCGTTAGCAGAAGTTATGTTTGCTACTGCGGTTGTTGTACATCCTTTGTTATCTGTAACTGTCACCGTATTGTTACCTGCGCCTAAATTATTAACACCTGCTGTAGTTCCTCCACTTGGAGTCCAGCTATAAGTATAACTAGGTGTTCCACCAGATGCTGTAACTGTGGCGCCGCCAGTGCTTACTCCACATCCGGTAATTGCAGTAGCCGAAATAACAGCATTTAAGGCAGCAGCTGGCTGTGTAATAGATAACGTTCCAGTGCCAGTGCAGTTATTTGCATCTTTAATAGCAATAGTGTAAGTTCCAGCAGATAAAGCTGATTGACTAGCTCCTGATAAGTTTCCTGGTGTCCAAGTATAAGTGTAAGGACCTGTTCCTCCAGAACCAGCAACCGTGGCAGTTCCAGTACTCGAGCCAAAACAATTGATATTGGTTTGAGATGTAACAGATAATGATAAAGTAGGACAGGAAGGGGTTGAACAAGCAGGAATTGAACCTAATGTTGTAAATGTAAATGTTGTACCTGTTCCTATATCTGTTACTTTGATTGGAAATACACCAGCAGCAGGCGCAACAACAGTTGTTCCAGAGGCTGTCCATGTTGGAACAGTTGTTCCTGCGCAAACAAAAGGAATACAAGCACCACCTGGACAACTCGCGCAACTCACAGAAGTGGATGTACTGGCTAAAGTATAGCTTCCGCTTCCTCCTCCTACAGTTAGAGTGCCTGAATTGTTACATAGAGTAACGGTTCCACATGAAAGAACATTTACGGTTACAGAACCTACACCGCAGGCTAAGCTATATGTAATTACATGAGATCCAACACCAGCAGTTGCAGGATTAAATGAGCCTGTAGCAGCATTGGTAATTCCTGTTCCTCCCCAAGTTCCACCAGCAGTTGCTGCTTGTAAGGTAAATGTAGCGGCAGTTGAACATACGTTAGCTGGCTGACATATATTTACATCACAACAAGTTAGAGATAATGTATTACCAGCTGTTAAAGATGAAATAGATTGTATATATCCAGTTCGAGAAGCTGTACCTGAATTACCAGTTGAACCACAGGCAATAACATCTCCTGCCGTACTTACATGCACATCATACACATTAAATGGCACAGCTACGGTTCCTAATTGAACCAAAGCAGGGCTAAATTTTGTAACAGCATTGGTTGAGCCCACATAAATGTTTCCTGCAGCATCAATATCAATACCACTACAACTTACTGCTTTTTGACCTAAACTTGTTGTAGCAGCTCCTCCAGGTATGGCAACAGATGCAATGATTGCTGCAGTTGCTAAAGAACGTTTATATAAAGTTGTACCGTTGTGAGTATACACAAAATTTAAATCGGCACGAATCGCCATTATGCCAGTATTATCATATCGATAATTTTCACACTTATAGGAAAAGCCGTGTGTACTGGTTGTTTTATATATAGCAGAATTGTTTGGCCCACATAAAGTCAGATTTTGGTTAATGTAACCAATAGAATCTAAGGTTAAAAAATAATATCGACCATTACCACATGAGGTTATAGATCTTACTTCTTGAATACTTGGAGGGAATCCAAATGCAGAACCGTACGCAACTATTTTTGTGGCTGTTACGGCTCCATTGCTTGTATTGATATCATATATTGCTCCTCTTAAATTATCAGTACCGCCTACAATTAATTTAGTTTGATCGCAATTAAAAGCAATATTCCAATATTCGGCTAAGGCACCACCACCTGAAGTCCATTGAAGAGTTCCTGCAGTGTTAACTTTTATTATACCTGCCGATGTTCCATTTGTCACATAAGAATTACCTGCATTATCCGTAGCAAAAGTTCCAATCCAAGAGGTTGTATCATAAGGAGTATTATATGTCCATTGTAAAGCCCCAGCACTATTATATTTCAATAACTGAACAGGAGTAACGCCCGCAAAAATGTAAACATTTCCTGCGCCATCTTTTTCACATTCCCAAACACAATCCCAATTACTTGCAAACGCTGGTGTTTGAGTCCAAGGGTCGATGATTACAGTTTTTGTATTATCATAATTAGCTAATTGAAATGAAACTGTTTTTCCGTTTTTTATAAAACTAGATGTAATAATAGATGCTGTATTTTTTTGATAGAATGATAAAGGAGCATGGTCTATAATGTCGCCAAATTTTGTACTGATTCTAATGTCGCCATTACTATTTAATGACACATGATTATCATAAACCATTTTTATTTGAGAAGGATCTGCTCCAGGATGAAGAATTAGAGAGTATTTTAAACCATCTTTTTCATGAAACACATATTCAACGTCGATGTTAGGATACAAGTTTTTGTAAGTAATTTTTTTGAAACCTTTGATGTTTGAAACATTTTTGTATTCGCCATCAGCCTGCTTAAAATAATAATTGTGATAATCAGAGGTAACTTCAGTATTTTCAATAGTAACATTGGCGTTGGCGTTTTGCCATAACATGGTTACCTGATCGGATTTTACTTTTAATTGATGTTCTTCTTTTTCATGACGCATGTGCTCTTCAGGACTTCTGAACTCTTCTCTACGTTCCCTTTCAATTTCACGAGCATCTTTTTGTTTTTTAGTAGCCTCTAGTAAAGTATAAGTAATTCCTTTTTTAGTGAAATAGATTTTTGTGCTGCCGTGATCTACAGCACATAGTACAGGGCTATTATTACCAAAGGCATCAGGAATAATGAATTGCCCTTTGTTTTCAATAAAAGCTTTTTGGTATCCAAATTTTGTTGACCAAGATAAGCTATTGTTATTACTTTGAGCACTAAGTTTAGAAAATGCAAAACTAAATGTGCTAACTAAAATTAAAAAAAAGTAACGTAAAATTGTTTTCATATAATAAATAGGTTGATTAAGAATAAGATACCTAACAAATATCAAAAAATGATGGTATTTATGTTAGGGGGGCACCCCCTCATTTTTATTACTAAATCGGTTAAATAAAAAGCGCCCTTCGGTCAAGAAGGGCGCTTTTGAAAACATTAGGAAAAAAATTACATTTTGTACCTTATACTAATAATGATATTTCTTCCTGGTGCATTAATACCGCTTGCAAAAGTTCTATATCTATTATCGGTTATATTTTCACATGCCGCATTTAATCTTAGGTTTTTAGTAAGGTTAACTCCAACTCTAAAATTTAATGTAAACCAAGCGGGCATTCCATTTGGGGTTGCGTATTGTATATTATCTTCAGTAGATATATAAGCTGGGCCATATTCAGACAGAGATTTTTTGCCATTATAGCGGATAAAAAATTCGCCATCTATGTTTTTAGTTTTGTAAATCAAACTAGTTTGTCCAAATAAAGGAGCAATATGATCTAAAGGAATAACCGTATCATTTTTTGTATCCGTTACTCTGCCATAAGTATAATTTATGACACTTTTAAAAGAGACATGCTCATTAAAATCAAATAAAATACCTCCATTAACGCCAAGGATGTAGGCATTATTTCCATTCTGCATAGCCTGAACTTTACTGTTTACTCCCTGATAGTTAATGGAATCGTTTCCGTTAAAACTATAATCTCTTACTACTAAAACACTAGTTAAACTCGTGTAAAATCCACTAATATCAAATTTATATTTCCCTTGTATGACCTTACTTATTCCCAATTCAAAATTATAAGAATACTCAGGTTTTAAATTAGGATTAGGAACGATAACTACACCAGAAGGAGCTTCAAATACTTTTGTCATGTCATCCACGTTTGGAGATCTAAATCCAGTGTTGGTTAATAAACTTACTTTGTAATCGTTTTCAGATTTCCATGTAAAACCCAAAGTACCAGTAAGAGCTTGATTATTTTGTTTAGCGGTTGTAAACGGAAATTTAAAAAAAGTAGTGTCTTTGAAATTTGCAGTTAAACTAGTGTTAGTATATCGTAAGCCATCGGTAACAACAAAGTTTTTGTTGACTTCCCAAGCATGAGAAAGATAAATTGCAAACGAATTCATTTTACTTCCTCCGTCAGGATATCTTGTTTGTGCTTTTCCTTTGGCACCTGATAAAACATTAACGCTATCGGCAATAGACCGAACGTCATTTGTTGTGAATTCTAAGCCGTAACGCAATTCATGTTTTTCTTTAATAGTCTTATAGGCATCTATGTTGGCAGACAAAACAGTGACATCTTCTTGTTGAGTTATTTTGGCTGTTTTTTGCCATCGGCGTGTAATTCTATCTTGATCAATTTTTTGATAGGCTAAAATTATTTTTATGTTATCTGTTAGAATTGTTTTTTTATCGAAGTTAAGGCTATAGGCAGCAAGCAAACGTTTTTGAGGATCGTATCCATTTTCTGCCCATCTGAATTTGCCGCTCGAATAATCGCCATTTAATCTATCGTAACGAGGTAAAAAACTAGATTTAGCATACTGAAAATTCAAATTATGAGATAGATGAGCTCCTGTTTGTATTTGAAAACGCTGCATGATGTCTATTTGACTATAGCCACTATTTTTTTGTAAATTATTATTTGAGTTTTCAAGCATCGTGTCTCTATTATTTATTCGCTCTTGATAAAAATTTCTATCCCATTTATTTGAATAGCCATTAAGTTTAGTTGAACCACTCATCACGTCGCCAAAATCAGAATAGGTTATATTGGTTAAAGAAGCTATTTTTTTCCAACCAAGATTAAAATCGATATGCCCTGTTTTTTCTTGAACAGCACTGGCATATCGAACCATGGCATTTGTTTTTACCAGCATTTTATCATCAGAACTTAACTGAGCGTTTTTGGTATAAAAATTCATAACCCCTCCTAATGCATCACTCCCATACATAGTAGAAGATGGCCCGAAAACAACTTCTGTTCTTTCTAACATATTAGGGTCAATCGTCATCACATCTTGCAAATGGCCTCCTCGATAAATCGCATTATTCATTCTCACACCATCAATCACAAGTAATACCTTATTTGCTTCAAAACCTCTTAAGCTAGGACTTCCGCCACCCGCTTGACTTTTTTGCACAAATACTTGCCCTGTATTTTGTAATAAATCTCCACTCGTAGCTGGATTTGAAAATTCGATATCTTTTTGTTTGATAATTTCCATACTATATGGAACATCAATTTTTGATTCAGCTTTTCGATTTGCAGACAGCACTATTTCATCCAAATTAACTGACTTTGCAGATAGTTCAATTGACATGTCTGTTGCATCCGTTATGAATATCTTTTTTGTTGAGTACCCAAATTGGTAAACAAAAGCAGAATCATTTTTTAGTAAGGTTGAAATATTTGCCTTACCTCTTACATCCGTTTTTACTTGCTTGTTATTTTTATCTTGTATCACAACCTCTTGAAGAGGTTCTCTGGTAGATTCATCTCTAACAGTAATTGTTTGTGAAACAGAAATAAATGATAAAGCACAAAGCAAAATAATAAAATAATTTTTTCGCATAGTTTAATTTTAATAATAAAATAATTACTAGCCCAAAGTCTTTTCTTGAGCTTAATATAATTCGAATAAAAATTAGTTGCCAATACAACTAAGCAAAAAAATTGGGAGGAGGATTTGTTTGAGAAATAAAACCTGAGGAGATTTTAAAAACAGAATGAATGTGTGTGGGTTTTAAAATTGATTCTAAATGGTTAAGATCAAGTGTTGTTTTTGGAGCTAGGTATTTTAATGCGAAGAAACTTTTAAGTAAGTTAACTGGCTCTTTAGTTGTTTTGTTAGAATTAATATCATACAGAGAGGCGAATTGTTTTTTTAATTCCATTTCTTGTTCATCAGATACCACAGTTAATTCTATCTTAACGCCAATTGTTTTTATACAAACAATATCATATAAGATACCTTTATAAACAACTTCTTTATTTTCATCTTCCCAAACAACTGTTTTAGAGTTAGTATATAATTCGCTCGGATTAATTTTGATGATGCTGTAATGAGTATGTGTTTTGTTTTGAAATACAAATGATTTAAATTCTTTTTTATAAGATTTTAAGTAGCATCTATGCATGAAGAAACTACCTGTAGAAAAAACAGTAATTAAAAAAAATGAAAATATGACACTTATTTTTTTCAATGAAATAGTTTTAATTAAACACAAAATCAAATATCTCAATTATTTTTAAAACCTAAGAGAGGGCTGCCCCTTACAATTTTTAATTTATTCTCTTTTTATAAATATAGATAAATATATCACTACTAAAAAGCTAACACTGCCAGTTACTATAAAGGCTAAACTTGGACCGAAATTATACCACAATAAGCCTGTTAAAGTACTTGCAATCATGGTTAGTACACTTTGAAAGGCCGTATATGTTCCGATAGCGGTTGCGGTATCTTTTTTGTCACAGATATTACTAATCCACGCTTTTGATATTCCTTCAGTTGCCGCAGAGTAAACACCGTATAATAAAAACATAGCTCCTACCGCATAAAAATTATTACTTAAGCCTACTCCAAAATAAACAATGGTGAATATTACTAAACCAGCTATGTACATTTTTTTTAAACCTATTTTATCGGCAATGCTTCCTAATGGGAATGCAAACAATGCGTATATGAGGTTATAAAAAACAAAAACTCCAATAACTTGAGTATCGGTTAATCCAGATTCTTTGGCTTTTAATAATAGAAAAATATCAGAGCTATTAAATAAAGTAAAGGTTAGTAATCCTAGCATTAATTTTCTATAATCTGGAGGCGCTTCTTTCCAATATTTTAAAAATGAGAATAATCCAACCTTTGTTTTTATTTCAGTGCGTACTTCGGTATTTTTTGATTCTTTAATTAAAAGAGAACCAAAAACAGCTAAAACACCTGGTATAAATGCAATAAAGAATAATGTTTTGTAGTTTTCGGGATAAAAATAAAGGTATAGTAGGGCAAGAGACGGTCCAAGAACAGCTCCTAGAGTATCCATAGAACGATGGAAACCAAACACTTTTCCTTTTGTGGCAGGTGTAGCTTCATCAGATAAAATGGCATCTCTTGCACCAGTTCGTATTCCTTTTCCAAATCGATCGAGTGTTCTTGCAAAAATAACCCATAATGGAAAAGTGAAAACAGCCATTAAGGGCCTTGAAATGGTGCTTAAAGCATAACCAAATTGAACAAAAGGAACTCTTTTGCCTGTAGAATCGGAAAGTTTTCCAAAATAACCTTTGCTTAGTCCAGATGTTGCTTCTGCAATACCCTCTAAAATACCAATAAATATAACTGAAAAGCCAATGGATTGAAGGTAAACGGGAATAACAGGATATAACATTTCTCCTGCTATGTCTGTAAACAAACTAACAAATGATAATATCCAAATAGTTCGGGTAATATATTTCATTAGCTAGTAAATGTTTTCAAGAGTCTTTAAATAAAAAAACCCTAGTATTTACTAGGGTTTTAGTGGTGGGAGATACAGGGTTCGAACCTGTGACCCCCTGCTTGTAAGGCAGGTGCTCTGAACCAGCTGAGCTAATCTCCCGAATCGGGTTGCAAATATAAATGCTTTTTTTAAACTAGCAAAAAAAATGTGGTTTTTTTTCAAAAAAAAGTGAATTTATTCTTTTATCAATTTACCAATTTTAAGGTTAGTGTTTTTATGGCTTAGTTGATAAAAATAAACGCCATGAGGTAAAGCTTCAATATTTACAGAAGAGTTTTTATCATATAGTTCTTTTTTTAGAACTAGTTCTCCAATAGCATTTGATATTTCTATTGTGTAACTTGAAAATTCGGTTAAGAAATCGATACTCAAAATATCTTTCACTGGATTGGGATACACATTTGCATGATTATTATCCAACTCGTTTACGCCTATTGCACATGGAGTAACAAGTATTGTAACATTTGTTGTCGGAAAACAAAGTCCATCATTTGAACCCGTTAATACATAATTTGTATTTATAGTTGGTGATACAACCACAGTGCTTGATGTTGATCCAATAGGACTCCAGGTATAATTTGTTGCGCCTGTTGCTGTTAACGTTGCAGTTTGCCCAGGACATAAAGTATCAGATGAAGTAGTTGCACTAATGGAAGGATTTAAACAGACTAAACGAATAGATAAGCTATCAATACCTAAATCAGTATTTCCGTTATCTGCATTTCCTTTAAATTTTACAACACAAGATGGTGTATTGACTGCGTTATAATAAATTGTTTTTTTAGTCCAAGTGGTTTGAGTTGGATAGTAGCCTTTTATACTAAAAGAAATCCCAGCATCTGATGACAGTAATACATTTAAAAAATCTGTGCCATTAGGATTGATGTAGTAAAATGAAATGGCATACTTCGCATTTTGATTAAAGTTTACTAAAACATCTAAATCTCCTTTTGCGTTAGCCGTGGCTTGTGTAGAGTGAAAATTTGCACAGCCAGCTCCACTATGCGGCATCACATTTCCTGTAGTAGCTGAGGTCCAACTTGCTGAAACGCCGTCATTTTGTTGTCTCCAGGCATTATCGCCAGTTAATGGACTACTTCTCCAATGAAGATTATCTGGAACATTGCGAGTAGCACAACCATTTTGCCACACATTATCAAATGTTTCGTAATAAGGAATGTTTGCATAAGTAACGGGCACAGCGGCCGCAACATAAACAGAAGTTGAAGCAACAGAATTACTTCCACAAGATAAAATACAACGGTAATAAGTTGAGGTATTTACCATCTGTGTTGTAGTTGAAGAATTGGCTCCAAAAATAGTTGTCCAAGTCGTATTATTTGGTGAAGATTGCCATTGGTAGGAGATGCCAGACCAAGGAGAATTTCCAACTAAACTAAAGGTAATGGAATTTCCTGCACAAGAAGTAGTTGAACTAGCAATGGCATTTCCGCCTGTAGGGCTACCTCCAACTGTAACTAAACTTGATACTGAATTTGCTGAAAATGTTCCGCAAGAAACAATACACCTATAGTAAGCGGTTGAGCTCACAACTTGAGTCATTGTTGAATTTGTGAAAGTAGGTAAGCTAGTCCAAGTACTATTATTTGGTGAAGATTGCCATTGATAAGATAATCCGAGTGCTATAGTTGAACCATTGAGTCCAAAGTTTACATTTTGAGAACCACAAATTGTTGAAGAACTAACCGTTGTTGTCCCGGCATTTGGTGTACCAGAGCATGGTACATTTAAACAGCTATAACTTGTGGTTCTACAAGTATTGTCAGTTGCACAAGATGAGTTGCCAGAAACATGAAGCCTATAATTTCCGGTAGAGGTAATGTTTGCAGATAAAGGAGTGGTTCCTGCATACAAAATATTATTAGAAGCATCAGTAAGTGTTAAGTAGTCTGTTGTAGTGGATGAGTAAAAAGTAAAAGCTCCTGTTACACCTATATTTAATTGACTGTATTCTCCTGCCCAATTACAAGTAGAAATAGTTCCAGAACTACAAGTTGTAATGGTTGCACTTCCAAAGGCTGATGTACTGATGCAGCCTCCAGTTGTAGCCGTTCCACAAGCATAAGTTGTTACTCTACAAATATTATCTGTTCCACAAGAAGAATTTGTGTTGACATGCAACCTGTAATTACCATTAGAAGGAATTGTAGCAACTAATGGAACACTGCCTGATGCAATAACTACATTTGCTGCAGTTGTTAGTGTTAGGTAATCTGTGCCTATAGAAGAATTAAAGGTATATGTGCCAACTGTATTAAAGGTGAGAGAACTGTATTCGGTTGCCCAATTACATGTAGTGATTGTTCCACTTGAACATGAACTGATAGTTGCTGTTCCGTATGGAGTTGTATTAAAACATTGACTGAATCCTAAAAACGAATTAAGACAAATAAGAATACATAAAATCAAAAATTGTTTTTTCATGAGTTCTAATGCGTTTTAATTATTTTTTTGGTGGCAATTAATTTAGAGGATTCTATGACACTAACATTATAAGTTCCTTGTTTTAAAACACTCACATTAATTTCTGTTTCTAATAAGTTATTCATGTTTTGTTGAAGAACTATTTTTCCTTGAACATCAGTAATTGAAATGCTACTATTTTTAAATTTATCTAACACGACTACTTTTAATTTATCAATGACAGGATTAGGGTAAATAATTTGAATAGCATTTTCAATTTGATTTTCATGAACGCTTACATCTAAATTTGGAGAATATTTCCAGACGTCGTATTTGTAGGAGTTATCAAAACCACAACAAACGTAAGCTTCGTTATTTAATACAAATGCATTTGCGCCTTCACGAGCAGTTCCACTAAAGTTTGCTATTTGTGACCATGTATTTAAATAGGGATTATATTGCCACATATCTTGTGCGTAGTTTAATGTATTATCATAACCTAAGCCTACAAAACCAGTATTTCCAATCGTAAAGCTTGTTGCGTTGTATCTTGGTGTTCCTGGGAAATTTTGTTTTACGGCCCAACTATTAGTGGTTGGATTATAAGCCCAGGTATCATTTTTAAATGAGCCATCGTAGCCGCAAGATATATAACAGTTTCCGTTTCCTATAAAAACGCAAGCTAATTTCCGAGCTGACGAACTAAAATTTGTTTTGGCAGACCAAGTATTTGTATTAGCATCATATTCCCACCAATCATTTAAGTAACCACTGGATGATTGTCCTAATCCTACATAGCCTTTCCCGTTTAGCGAAACACCACAGGCTGCTTTTCTTGGAGCACCTCCAATATCTGCTTTTTGAGTCCAAGCTAAACTCAAGGTATCAAATTCCCAAAAGTCGTTTGTGTATTGCACTAGTCCTTGTCCCGATCCAAAATAACCCTTGCCTCCTATAGAAAAGGAAATAGCATTTAACCGAGGCATGGCAGGAAAGTCTGTAATTTTTTCCCACACATCAAAACTTTGATAGTATCTGTATAGGCTATTTTTGTAGTTGGCGCCATCATAACCATTGGTAATGTAAGCTTTATCGTTTACAACAAATGCAGATGCTCCTGTGCGAGGATTCCCTGTAAAATCGCTTACTTTAACCCAGGTATTAGGAGTTGTGGCAAAACCAACGAAAGAGAGCAATAAAAAAATATTTAAATAAAATCGCATAAATAAGTTAGAGTAAAATTATTTTTTTAGCAGATAACAGTTGATCTTTATTTTGAATAGAAATAAAATATAATCCTGCATTTAAATCTGTTCTATTTATTTTAAATTGTTTAGAATTAATAGATTCAGTTTTAACTAATTTACCTGATGCATCAAAAATGGATGCCGTCGCATTTTTAAGTTCGGCTTCTAATACAATAGTTAAATCATCACTTGATACAGGATTTGGGAATATTGAAAACAAGGATTGATTGTTGTCATATTCTTGAATACCAACTTGAGAATCTAATTTGTAAAAATCTTGTTTAGTTCCTCCTGTCGATTTACCTGTTCCCATGTATCCAATATTATTAATAGAAAAAGCAGCAGCACTTCTTCTTCCGTCTCCACTAAATGTACATGTATAGTTCCATGTATTTGCATTTACATCAAACCACCAAGTGTCGTCGGTAAACGAACCATCGCTTCCCATGCCAACAACAACTTTATTGTTTATAGTAAAAGACCACGAACCTGTTCTGCCTGAAACTGGAAAATCTGTTTTTCTTGTCCATGTATTTGTTGATGGATTAAATTCCCACCAATCATTTTGAAAATAACTATCATCTTTTCCTAAGCCATAATATATTTTATTATTTAAAGAAGTTCCAGTTCCAGCTTCTCTTCCCCCGCTACTGTTTGGATTGCCTGGAAAACTTGCTTTTGCAGTCCAATTATCTGTTAAAGGATTGTATTCGTAGACATTACTATATAACGTCCAATCGTCAGCTCCACCAATAACATAACCTTTTCCGTTGCAACTAATTCCAGTAGATCTAAATGCGGTAATAGGCACATTTGCTTTATTAGTCCATGTATTTAATGTTGGATCGTACATCCAAAATTCATTAAAAATATTCCCAATACTTGAAATCTCATCATCAATGCCACCTCCCACATAGCCTTTGCCATTTATTTCAAAACCAAAAGAGGCTCTTCTGTAACTTGCTGGCAGGTTTGCTTTTTGAGTCCAATAATTAAACACAGGGTCGTATTCCCATAAGTCATTATAGCAATTATCATTTGTATCTAAACCACAAGTTACATAGCCTTTGCCATTAATGCTAAAACTAGTTGCCTCATATCGTTTGCCATTACCAAGTGCTTTTAATTTTGTCCATTGCCATGCAGAGTAGGCGTTGATAGAAAATGCAAAAAGTATAAATGTGCAAAGAACTTTAATAGAGTTTTTTGTCATAACTTAATTAATAATAATTTTTTTTGCTGTTATAATTTCTTTTTTATCAATTAATGAAATAAGATAAACTCCTTTAGATAAATGAGAAACAGGAATAGAATAATTTATTGTTTCTATATTTTCTGATGCGACTTCTTTACCATCAAGAGAGAATATTTTTAAGATGAGTGTTTTATCAAGGTACTCCTCATTTAGTTTAATATTTAAAAAGTCGCTTGTAGGATTTGGAAATACAGAAATTGAATTTGATTTATCATATTCATTCACTCCAACAGCAACTTTCCATTCGTAGGCCCAAAAATCTGCTAAGTTTGTTCCGTTTGTTCCTGTCCCAAAATATACATTATCTCCAATAGTAATACACGGCACAAAATGACGACGTACTCCTGGAAAAGATTTTGGAATTGTGTCCCAAACATTTAGAGTAGGGTCATAAAAATAAAAATCTTTTAAATCATTTGGACTATCAAAGGCCGTTGTGCCTAATCCAATGTATCCTTGCCCTCTAACCGAAAATCCAGCAGCGGCTATTCTTCCAACACCTATGTATGATGCCTTTGTAGTAACACTGTTTGTTGCGGGATCATACATGTATAACGTATTTGAAAAAGAAGGTAAGTAATACGCTTTGTTATTAATAACAAAAGAAGCACCATGCCAACTACCCGGCATTGTATTATTAGCAAGCGTCCAAACATCCGTTATTGGATTGTATGAATATAGTTCGTTTGAGTTTCCTAATCCTAAATAGCCTAATCCATTTATTGCAAATGAGATGTGACCATCGTTATTAAGTGGGCATGGTGCTTTAGCTGTCCATGTGTTTGCAATTGGGTCAAACTCATAAAAATCATAACACGCTCCTATCGTTTCACTATCTCCAGATCCCATGTATCCTTTATTACCAATAGTAAATCCAACAGCCCCATGACTTTGGTGAGGGTAATTAGCTTTTTGAGACCATGAGTTAGTTGCTGGATCATATTCCCACCAATCTTGAAAACCAACATTGACACTGCCAGAACTCACATGACCTAAGCCATAATATACTTTTTGCCCTATGCCAATACCACTCGCCCTGTGTCTGCCAACACCAGGATAGCCAGTTTTGTTGTTCCAAACAAATTTGTCGCAAAATCCTTGATAGGAAATTAAGAGAATACAAAAAACTAAAAGTGATTTTTTCATTCGAATTATGGTATTAATATTTTTAAACTATCTAATTCTTGTTTGGATACAGAAGGAGGCATGATGTTATTTTTCAATTTATGAATTACCAAATTAGCAACGAGTTCAGCTTTTTCTTGTGATGAAAAAGCAGTATTACCAGGTAAAGATGGAATTGAGTTTTGGTGAATGAATAAGGAGCCATCTACCAAAATATTATACCCATAACCTAACTTGGGATTTAAACTATCTACTAAAAAACATTGAGGAGAAAAATCTGGAGTTGCACTTGATGCTACTGTTTGAGCTAGATTATTATTTTGTATATAAGGCTGTTCTGCTTTTTCTGATTGAGAAGAGCAAGATATTAAAAAGATGAAAATAAAATAAAGTAGATGTTTAACCATACATATTAAGCCTTGAGTTAATTGAATGTTATGTTAAAGTAAATATAAAAAGAAAACCAGATAATTCACTTCATAATGAGTAAACCATCTGGTTGAATGAGTGTAAAAGCTATTATTTAAGCTTCATAAAAGTAAATCTTAATTTGAGCAGCATCCTTTAAGAAATCTATTTTATGAATGGAATATCTGTGAACATTGAATCCAGTTCTTAACTTTAGGTCAGCTAATAATTCATCCTGTTTCCCTTCTTTAATCATTTCAATATTTTCATATAAAATAGTTTTTACATTTTCCTTTTTCATGAAAATATTACTTTCTAATAAATAAGTGACAAGCAAAACCACTGCGTTAATGCCAATTAAAAACAGATATTCAATGTTGTCAGAGGTGTCTTTAATTTTTGTGACTGCTGACACTAAACCAATGGCAATTACCAAAAACAGATAGGTCATATCTTTAATAGCAATTTCTTCTGTTTTGTAACGCAGCATACTAAATACTGCAAATAAACCAAAAGCAGCTCCCATCGATAAATCTACCTTATTTAATAAGAAAGAAAATAAAAAGATGATAAAGTTAAATATGAAATACGTAAAAAATAATTCACGGTGTTTGTAAATAGGATAGTAAATAAATCTCACTAAAATAAAAACGGCACACAAATCGATTAATAATCTGAAAAGTAATTTAGCGGATATTTTTTGAAATTCTTCGTAGCCAGAAAAACTTTCAGCAGCATCGCTAGCAATTTGTAATAACATCATAAGTTGATTATTTTTTTTACGTTTGACAATTTTTGTTTGAAATTATTTTTTTTCACTTCAGAATAAGAACTTGCTATTCCAAAACAATATTTACTAATTGAGCCTTGGCGAATGTGTTTGTTTCTCATGATATTGATAAAAGGAGAAGCAACTTTGCTATCTTGTTTTACTTCAGCAATCACTAATTGATCAAGAATTTGTTTTTTGCCATTCTTCTCAAATTCTAAATTTAAATCTAGGGTTAATCGTTCGGCAGAGGTTTTATTAACTAATGTAATTCTGCTATAGTTAATCCAAATTTTGGGCAATAAAATCAATGGATCGAAAGGCAACATTTTTTTTAAAAACTCAAAGGCTTTGCCTGTATTTAGTTCAGGAACTTCAACTTCTTTAATTCGTGTTTTTAATGTGCGACCCTTGTTGTTTTTAAATTTAACTTCTAAAAAGCCGATATTACTTTCAACATAGGTTCTATGTCTTATTTTGTACCTATTTAATTTTCCGCTATGATGTTCGTTATATAAATCAAAGTCTTGCGTATCAAAATACAATGTTTTATAACGACTAATTCTATTTCCTTCTACACTTAATATTCTGTAGTAATTTTTAGCTTCTTCTAAAATAGTGGGTAATTCATTAATATTAAAAGTAAATTTAGTATCTGTTCTGTCCATGAGCTTTACTCCCTCCATTTCTTCAAGGGTTATTGGATCAAACAGATTTAAACTATGTGTTACTTCTTCTTGCATCTATTTTGTGATATACACGTATTTTTTTACTGAAATCACTTTACCATCTGCATCAACTGTTTTTCTTTCAGTTTTCAAGCCTTTATTGTCATATGTGTAAAGATGTTTTTTGGTTGGCTTACCAGTTGCGTCAAAATAGTTTTCCTCTGTTTTTTCGCCAGACATATTGTATTTAGTAATTTTCTTTTCTACTAATTTATTGTTAGCATCGTATTGTTCGTCTTCAATTTCATCTCCATCGCTATTATACTTGAATTTGTGAATAGATTTAATGACACCTTCTTTGTTGTAGTCTGTCACTTCAATCTCATTTCCTTTGCTATCAAATATGGTTTTATTTTCGTTAATGGTTTTCCCATTTTCCATCACCGAAACAGCTGAGGCTTTAATTTTGTATTGTTTTACTTCTTTTTTGCTTTGTGAGAAAGAAATAAAATGTAAAGAAAGAAAGATGAGAGTTATAAATATCGTTTTCATAAATAGATTACTTGATGGAAATAAAACTTCCTTTAGAATAGTTAAGAGATGATGTTAAGCGAACGGAATAAAAATAGATTCCTGATGAATAATCATCAGAATTTAAAGCGTAGGATTCACTCGCTTTTAATATAGTAGTTGCTATTTTTTTACCATAAGAATCATAAATAGTAATTTCCCATGGCTCATTTGTTTGATTATTAGAAATTTTAATAATAGAGTTATGGTTTATTGGATTAGGATAACAAATGGCTTGTAATGAATTATTAGATAATTCATTTAAGCCTACAAAGAATGTTCCATTATCAAATAAATGATTAGCATATAAATCGTAGTTAGTGCCATTTCGGTGGTCTTCCCAAACAAATACAGCGCCTCCATTGTTATCAGTGACATGTGACACGTTAATTTGGTCTTCAAACGCATCAGAAACTGTTGCACCTCCTGATGTCCAAGCAATAGCACCAGTTGAATTTATTTTTTGTGATTTAATATTCCATCCAACACTTGTTGAATCTTGCCAAGCAATAATTGCTCCTCCATTTCCATCTGCTATAGTGTTTGGATTAATTGATTTTAAACTATTAGAAATTAAAATACCATTTGAAGTTAATTGGGGAGTTCCAGACATGGAGACTATTTGTGAATAGATAGCATTAGTGCCAGAACGTTCATCTTTCCAAGATAAAATTAAACCAGCCGTTCCAATATATTTGATATCTAATGCACTTTGATTGTTTGAAGCAGTACAAACAGCCACTCCATTACTGGTCCATTGGATAGCGCCAGACGAATTAATATGCTGAGCATATATATCATTATCTATTGCGTTGCGTTTATCAACCCACGCAACTAATGCTCCATTTGAACCGTCAGGTTCTATTCGAGGATTGTTTTGGGTATTTACCGAGTTACACACTACAACGCCATTAGCTGTCCATAAAACGGTTCCTGAATTATTTATTCTTTGAGCATAAATATCGTAATCAACATTATTGCGTTTGTCTTGCCAAGTAATAATAGCACCACCTAATCCATCAATATCAATTTTAGGATTTCCTTGAGCATTTGGAGCTGAACAAATACTAATACCGTTACTATTCCATAACTGAGCGCCTGTTGAACTGATACGTTGTGCGTAAATATCCCAATAAAAATTTAAAGAATCTTCCCACACAACAATAGCGCCGCCTGCATTATCACTTACTAATTTTGGATTTTTTTGATTAGTAGATTTTGAACATACAGGAATGCCATCACTGGTCCATAATACATTGCCAGACGAGTCAATTTTTTGAGCATAAATATCATAATTGCCATTTCTATTATCTTCCCAAGTAATGATTGCACTGCCATTATTGGAGGCAATTATAGCAGATGATTTTTGAGTGGCAATATTTGAACTTATAACAATTCCATTTAATGCCCACTTTATTATACCACTTTTATCAATGCGTTGCGCGTAAATATCGCTTGAATTTGTAGTTGAGTTTCTTGTATCGTCCCAAGATGTTATAACACCACCTTTTGAGTCAGAAACAGAGTGACAATTGTCTTGGGATTTTGGAGCAGATGACATTGGAGTGTTAATGGCACTGTTTGTGCTCCATTGAGCCATCAAATTAATCGATGATAAAAGTAAAAGGTTTAAAAATATTTTTTTCATGTAATTACTTGATATAAAGGTAATAGTTTATTAACTTTAAATTTATACAAAATAGGTGAATAGTTCACATTTATAGGGGTAAATTAATTTAAAATTTAATTTTTTAAGTTAAATCGTCAAACTGTAAGCGATTCCTAAAATATAAATACTTTCTGGCGTAGAAATATTGAATTCTGTTTGAAACAGATAATATAGATTAATGGAATTTTTTTTGTCTATTTCATATTCAACTCCCAACACATTTCTAACCCTATGAAATCCATTGTCGTAAACAGGGCCGTCTCCTCTGGGGTTTCTAATTTGATATCTAAATTCAACAGAGTAATAGGGGGTTATTTTTTTCTTCAAATCATATTTTATATCAGTTTTTAACCTTAAATATTGTTCAGGAAATTTCCCTTTTTTACTAGTGTAAAAATCTTGTACCTCTATTTGATATCTTATCCTTTCGCTTAAGGTTATTTTTTTTATTTTTTTCTTAACGGTTACGTCTAACATTAATCGGTGTCGGTAGCTATAATTGCCATCTAATCTTTTTTTCTGTATTGAACGATAAGTAGGACTAATTTTCAAGAATTTATTTACTTTATAATCGATGCCGATGTTTGTGTAAAATAAATTAATTCGCTGGTAGTTTTCTTTTAAACGAAACTCTTCATCAATTACTAAATTAATTTTTTTATTTAAGGCATGTTGGATTGTGAGTGTAGCCCACATACCAGCATCTTGCCTTATTTGCGCAGATACTGGCGAAAGGCAAGAACAATAAATAAATAAAATTATTAAGGAAATCCTCATATTATTTTATGATAACAAAATCGTCTAAAACTACTTTTTGTTTTTTTTCGCTAATGGTTACTTCAACCAATTCTTCTTTTGGAACAGAGAGATATGGCTTTGTTGGGTCTTCACCTAAAACATAAATTTTATAATTACCCTTATTTAAGTAATTAAATTTAAAGGAACCATCATAAGATGTTTTTACCGTATTGCCAATTTCCGTTCCGTTTCCATATATAATGTAAACAGTTTCTCCAGCAGCATAATACTCGGATTGTAAAATAGTGTAGGTGGCATCATAATTTTTTAATAAAACTTTTCCTTCAATGGATGCAAAGCCACCTTCACCCGGTTCTTTTTTGCAGGAAATAAAACTAGCAAATGCTATAATAAGTATGATTATAATTCTATTCATAAGTTCAACTAATAAAACAATGTTAAATAATCTTTAAATTTAACTAAATTACGTATATTTTAACTAAATTACGCTGTTTTAGTAGATAAAACCCCAATTTGTTTATGTAAATTTTTTGAATAGTATGATTAGACATATTTTCATTTTCATTTTCGTTTTTAGCGTATGTTCGCGAACGATTCAGGCTTCTGTTATTCAATTATGTAAGGAGTCAAAAGTTTTTAAAAATCAAAATCAGCAAAACCCAATTACCGAAGAGGAGGAAGAAAAATCTCATGGTAGTGATGAGTCAATTGATAAAGATGTTTTTTATCTTGACAATAAGGATTCTTCGAACTTCAAAAGTGAGATTAATTCTTTTTACTTTAAATTTTTACAGTTACTTTTTAGCTCTATCCCTCCAGATATATTGATACCGCCGCCTAAAATTTAATTACTTGTCATACTAATTACAATTAGTATAAATATTATTCAAGCAATTAATTAAATTATTAAAAGTTTTATGTTTCAAAAAAATTTATTTGCCGATATTAAGGCAGGAATTGTTGTGTTTTTAGTAGCATTACCTCTATGTTTAGGTATAGCAATGGCTTGTAAAGTTCCATTATTTTCTGGAATTATTGCAGGAGTTATTGGTGGTATATTAGTTACTATTTTTAGTGGCGCTAAATATAGCGTATCTGGCCCAGCCGCTGGATTAACAGCAATAGTATTGGCTTCAATAAGTCAGTTAGGGAGTTATCAAGCATTTTTAGCTGCTGTGGTTTTTGCTGGTGTTTTCCAGTTAATTTTAGGAGTATTAAAAGCAGGTTCTGTGGGAAACTACATTCCAAATGCTGTTATAAAGGGCATGTTAGCTGGTATAGGAATTATTTTAATTATCAAACAAATTCCTCACTTGTTTGGTTACGACAAAGATCCGCAAGGTGACGAGCAGTTTATTCAAATGGATGGAGAAAACTCTTTTACAGAGTTGGTTCATATGATTAATTTCATCACTCCAGGCGCAATAATAGTTGGCATAGTGTCATTTATTATTTTAATAATAGCAGATACAACATTTTATAAAAAGAATAAAATATTATCTAATATCCCAGGACCGTTATTAGTTGTAATACTTGGCGTATTGTTAACGATTTCGTTTAATAGTAATAGTTTTTTAGTTATAGACTCTCAACATTTAGTAAGCCTACCAACAATTTCGTCAATTGATGATTTAACATCAAACCTTACTTTCCCTGACTTTAGTTTTGCTAATAGTAGTACTTTTTGGATTATTGTTTTAACCCTAGCTATTGTGGCAAGTTTAGAAACATTACTTGGAATTGAGGCGGTTGACAAACTAGATCCTGATAAGAATGAATCGAACACTAATAAAGAATTACTAGCACAAGGTATTGGAAATATTGCTTGTGGTTTTTTTGGGGGACTTCCGGTAACGTCTGTTATTGTGAGAAGTTCTGCAAATATAAATTCAGGCGCCAAGTCAAAATTATCAACCATACTTCATGCAGTCTTGCTTTTAGTAAGTGTTTTATTATTACCAAATATTTTAGCATTAATACCAAATGCTTGTTTAGCAGCAATATTAATTATGACAGGTTTTAAATTAACCAAATTAGCTATTTTTAAAGAACAATGGAAGTTTGGATTTGAGCAATTCATTCCATTTGTAATTACTATTGTTGTGATGCTTGTAACTGACTTATTAAAAGGAGTTTGTGCAGGAGTGATTGTTTCTATTATATACATTATTCGAGATAATATTAAGTCTTCTTTTGAAGCTAGTAGTGATGTTATGGACGGGCAATTATATTATTTAATAAAGCTTCCGCAACATGTTACATTTTTCAATAAAGGGTATTTAATTAATTTTTTTGGAACGATAGAACCAGAGAGTAAAGTAATTATAGACGCTAGCATTAATAAAAAAATTAATAGAGATTCAAAAGATGTTATTGATAATTTTATTAATACCTCTAAAAAAAGAAATATAAAGATCGAACTTATAAAATACAAACATTAAGATTATGGACAAAGCATATCAAAAATTAATAGACGGGAATAGAAGATTTGCGTTAGAAAAAAAATTCGATGACCCAGAATATTTTAAAAAACTATCGTTAGGACAAAAACCAGACTATTTATGGATTGGCTGTAGCGATAGCCGCGTTCCAGCAAACGAAGTAACAAATACAGAAAGTGGAGAAATGTTTGTGCACAGAAACATAGCAAATTTAGTTGTACATACAGATGTTAATTTAATGAGTGTGTTAGAGTATGCAGTTACTGTTTTAGGAGTAAAACACATTATTGTTTGTGGACATTATGGCTGTGGCGGTGTGAGAGCAGCAATGGGAAATGGAAGTTATGGATTAGTTGATAATTGGCTTAGAAATATTAAAGATGTTTATCAAAAACATGTGGTGGAATTGTCAAATATTTCTGATGATGATAAACGAGCGGATAGATTAACAGAATTAAATGTTATTGAACAAGTTCAACATTTGGCAAAAACAAAAATTGTACAAGGCGCTTGGGCACAAGGTAAAAAACTTGCTGTTCACGGTTGGGTATATGGATTAAATAGTGGCTTAATCACTGAATTAAAAGCGGTTTACGATGATAAAGGAGATATTGAACCTATCTATAGGTATGATATTAAGCCGTAATTAGTGATTTACAATTAATTTTATAACAGTATTTGAAACTCTAATAAAATAAACACCTTGACTAAACGTTGAGGTGTTTATTGTTTTAATCCCCTTGATTGTTTCTTTATAAACTTCTCCGCCTAAAGAGTTAATAATTAAAACCAGTAATTCTTCTTCTGAATTTGTTTGAACAATAATAGATTAACTAGTAGGATTTGGGAATACATTTATATGAATTGATTCGTAGTTAATTCTTGAATACCAACCGCACAATTATTAGCATGGAATAGTTAATAGTGTTTTAGTGAATATTTTTTTCATTAGATAAATGTTGTAAATTAATTATTAATTAAAAGTATATTAATTGGGTTTTACGCGCAATTTTTTGAGGTAAAAGCAATTTTTTTGCGGTTAAGAATGAAAATATTTTAACACCTCTTCTTCAAAACTACTTCCTACAGGAATTTTGACATACCCTAACTGTAATGTTTTATTACGTAAGCTTTCCACTTTTTTAATAGGAACAATAAATGAGCGGTGCACTCTTAAAAAGTCTTTTGAAGGCAATTTTTCTAGCATGGCTTTCATAGTCATTCTGGCCACAATTGTTTTTTGCTGATTAACGTATATTTTCAAATAATCGTCCAAGGCCTCAATATACATAATATCGTCTAACATAATTTTTTGCAAACTATAATCAGCGCGCACAAAAATGTGTTGTGCTTTTTGATTAGAAGATAAGGTAAAAAAATCTTTGGCTTTATCTGTTGCTTGCTTAAATCTATCAAACCTAAATGGCTTTAATAAATAATCTAGCGCATTTAAATTAAATCCTTCTACAGCATATTGCCCGTGTGCCGTACAAAAAATAACTAAAGTGTTCTGTTCAATGTTTTTATAAAAATCAATCCCCGTTAAAGAAGGCATGTGAATATCCAGAAACAATAAATCAACTGGATATTTATTTAAATGTTTTAAAGCTTCATTAGGTTTAGTGAAAGTTTTTTGTAAATCAATATAGTCTATTTGAGAACAAAAACTTTCTATGACACTCAGTGCTAAAGGCTCATCGTCTATGGCTAATGCTTTAATCATGAATATTTAAAGTTAGATTGACGATATAGTAATTATCTATTTCTGAAATATCAAGCGAGTGATTTTCAGGATATAATAAGTTGAGACGCTGTTTGGTATTATCAATTCCTAATCCACTTTTATTTAATGTATTATTGTTAGTAGTAACACACTTGTTTTTTACAATTAGTTTTAACTCGGTATCTGTAATATTTATTTTGATATCAATATCAGAATCCTCTTCGGAATTAACGCCATGTTTAAAAGCATTTTCAATAAACGGGATTAAAACTAGCGGAGCAATTTTTTTATCAAATATATTGCCTTCGCAAGTGTATTCTAATTTTACATTAGGAGTTAAACGCATTCGCTGCAATTCAATATAATTTGCAATATAACTGAGTTCCTTTTCTAAAGCTGTAAAATTAGAGTTGCTGTCATTTAACACATAACGCATCATATCTGATAGTTTTACGACAGCATCAGCTGTTTTTTCGCTTTTTAAAATAGCTAAAGAGTAAATGCTATTTAAAGTATTAAATAAAAAATGAGGATTGATTTGAGCTTTAAGATAGGACAACTCGGCATTTGTTTTTTCTGCTTCAGTTTGCTTTAAACGTTCCCTTATTTTTAATAGTAAAGAGAAGACAAATACCCCAATAAACTGAAATAGATTATGATTTACTAATAAACTAAATGGTTTTTTAGGAGGAGCAGGATGAAGAGGCATGTGATGATTTGGAGGTCCCATCTTTCGTCCAATAATAAATACCTCGGGAACAAATAAAACAATTAAAAATGAAACCAGAATTACAATTGAAAAGAGTACATATTTTTTTGGAACGTAAAGTTTTGGAATAAATACATAGTAGTTCGCATAAAAAAAGGCGAGCAATAAGCAAGTAGCGGCAAAAGGCCTTTGAAATGGACGACTAGTGAAAATGTCAATGATTGAGTGCTGCTCATTAAAGTCGGGAGAAAATAAAATGGGTAAACTTAAAAATATCAAACTACCTAATACATGAATAAGAATATTTTGTTTTTTTTTATCATGATACCAAGTTATAAAAGCTTTTTTATCTAAAATAATAACTTAGGTAAATTATATTCTTTTGTAGGCGAAATTACTTTTTAAGGGCTTGTTCAATAGCATTGGTTAAAGCAACAAAATCAGCTACTGATAATTGTTCGGCACGTTTATCTAAATAGATAGAGTCAACTGGAGCATTTCCACTCAGTACTTTAACAGAATTACGAACTGTTTTTCGGCGTTGATTAAAAGAGGCTTTTACTACTTTAAAAAACAATTCTTCATCGCAATTTAGTTTGTCGGTAGTGTTTCTAGTTAAACGAATAACAGCCGATTTTACTTTTGGAGGCGGATTAAATACATGTTCACTTACTGTAAATAAGTATTCTATTTTATAAAAAGCTTGTAGCATCACACTTAAGATGCCGTAAGCTTTAGAACCTGGTTTTTCGGCAATACGAACCGCAACTTCTTTTTGAAACATGCCAACCAAAGCCGATACATCTGCTCTATGTTCCAATACCTTAAACATAATTTGAGTAGAAATATTATATGGAAAATTTCCAATGACTTTAAAGTTTCCTTTACTAGCGAATGGTTTTAAGTCTGCCTCTAAAAAATCCTGAAAATGAATTTTATGAGCGTGTGATGGGTATTTTTCTTTTAAAAAGTCGATGGATTCAATGTCAATATCAAAGGCAGTAAAATTATCTTTCTCAATCATGTATTGAGTTAAAACTCCAGTGCCAGGGCCAATTTCCAAAATAGTTAAATCATCTTGCGGCAAAGCATTTACTATTTTTTGCGCAATATTAAGGTCGGTTAAAAAATGCTGACCTAAATGTTTTTTTGCTTTTACTGGTGATGCCAATGCTTATTTGTTTAAGTTTTGATAATTTGTATCTAAAATTCTTATAGAAACATTTTTGCGAATATACACATGTTTATCCTGAATTAATTTAATAATTACTCCAGCAACTATTAAAATAGAACTTGCCAAAACAGCTTGTTCGTTCACGATTTTTGCATGACCATTTGCAATATTGTTGCCTGTATCTATTACAAAAAACAATAAGCCAGCCGTGAAGAGCCATTGACTAATTTTTGTCCCCCTAATTTTAATAGCTTTTAAGTCGCTAATCCTTACAACTTCATCATTATCAAAAATTAATAAACTATCATTCATATTTACTAATTTACGAGTTTTATAAAATAAGTCGCCTTTTAATTTATAATCAATCGGAGAGTTATTGAAAAATTGAAATGATTTTTCTTTACTAAATAACGAATGGTAATTTATTTCTAAAATCTTTTGAGAAAAACCTAAACTAAGCTCTAAACAAAATACTATAGAAACAATGTATCTCATTACATAATTTCTAAAAGAGTTCTAAATGCTGCATATTTACCCTCATAGCGTTGGCTGTGTTCAGCTTGCAAACGTGCAGCGTGATTTTTTTGATAAGCTTCAATATCTTCCATTTTTTCGAAAGTATATTGTACCGAAAAAGTGGCACCTTCATCATCCACATTTAACACTCTACAAATTTTATTTTCTGAAAAATGCCCAGTATTTAATACATCTGGAATATGAACGGTTTTCATCCAATTTAACCAATCTTCGGCAAATGATTTATCAATGCTTACAGTTACGTTGTATATATACATAATGTCTGTTTTAATTTACTATATCTCCTCTTAAGTCTCTGTAGCGTTTTCTGGCGTCTACTACATAAATACTTCCTGGATATTTTACTAATACATCTTGATACAGTTGTTTTGCTTTTTCTTTATCATTCAAATAGCGTTCATATAGCTCAGCTTCCTTAAATAATGCATCATCACCATATAAATCCGTTGGGTAAAATTCTAAAATATTTTCGTACATCTTAGCAGCCTCAGGGTAATGATTGGTTAGTTTAAATATTTCAGCTTTTTTATAATAAATATCATCACCTAAAGTGTGATCGTTAAATAAAGAATTAATACTGTCTAATCTTGCTAATGCTCTATCATATTGATGTTGTAATATTAATAATTCGGCAGAGGCAAACATACTTAAAGGAACAGCATTTGTATCAATACCAATAGCATCTGTTATGACTAAAGATAAATCTAAAGCATCATTGGCAATGGTTTTGGTAGTAGCGCCTTTTAATACATCACATTGCGTTTTTGCCCAAGCAAAATCTGAGGCATAATAGCTCAATTTTGCATTTCTAAATTTAGCAGCTTGTCCTACGATTTCATATTTAAAATCTTTTTCTACTTGAGAGTAAAGCAAAGATGCATCCCAAATATTTCCTACTAATAAATTCATATCACCTAAATCCAATTTAATTTCAGCCAATATGTTTTTATCAAATGTATATTGCGTAATCACTTCCTCTAAAGATTGAATGGCCTCCTGTGGTTTATTTAAATAATAAGCTTTTAAAATAGCTGATTTTTTAATGAGTGGTATTGTTAAGTTGCTTATGCCGTATTCTTTTATAGCAGATTCAATATTAGTATTAAGCGCTAATACCTCGGTAGGATTGGCATTTGGCTGATTGGTAATTTGCAAATAGTTGGCATTCAATTTTTCAATGTTCGCAACGTCGTAATATGGATTTTCTTTTCCTTTGCTAATCACATATTGATAGCATTTTTCGGCTACAACATAATTTTCGTTACTAATGCAAAGTTTGGCTAATTCCATTAATCGCGTGCCATCCGATTTTTCTCGTTTATCCAAGGCTTTGTTTTGCACGTAAGAGCCTTCAAAATCTTTTTGCTGATTCAGTAAGAAAATTAAAAACTCAGAGAAGATAGTTTTATCAGAATGTTGCTGAATACGTTTTTGTAATTCTTGTTTAAGAATTGGATTATTAAAACCGCCATTTTTATCATCGTAACCTAATGATTGTTGTAAATTCGTTTGTGCTGTATATATTTCACTTTCTCTAAATTCAATGGCGTCTAAATATTCGTTAACCATAGCTTTCAAGTCTCCTTTTTTCTTATACAAGTTGGCTATTTCGTAATAGTAAGGATAAGAGTCGCGCGTTTCTTTTCTCCCTTTTTTATATACTTCTAAGGCATAATCGTAAAGCTCTTCATCCTCAAAGGCATGAGCTAATACAAACACATAATTTTGCAAAGGAATTAACTCTTTAATAGCTTTATTGTATTGTTCTTTTTCTTTTTCAGGATTGTTTTGAATTTTGTAAAGTTTTCCTAACCACACATACAAATGAAAAGCAGTTTCGTTTCGTTTAATTTGTTTTTTAAGAATTTTTTCGGCTTTACTGTATTCCTTTATTTCCACTAAACATTTGTAGTAGTAGGTAAAGTAAGCATCTGGATTTTTGTCGTACAAGTTATCAAAATAGGCAGCGGCTTTATCGTATTGTTTTTGCTCATAAAACTGCATGGCTAATTTTTCATCATTGGCTTTTTGAGCTATCAGCGATGAAAAGCTTAATAAACATAATATAAATATCAAAAAACGAAACTTCATTTATTTTGTTTTTGGATTTACAAGCTCTGGTAAAATTCCTGAATTTAATTGTTTAATTAAATCTTCGCACACAGGTAATGATTGATTAAACACGTCTAAATGTTTTCTAATAGTTTCAGTATTTATTTTTAATTCTTCAATGATTTTTTCAGCTTGTTTTTTTTCTTCGTTGATAAATTCAATGGCTTCATCCTCATTTACACTTCCATTTTTTAAATCGTGAGATAAAGCTTGAAGTTGAGTAATAGAGACATTCGCATCCGCTAACCAAGTTGATCGTAATTCAACATAATCATGCAATCCTTTTTTAACCGAATGAAAATTCTGTAAGTTTTCAGCTACAACTTTTGTAACGGTATCTTTTAAATGCGAATCGATAAAAAGTGAGTAGGTGTATTGTTTGCTATAAGCCTGCATACATGCAGCACTGTCAACCGTTTTAAAATTGTCAACAGATTGCTGTAAAACAACTTTTAAACTATCCAATTCTTTCACATATTTATCATAAGCATGCGTGTTTTTGCAAGACGAAGCAAAACCAACTATGATTAAGACTGTGAATATGGAAAACAGATGTCTCATTTATAAAAGCATTAAAAATCAAATTTAAGTTTAATTGAGCAATAACAAAAGAAGAATAAGCGATTAAAGTCTTAAAAAGTATTAAAGCTTAAGGTATAATGGATTGTTGTAAATAAACCCTCTATCCAACCAGTAAACCGCTAAAACAAAAACCTTCCATTATAGTTTATTATCATTTATATTTACAGTATGGTATTAACCCTATTAAAAGAAAGCATTGTATTTGCATGGGTAGCGTTGGTTGCAAATAAACTTCGTACATTTTTAAGTTTATTAGGAATCACAATCGGCATATTTGCTATTATTACAGTGTTTACCATTGTAGATAGTTTAGAAAGAAACATTAGAGGGAGTGTTCAAAGCCTTGGAGAAAACGTGGTTTTTGTGATGAAATGGCCATGGACTTTTGGTCCTGATTATCCTTGGTGGAAATACATGAACCGCCCAGTTCCTGAAATTAGTGAATTAGCAGAGGTTGAAAGAAAAGCAAAAAGTGTAGAGGCTATAGGATTTAGAATTGGCGCTCGAAAAGTACTGAAGCATAATAATAATACTATCGAAAATGGATTGGTAGCAGGTTGGTCTTATGGCTTTGGGCAAGTAAAATCTTTTGAAATTATTGACGGACGTTATTTTAGAGAAGATGAAGCAGAAGGCGGCTATAATGTTGTGATATTAGGACATACCATTGCTGATGGTTTGTTTCCAAATAACGAATATCCAATTGGAAAAACCATTAAAGTAGCTGGCAGAAACTGTAAAGTAATAGGTGTATTTAAAAAAGAAGGTGAGAGTATGTTAGGCAACACCATGGATAACCAAGCGGTGGTGCCTTACAATTTTGCGCGATTATTTATGGATGTGAAATCCGAAAATAGCGACCCATTTATTGCCGCTAAAGCAAAACCAGGGGTAACCAATGATCAATTGAAAGATGAATTAACTGGCATTATGCGTGGCATTAGAGGATTAAAGCCAATGGCTGACGATGATTTTGCGCTGAACGAAACAAATTTATTAAGTAAAAACTTTGATGGTTTGTTTGATATTGTAGGCATTGCAGGAGCTATAATTGGAGGCTTCTCTATTTTAGTGGGAGGTTTTGGTATTGCTAATATCATGTTTGTGTCGGTGCGAGAAAGAACCAATTTAATTGGTATCCAAAAATCATTAGGGGCCAAAAACTATTTTATTTTAGCTCAATTTTTATTTGAATCCGTGTTTTTATCTTTAATGGGAGGTATCATAGGACTCTTACTCATTTACCTGCTCACCTTTGCCGCCGATGGGGCCATTGATATGGAAATCACTTTAACGCGTTCAAATATTATTTTAGGTTTAACTATTTCGGTATTGATAGGAATTATTAGCGGGTTTATTCCTGCTTATGGTGCCTCACAGTTGGATCCGGTAGAAGCAATTAGAACCAATTAATATGGCATTAATACAGCGTCCAAAATCCATTAGTATCATTACCGTTACAGCCATTGTATTGGTGTTATTGGCATTCCCGATGTTGTTTACACCATCTATTAAACGCATGGGCGATTTTGTGCCAATGGTTTTAGGAATCATCATTACACTTCAATTCGTTTCTTTAATTGGTATTTGGCACATGAAACAATGGGGTGTGCAGTTATTTATCATCATGTTTTGTGTGCGAGTGATTACTTTTATGTTTTTGGATTTGTATACCTTTAGATTCTTTTTCAATATCCTCTATTCTGTTGTCTTCATCATTTTCTTTTTAATCCATTACCGTAAGATGGATACCAATCTTTAAGATTTTTGTATATTAGTATAAGGTTTTGTAAGCTAAGTGTAGCTTAATGTTCTTAAACAAAAAATCAACTTGTCAGTTCGAGCGTAGTCGAGAACCTTTTTGTTTTTATGACACATTCACTCTCAAGTTAAATTATTAAACAACAACTTATTAATTGAAAAAAAGCCTTTTAAATATTTGTTTCTGTTTGTTTTGTTGGTGCATGTCGGCACAACAAAACTTGGTTCCTAATAGTAGTTTTGAAGACACTATCACTTGTCCATATCATAACTATACAATTAATTATTCGTGTCATAATTGGTACACATCCTTAAATTATGGAAGCGCAGACCATTTCTGTAGTTGTAGTAATAAAGATTCCATAATATTCGGTTATCCCTTTTCTGGGGTCCCAAGAAATTTCATTGGTTCTCAAAATGCGCAACACGGTAATTGTTATGCTGGAATAGCTACATATGTCGGAGGAATAACATTTAAAGAATATTTAAGTGTTAAACTAATAGAACCACTAAAAACTGGAGCAAAATATTATATTTCATTTAATATTAGCCTAGCAGATAGTTGTATTTATGCTGTTAAAAATTTAGGAATGCTTTTTACCTCATCGGTTTTTAACCAAGGGAGTTTTGGAGTTCCAAGTTTTTTGCCTCAAATAAAATTTACATCTCCAACATTTTATGTAGATAAAATAAATTGGACATTAATCAGCGATTCAAATTATGTTGCCAATGGCGATGAAAATTATTTAACTATTGGAAGTTTTGAGGCTGTTCCAGACACTATCTCTCTATCTTTTCCACACTCTTTTGTGCCCGGCATAGGCAATAGTTATAAATCTGCATATTACTATATTGATGATGTAAAAATAATAGAAAAGAGTCCTTCTTTGATAATAGCAAATGTATTTACTCCTAACATGGATGGAATTAATGATATCTGGATATGTGATTTTAGTGGTTTTGAAAATGTAAATTGCCTTATCTACAATAGATGGGGTAATGTAATTTTTCAGTCTAATAAACAAATCATTCAATGGGACGGAAGAACAACTTCTGGTAATGAATGTAATGACGGTATATATTTTTATTGTATTGAAACAGAAACAGAAAAGTATAAGGGGCATATTCAATTAATAAGGTAAATGCCAATCGGTTTGTGTTACATTTATCATATAGTTAAAACACCCTGATTTTCAGGGTGTTTTTTATTTTAGCCAATTCATCGATTCATCGTTTCAAAAAGTTAATTAGTCTGAAAATGCTATTTAACTGTCAAATTGTTTTGTTTTATTCAAAAATTTAATTATATCTTTATATAGAATTAACCACTACGTTTACTCAATAAAACATACATTTTAATCAATAAAACCATGGTTGCAGAAGTTGAAACCCATAATCTAGTTGAACCCTTAAAGGCTTTTTTTGGCTTTAGTGGCTTTAAAGGAAACCAAGAAGCTATTATCAATAATATCCTAAATAAACAGGATACGTTTGTTATTATGCCAACAGGAGGCGGTAAGTCGCTTTGCTACCAATTGCCTGCTATTATGAGCGAGGGAACAGCTATAGTTGTTTCTCCTTTAATTGCTTTAATGAAAAACCAGGTAGATGCTATTCGTGGTTTTAGCAATGAAACAGGTATAGCGCACTTCTTAAATTCTTCTTTAAATAAATCAGAAATCGCTACCGTAAAAAAAGACGTTTTATCAGGAAAAACTAAATTGTTGTATGTAGCTCCCGAAACTTTAAATAAAGAGGATAACGTGGAGTTTTTCTCAGAATTTAAAATTTCCTTTTTTGCTATCGACGAAGCTCACTGTATCTCCGAATGGGGTCATGATTTCCGTCCTGAATACCGTCGTTTGCGCCCAATTATTGATAAATTAGGATCAGTACCAGTAATGGCATTAACCGCTACGGCTACACCTAAAGTACAACACGATATTCAAAAAAACTTAGGAATGTTAGAGGCGAGTTTATTTAAATCGTCGTTTAACCGCGAAAACCTATATTATGAGGTTCGCGCTAAGCAAAATGTGATTAAAGAGATTATTAAATATGCTAAACAAAACACTGGTAAATCGGGGATTGTTTACTGTTTAAGTCGTAAAAAAGTGGAGGAAGTTGCTCAAGCTCTGATAGTTAACGGGATAAAAGCAGCGCCTTACCATGCAGGTTTGGATGCTAAAGAACGTGCCAAAACTCAAGATGGGTTCTTAATGGAAGACATTGATGTGATTGTGGCAACGATTGCTTTTGGTATGGGAATCGATAAGCCAGATGTTCGTTATGTCATTCACCACGATATTCCAAAATCATTAGAAGGGTATTATCAAGAAACTGGTCGTGCTGGTCGTGATGGAGGAGAAGGAAACTGTGTCACTTTTTATAGTTATGATGATATTGTGAAGTTGGAGAAATTTATGAAAGATAAACCAGTTAACGAGCAAGAAATCGGGAAACAAATGTTGTCGGAAACGGCATCGTTTGCCGAGACTTCTTCTTGTCGCCGTAAATTTATCTTACATTATTTTGGAGAAGAATTTAATGATGCAAAATGTAATGAGATGTGCGATAACTGTCGTCATCCAAAACAAAAATTTGAAGCACAAGACGATTTAATGCTTGCTATCAAAGCTGTTAAAGAAAGCAAAGAGAAACATAAGGTGAAAGACATTATTAATTTATTAATGGGTAATTTAACCGCAACTGGCAAATCATATAAACACAACGAGTTAAAAACTTGGGGCGAAGGTGTGGAAGCTGATAAAGATGATAAGTTTTGGAATGCCGTGATGCGCCAAGCTATTGTTAATGGGTTCTTTGCTAAGGATATTGAAAATTATGGTTTAGTAAAAATTACGGATAAAGGAAAAGATTTCTTAAAAAATCCATTCAGTATTAAATTTACAAGAGATAATGACTTTAGTAATGCCGAAAGCGATAACGATGAGGATATTGTTGGAGGAAAAGGTGCTAACAGCACGGATGAAGTATTATATGCCATGCTAAAAGATTTAACTAAGAAAATAGCGAAGCAAAATAATTTACCTCCTTATATTATTTTCCAAGAACCTTCTCTAGAAGAAATGTCAATCAACTATCCAATTACGATGGAAGAAATGGCAAAAATTACGGGTGTTGGCGCAGGAAAAGCGGCTAAATATGGTAAGCCATTTTTAGAAGTGATTAAAAAACATGTTGAGGAAAACGATATTGAGCGTCCTAGCGACATGGTCATCAAATCAGTCGTTAATAAATCAGGATTAAAAGTATTTATCATTCAAAACATTGATAGAAAGGTTAGTCTAGAGGATATGGCTAAAAATAAAAATCTGAAAATGAATGATTTGTTAACTGAGATTGAAACTATTGTAGCTTCAGGAACTAAAGTAAACATCAACTATTATATTGATCAAGTTATTGATGAAGATAAGAAAGATGAAATTTATGAATGTTTGCGTGAAGCCGAAACAGATGATATTAATGCTATTTTAAAAGAATTAGGAGAAGATGAATATAGTGAAGAAGAAGTAAGATTAATGCGCATCAAATTTATTAGTGAGTTTGGAAATTAGAATTTAAGATTTTTGTATTTAAGAAGCCGTTCTAACTAGAACGGCTTTTTTGTTTTTATAAATACTCATTTAAGAGATACTAAATGCATTTTTTAATCGCCTAAAAAGGTTTTTTCTATGTTATTTCAAACAACTTAAAACAATTTAAGTAATTGAAAATCAGAAACTTGAATTGTTTTATGGTAATCAAAATAGCTATGTTCAAATAAAGATTAACTTTATAGTCCTTTGTTTCTATGAGAATTTTGAGTAAAAATACTAGTATTTCCACTGTTTTAATATGGCTGTTATTTTGCCATTGCTCAATAATTTTTGGACAGACTAAAGATGAACTAGTTTCATCTTATATAAAAAACCTGACTGATACCTGGGATGAGTTAAATACAAAAACATTTTCTTCATTTATTGTTGATTCTACTTTATCTCTAAAATTAGAGCCGTTTAAGATTGAACAAAAAACGGTAGTAAATAACAAAAACCAATTACAGTTACGATTAAATCAATTACAGCAAAAGATTAATAAAAAAGATGTTGGATTGCATGCAACAGTTAGTTATCAAGAGAATTTAAATTCTCCTATTGTTGATCCTGAAGAAATTGTGGTTTTTAAACGCCGCGCTATTGCTGGTCTAGATTGGGACTTGTTAAATAATGGACTGTACGAAAACAGACTTAAAAACAAGATTTTAAAACTGAATTACGCAGCTTTAGAAAAAAAACAACTAACAGATAATTTGAATGCTTTTCAAAACAAACAAACCACTCAAATCATTTCTTATTTTAATACTAAAAAAATAGAAATATTAAATGCACGTAAATATTTAAACAATAAACAATCTCCTATTATTGAAAAATTATGGGGCATTAAGCATATTACAAAAGATAATTATTTAAAGCTTATTCAAAATACGACCGATATAAATGCACAATATAATTTATATCAAAACTATAATCAAGTGAATATAGAAAAGGGCAACTTTGCTTTTGAATTACCAATTTTAGATTTGAATATTCAGCAGTTGATGCAAAAAATCAACAATGCCCCTATAGACTCAATAGTATTGGATGGCAATGAAATGGCTAAGTATCAGGCATCATACTTAAAAGATGTAAGTTTAAAAGCTTACACTCGTTATAATTACTACGATGTATATAATGCTGCACAACCAAATCGTTCTTTTATTTCTGTTGGAATGAATTTATCCTTACCATTAGCATTTAATCAAAAAGAAAAAAAAGAATATTATCTCACACAGTATGCATTAGCAAACACAAAAGAATCGACGGATAGTTTAGATATTCAGTTTATTGTTCTAAATAAATATTATGAGTATCAATATAAATTAAAACAGTTTAAAAATTTATACCATAAACGATTAGTGTTCGAAGAATTATTAAGAACAGAGCGAGTAAAAGCTCAGTTAAGTGATTTTGAATTTAATCCAAACACGGCTTTATTTATTTTAGATGATTATTGGAGTAATGCTATAGAGTTGATTGATTTAAAACAAGATTTATATAAAATCCTATTAGATATAAAAATAAAAGTCCCTGGTGCTAATATCGCTGATTATACTTCACCATTAAATTTATCTAATTTAAATATCGCTTCAAGTAATCCTCCATTTAAAGCAGTGTATATATGGAGTGATGCTTTTAAAAATCATTCTCAAACAGTAATTAACGAATACTGCAGAGTAAATGAATTTGGCCCTTTATTAATTTCATACAATTCTACAAAAATTTATATTCAACAGATTTCTGAATTTATTTCAAAAAATTATACTACTCCCATACACATTATGATTGGAAGTAATAAATTATTGAACACGGGAATAGCAGGCTTTTTAGATACTCTAAAAATAAATATTAACCTTTCTCAAGTTAAAGGAATTCATTTAGATATTGAACCACATACTTTCGCTGATTTCAAAGATAATAAAGAGCAGTATTTTAAAAAGTATGTAGCTGTTCTAAAACAAGCCAAGCAATTTGCTGATAATAATAAATTAGAATTATCTGTTTCTATTCCTTTAAATTATCCTGATGAGGTGTTAAATGAGATTAATACCACTTGTAATTACGCATATTTGATGGCTTATGAAAATGTGGATATTGACTTCATATTACGGAAAACAGCCGAAGAAAAAGCCATACTAAAAAATAAATGTGTATTAGCATTAAGAACAAAAGATTTTGAAAATAGAACGAGTATGGACGAAGCCTTCAAAAAAATAGGTTTTGAAAAAGGAGCTTATCATGATTTAGATGATTTAATAAAATTTGATAATACTAGCATTAACGTGAAAGGAGAGAACGAGAAGTAATATGAAAAGTGTAAACTTTCAAAGAAATAAATCATTAATACGTGTGGTTAATGAACAGCAAAAAGTTAAGAAAACCAAGCAGCGCAATTGGGACAGGATCTTGTATGTAGCGTTGCTAGGTTTGTTTTTGTTGTTTATGATTTATTATTTTTCAGCCAAATTTATTTTTGTTCATGCCTATGGCCATGTAATTATTGAAAATACTCACATTAGATTAACAGATGATGCTCGTATCATCGAGTTTTATGTTCACGAAGGAGATAGTATTCAAAAAAACGATACATTGTTTTCATATGCTTTAGATAGAGACGATGACATTAATGGTTCATCTTCACAAGCTTTGAGTGTAGGTTCAATTAATGGAGCTAGTAAAGATGATTGGTGGGTAAAAGAACTATTTGCATTGAAGAAAAAAATTACTTTAAATAATATTGATGTTTCCGAAAATGGAAGTTTAATTGCGAATTACAAATCAGAAATCAAACGATTGAGCAATGAAGTTATTTTAGATGTGCTTCCTAAAAGCAGATTGGAGTTTGTACAAAATGAAATCTTTAGATTGAATACTGAGATCCAAAAATTACAAAGAGAAAATAATGAGTTATATGGTCTTATTAAGACCTTAGGCCCAACCACTAATAAGAATAAATATAGCGCTTCTAATATTCGATTAAAAAGCGCTACAGGAAGTCAACTAAGTGATTTAAGTAAATTATCTTTTAGCGAAGAATTATTATCTGAACCCAAATATTTTAAATCGCCGATAAGCGGTGTTTCTACAAGAATATTTATTCATAATTACGAGACTGTATTAAAGAGTGAAGAAATAATGTCTATACACCAAGCTCACCCTGCGTTTATTAAAGCGTATTTTGAGCAAGAGGATTTAAGATATTTTAATGTAGGAGATATTTTTACAATTGATTTCCCAGATGGCACAACCAGTAAAGGTGTTTTAAAGAGATTTTATATTGCAACTTATACATTACCTGAAGAATTTCAGAAGAAATATGAGCCAACAACCAGAAGCATTGCCGCTGATATTTATCCTCTTGATTCAACAGAGATTGTTAAGTGGAAAGCATTTTATAAAATGAGCGTTGATATTTCTAAATTAAAATTTAACTAAAAGCTATGGAAAAGACGTTAGCAAATAATAAGGTTGAGTTTCATAACAATGTTGTCACATGTTTTGGAAAAATATTTTATTATATAGAATCTTTTAGTTCACTAAAAATTGATGATTTAATTATATATGACGCTGTGATAATTGATGCAAAAGATGTTGAATTCACTAGAATTATTATTAAAAAATTTCGAAGTCATTCAAATCTTGAATTTTACTTAAAGCCTCTGTTTTTAATCAACAACAAGGCTACAGATGACCCTTATATAATAGAATTGACAGATGGAATGATTATGTCACTTGATCAGATTCCAGAAAAAATTAATGATATCAATCAAATTAACATGAAGATTACTCGATTAGAGGGCTCACCATCTTCATCATTTGAGGTACAAGTATTTAAAAAGTCTTTAAACTATATGTTTACGAGAGATTTGAATACTTTAAAACCTATGATTGACATTAACTCTTCAATTGGTTATTGTTATCCAGTTCTTTCTGTAAATTTTGACACTTTCGAAGAAGTAAAGGCCATTGAATTATTAGAGTGGGCTGAAAAAGAAAATTTAATTTGGCCAGATTTTTACGATAGAGTTTATTTATGTAGTAATTGTAAAGGAGGTCATTTATCATTTAGAGAAATTTGCCCTAATTGTGATTCTGCTAATATTAAATCTGAGGACTTAGTGCATCATTTTCCTTGCGGATATATTGGAGCTATCAGTGATTTTAAGAATAAAGTAGATACTGTTTTAACATGCCCGAAATGCTCTAAAAATTTACGACACATTGGAGTCGATTATGATAAGCCATCTATTATTAATCATTGTCAAAACTGTAATGATGTTTTTCAAGATTATTTAGTGAAAGCTAAATGTGTACAGTGCAAAACAGATACTGATGTTCAGTTCCTAGTTTCTAAAAACCTTAACATATATAAACTCACTAAGAAGGGAAGAAATTCTGCTGTAGGCGGAATTTACACTTCTGATTATGCTTTAAATAATGAGGTTGTTGGAACGCTCGACATAAAAACGTTCTTAACAATGATGCATTATGAGCAGGAAAGAATTAAATCTAATGCTTTATTAAATTCTAACTTAGTTGTGTTTTATTTCGAAAATATTTTCGACTTGTACCGTATTGTCAGTAAATCAAAAGAAAAATCTCTGTTAGCCGAATTTGTTGACATTATTAGAGATAACATTACTCCTGCAGATTTTATATGTATCAACAATCCTTCTATTATAAGTGTATGTATAAATGATGCAAATTTAGAAGACGCTAAAATCATGGTATTAAAAATCTCTAATATGATTCAAGAATTAGTGATGAATAATTTCAATCGTTTTGATTTAGAAATTAGTTCAAATGTTGAATCATTAAGTAAAACAATTGCTTTTGATAAACAAATGCAAACTACAATTAAAGAGTTAGTTGAAAAAACATGATAGAGATTGTTGATGAATTTTTTAATTACATCTCTGCTGTAGGTCCAACCAAGCTACTACGTATATTTTGGTTTTTTGTGTTTTTTGAGTTTGCACGCTTTTTCATATTTGAATTAGCAGTACTAATTATTTGGAAAATTAGAGAGCCTCAGCGAAAAGAACGTTACGATAATGCTCGAAGAAGATTGTTTATTGAACGGCCTTTGGTTTCGGTAATCGTTCCTGGAAAGAATGAAGGGAAGCATATCTACAAATTAGCTAATTCGCTTAAAGAACAGACGTATACTAATTTTGAATTTATTGTTATTGATGATGGTTCTGACGATGATACAGAGCGAATTTGTAAGAGTCTACAAAAAAACGGATTCATAGATTTGTTTTTAAGAAATGATGTTCGTGGAGGAAAAGCTTCTGCAGCCAATTTAGGGTATCGTTTTTCAAAAGGGAAAATAATTGTGCATTTAGATGCTGATTGTAGTTACGATAGTGATGCTATTGAAAAAATAATTGTTCCCTTTTATTTAGATGAAGATATTGGAGCGGTAGGAGGAAATATTTTAGTGAGGAATTACAAAGAAAGTTTATGCACGACGTTGCAGGCCATCGAATACTCCGATACTATTTCTGCAGGACGAATCACTTCCAGTTACTTAGGAATTTATAGATTAGTTTCAGGTGCTTTTGGAGCATTTACTAAAGAAGCTTTGGATAGAGTTGGCGGATGGGATATTGGACCAGGATTAGATGGCGACATTACCGTAAAGTTGCGCAAATTAGGCTATAAGATAGTTTTTGAACCTGATGCTATTTGCCAAACGAATGTGCCTAATACATTTAAAAAATTAGTTAAACAGCGTTTGCGATGGGATAAATCTATTATTCGTTTTAGGGTTCGTAAACATCGAGATGTATTTTATCCAAATGCTACTTTTCGTTTTTCTAATTTTATTTCAAGTTTCGAAAACATCACCTACAATATTTTATTAAACATTAAATGGTGGGTGTATATGTTTGATATGGCTATTAACTATACTTCATTGTTAGGATTTATTTTTCCCTTCAATATTTTATTATATACAGCTAATAATTTTTTAAAATTTTTGGTGTTCTCGTTATTTCGAAAACGAAAAAATGCATCAATTATTTATTTTATTCCCTATTTACCCTGTATGGTGCTTTATTTTGGATTTTATTTACGATTAGTTCGTTCTATTGCTTACGTGCAGGAATTTTTCTTTAAGAAATCGTATGAAGACTCCTGGAATCCAATTAAATCATCTAGTCACGCTAAAAAATTGGGGATTTAAATTCTTAAGTATTTCTTATATTTAACTAATGATAATTTTTAGGAAATATTTTTTATTTGTTTTTTATTTAATATCCCATTTTTTAATAGGCCAATCTTTGCCAAAGCCAATTTTCTCTCATTCGGCTGGTTACTATGTTGATTCTATTATTTTAAATATATCTTCTCCAATATCTGGAGTTCAGATTAGATATACTCTTAATGGTGAAGAGCCAAATCCAAGCTCAAATCTTTATACTACTCCACTTATTCTTAAAAACAAAAGTCATTTAAAAAACTCTATCTCTACTATACCTACAAATCCATCTTTTAATTATCCTAAACCAGGTTATGATACCTCAAGAGCCAATACTAGAGGATGGCTTGAACCTTTTGATACAATTTTCAAATCAACTGTTGTGAAAGCAAAATTATTTAAGTTGGGTTATTTATCAGATTCAACAGCAGTTTCTACTTTTTTTATTAAAGAAAATACGGCAAGTTTTTTTAGTTTACCTGTTCTTTCTTTAAGTATAGACAGTGCGGCATTGTTTTCTTATACTTCTGGAATTTATGTATATGGCGCTGATTCTATGAACGAAGGTAATTATTCTAATGACACTGCAGAACGAAAAGCACATATTGAGTTCTTTGAAACAACAGGACAAAGAGTGATTGCACAATATGCAAATATTAAAATTCATGGAAACGGCGGAAGACACGCACCTCAAAAATCATTACAATTAAAAGCCGAAAAAGAATTTGGTGCTGGAAATTTTAACTACCAGTTTTTTATAGAGTCTCAAGTAAAAAAACATGACAGATTATTATTAAGAAATGGTGGTCACCGCCCTGATTGTATGCCTCGTGATGATGTTGGGCAAGATTTCTTGAAATCACTAAGTAACATTTCTCAAAATAACAGACAATGTGTTGTTATGGTAAATGGCGAGTATTGGGGAATACAAACGTTAAAAGAGGTTTTAGACAATAATTATTTTTATAGAAAATATAACATTCCAAAAAACGATTGTATTATTTTAACCCAAGCGGGTTCGCTAGATGAAGGTCTAGCTGGAGATGAAAATTCTTACAATGATTTGTTAAATTTCTTTTCATTAAATAATATGGCAACGCCATCTCATTTTAATTATGTGAATACACAAATGGATTTGGAGAGTTTTGTTGATTTTGAATGTGGGGAAATATTTTTGGGTAATGGAGATTGGCCGAATAACAATACAAAATTTTGGAGATACAGAAGACCCTTTAATGACCCCTCTTTAAATAACCATTTAGACGGAAGATGGCGTTGGTTATTTTATGATTTAGATGCTGCTTTTGGTGGTGATTGTAGTGGGATTTACCCATCACATAATTCTTTAATTCGTGCCACTGATCCCGCTTATAATAAATACACCAGGCCCTTAAGATCTTTATTAGTTAATAGCCAGTTTAAGGTTGATTTTATTAATCGTTATGCAGATTTATTAAATTCTAATTTTCTTTCAAAACAGCTAATTGCCTCTATAAATAAAACCAGCGCCAGTTATACATCAGAAATACAACAACATGTTGAACGCTGGCGTTACCCTTCTGTAGCTAATGATTTATTATCAAGATCAGTAGAGACCCCAAGCACAGCAAAATGGAATACGATTGTGTCAGATTTATTAAATTTTGCCAATCAACGGGCTGATAAAACGAGAAAGCAATTCATGACTTATTTTTCCTTGACGGATACAGTGAAGGTTACTTTAAACGTAAATGACACTGCAATGGGTAAAATCAAAATTAATTCACTTTACATCGATAAATATTTAATTAGAAATACTAATTTAGTTTATCCATGGACTGGCGTTTATTTCGATGGAAATTCAATAAAACTTGAGGCTATTGCATATCCTGGATATAAATTTTCTCATTGGAATTTAATGAGTGACACAACGAATCATGTTATTAAAAATATTTCTACAGATACTTTAGTAACTGCTTATTTTATTGCAGATACTGCATTTAAAGCAACACATTATTTATACATCAACGAAGTATTAGCGTCTAACACGAGTAATATTAAAGATGACTATTTTGAAAACGAAGATTGGATTGAGTTATATAACCCAAATAATTTTAGTGTGGATATTTCTGGATTTTACATGAGCGACGAATCTACAAATAAAACAAAATATAGAGTTAGAAATACAAGTCAACAAACAGTTATTCCGCCTCGTGGTTTTAAATTGATATGGTTAGATAACGATACTGTTCAAGGAGTATTACATGGTAATTTTAAACTAAACACATCGTTTGACTCTTTATTTTTGACTCTGCCAAATGGTAATCAAACGGTTGATAGTATAGGTTTTATAAACATGACATCCAATGTTTCTTTTGGAAGACAGCGCGATGGAGATGATACATGGATAACGTTTTTAGAACCAACTCCAAATTCAACAAACCGAATCAAAGAGACTACTGAATTAGATTATTTTTTAGTATACCCTAACCCAACATCTGATATTTTGTATTTTACGCAGAGTAAAAACATTGATATTTACGATATGTTAGGAAAGAAAATAGTATCAGCTCTTCAGGTTAAATATATTAATGTAAGTTCGCTTGCTCAAGGGATATATTTGCTTAAAACTGAAGATGGGCAATCTGTTAAATTCTCTAAAAATTAGAGTGCTTTTTTTTTGGAAACTTTTAGAAGGTTATTAGCAATTGACGGTTAAAAACCATGCTTTTCGTAAGGCTAAATTCATCAATTATTTTAGTAATTTCGCATATATGACAACTATCTCAAAAAAAAATCAAACAGATAGCAAACAAAGTTTAGCTATCATTTGCTCATCATTTAAAAACAAAACAGAATATAATTTAACGAAAGAACAAGTAGATTATATTTCTAACGATATTAAAACCAACGATAAAAAATTTATTTGTATCAATACTTTGTCACGCTTAGTTTGTGTGATATTGGTTGACGACAAAAAAAATCATTACACTTCATTAGAATTAATTCGTAAAAATGGAGCGACAATTACCGATAGTTTAAATTCAGAAAAGAGAACGGGTGTTTCCATTGTAAACGAATTATCAAATGTCGACTACTCTTTAGCTTTAGCTGAAGGAATTGCTTTAGCTAACTATCAGTTTATAAAACATAAACCAAGTGCTAAAAAAACGACTAATACTTTAGCAACAATTAATGTAGTAGATGCAAAAGTAACAACACAACATATTTCTAATTTATCAATTGCTGTTGATGCTACATTAAAAGCACGTGATTTAGTGAATGAGCCAGTAAATGTTTTAAACGCTACTGGTTTAGCTAATGCTTTTAAAGCGATGGGTAAATCAGCTGGTTTTAAAGTGGAGGTTTTAAATAAGTCTAAAATCAAACAATTAAAAATGGGTGGTTTATTGGCTGTTAACGCTGGTAGCGTTGACGAGCCAACATTTTCAATTATGGAGTACAAACCAAAAAACGCAAAAAATAAAAAACCTTATGTATTAGTTGGCAAAGGTGTAGTTTATGATACAGGTGGATTAAGTTTAAAGCCTACGCCTAACAGCATGGACTTAATGAAATGCGATATGGCAGGTGCGGCAGCAGTTGGCTGCACAATGTATGCTATTGCTAAAGCAAAATTAAATGTACATGTTATTACATTAGTTCCAGCTACAGATAATCGCCCAGGATTTAATGCTTTTGCTCCTGGAGATATTATTACAATGATGGATGGCAGTACAGTTGAGATGTTAAACTCAGATGCTGAAGGTCGTATGATTTTAGCAGACGCGCTTCATTACGCAAAACGTTATAAACCAGAAATGGCCATTGAATTGTCTACTTTAACTGGAGCTGCGGCTGCAGCCATTGGGCAATATGGTATTGTGAGTATGGGAACTGCAACAGATGAACAAAAAACAAATTTAACTGTTAGTGGATTACGTATGCATGAGCGCTTAGCTGAGTTTCCATTTTGGGATGAATATGATGAGTTAATTAAATCTGATATTGCCGATCAAAAGAATTTAGGTGGTCCGTATGGTGGAGCCATTACTGCAGGTAAGTTTTTAGTAAAGTATACAGATTATCCTTACATGCATTTTGATATTGCAGGACCAGCTTTTGTAACCGCTAAAGATAGCTATAGAGGTAAGGGCGGTACAGGATATGGTGTAAGATTGTTATTTGATTTCTTCTCTAATTTATAATTTGATTTTTTGAAATATTTACTACATATCATTTTACTTTGTTCTGGTTTGAGTTTTGCTCAAAACAGTACTACAGAATCTTTGATTGTAGTTCATTACGACGAAGCAAATAAGGCAAATCTTGCGCAGTTAATTTACCGTTATAATTTCGAAGACAATGCCTACACTGGCAGAGAGCAAATTATGACAGTTATTGGAAGAAAAAACGGAAAAGATTATGTGCGTTGTGATGTTGGAGAAAACACCTTATATAAAGACCGTTATTTAATTTCAGGAATTGGCAATGTAATTGACTTAAAGGAAAAAAAAGTGTTGCATGATGGAACTGCAAAATTGGTTCGTTGCTCAAATGATAGTATTATATTTTTTACAAATGATATTTTTAAAGGAAAGTATTATTCATACTATGATTTAAAAACAAACACCTATTCTGAAATCAAATCTTTAACGTTTAAAGCTATCTTAGGTCAAGCAGTAGAGTTTGACAAAAGAACATCGCCTTATAAATTAGAATACTTTCCTACAGGAAAACCTAAAGTGCTTTTAATGGAAGATGCTGGCCATGGTGGTGTTACAGCAACAGATAAAAAAATAGACATTCCTATTTATTGGCTTGATGATAACACATTTTTATTTCCAAACATTAAGATTACTGATTTAGAAGGAACGATTGTAAAATACAATTTAACAACATTTACTTCCAAAATTTTAGGAACTTTTAATTCTATTTCAAAGCTACCTGCTACATATAAACTAGTAAAAGGAAGAAATTCGTTTGTTGAATTTTATTTTAAAGAGAAATTATACATTTTAAATCCATTAAAAGAAACCATGCTAATCTCAAATTATAAAGAGGTTGATTCAAACTACTCTTTAGAGGTAGAAGCGAAAGCAAAGGGAAGATCTATTTATTACAAAGGAGCGGAAATTGGCAAACATCATTTTGGGTTAAACACATTTAAGGTAGGCTCAAATTATTCGGCATTTTTAAAAGAAATTGTGATGGGTGACGAGTCTTATCAACAAGGATTATCTGTTTATGTACCTGCTATTGGCAAATGGCAAAATATTGCAACGATAGATATCGCATCTGTAGTTGGTTGGATAAAATAATAATAGTAGTATGATAGAAAATAAAATAGTAGTAGGAATTTCTCAAGGAGATTTAAACGGCATAGGATTAGAAATTATTTTAAAAACATTATCCGATCCTGCATTATCAGAAATATGTGTGCCTGTTTTATTTAGTTCTCAAAAAACAGTTTCTTATTTTAGAAAAATGTTAAACTTAGAAGAGTTTAACTTTCATCCAACTAGAGACCTTAATCAACTTAATACAAAAAAACCAAATGTGTTTATTTGTTACGAGGAAGAAGTAACAATTGAATTAGGGAAAGCAACAGTGCAAAGTGGTAAATATTCAAAACTGTCTTTAGAGTCTGCTACTATGGCTTTATTTGATAAAAAAATTGACGTATTAGTAACGGCTCCTATTAATAAACATTCGATGCAAGAGGCGGGATTTAATTATCCTGGGCATACCGAATACTTAGGAGAAAAATTAGGCGGCAAACCATTAATGTTATTATGCTCTCATGATTTACGTGTGGCAGTTGTGACTGGTCATGTACCAATGAAAAATATTTCTGAGAAAATCACGACGGCTAATGTTTTAGAAAAAATCAATCAATTACATGCTTCATTAGTAAAAGATTTTGGAATTCGTAAGCCAAAAATAGCGGTGTTAGGATTAAATCCTCATGCTGGCGAAAATGGAGCAATTGGTGATGAAGAAAAAACAGCAATTATTCCGGCTATCGATAAAGCAAAAGAGACCATGATGGTTTACGGACCATACTCGGCAGATGGTTTTTTTGGAAACAATACTCAATCTCAATTTGATGGTGTATTAGCCATGTATCACGACCAAGGTTTAATTCCATTTAAAACATTAGCATTTGGCCATGGTGTAAACTTTACAGCAGGTTTAGATTTTGTTCGCACTTCTCCAGATCATGGCACAGCATATGAAATTGCGGGTAAACAAATAGCAGATGAATCTTCGTTTAGAGATGCTTTATATATGGCTATTGATGTTTACAGAAAACGTGAGTTGCTTGCAGAAATTTCGATTAACCCTTTGGCCTTCTCGCCTATTAAAAAAGAGAGGGGTTAAGCCACTTTATAAAATATAAAAAGGGTATCAAATTATTTTTGATGCCCTTTTTCTTCTAATTATAGTTTTTTTATTTAGGCATTCTCTTCCCAAATTGCTGCTAAATGCACAATAGTTTGAGTTGCCTTTTCCATATCTTGAACACTTACCCATTCTAACTTGCTATGAAAGGCATGTTCGCCTGCGTAAATATTTGGACAAGGCAATCCCATAAATGATAAACGAGAACCATCCGTTCCACCACGAATACTAGATAATACTGGTTTTACGCCTGTGCGTTTAATAGCTTCTAGGGCATTTTCTACTACAAAATAACAAGTATCTAAAACATCTTTCATGTTGCGATATTGTTCTGTTACCACAAAATTGAAGCTTGATTTTTTGTAATTTGATAAAACGGATTTCGTAATTTCTTCTAATTCTGCTTCTAATGATTTTAAAGTAGGAGTATCAAATGCACGTATGATAAATTTAATCTCTACTTGTTCTAAACCACCATTAATAGCAACTGGATGAATAAATGGTTGTTTCTTTTCAGTAGTTTCTGGTGTTTTATCTTTCGGAATACGATTAATAATTTCGGCGGCAATTTTAATGGAATGTTCCATTTTGTCTTTTGCAAAACCTGGGTGTGTTGGAATTCCATTAATTGTAATAGTTACACCATCTGCACTAAATGTTTCATTTTCTAAATGACCTAATGACTCTCCATCCATGGTGTAGCCATATTGTGCACCAAGCTTTTTCATATCCACATGATCGGTTCCTCTGCCTATCTCTTCGTCTGGTGTAAATAATATTCGAATATCGCCATGTTTTACTTCTGGATGATGCATTAAATAATTTGCAGCATCCATAATTTCAGCAATTCCTGATTTATTATCAGCACCTAATAAGGTGGTGCCATCTGTTGTAATAATATCATTACCTATTTGTGCTGCTAAATCTGGATGCTCAGCAAATTTGATAATTTGGTTTTTATCATTTGGTAATACAATATCTTTTCCATCATACTTTGTATGAATGATTGGATTGACGTTTTCTCCAGTACAATCAGGTGAAGTATCCATGTGAGAACAAAAACAAATGACTGGAACCTGTTTGGTTGTATTGGAATGAATAGTGGCATATACATAGCCATGCTGATCCATCTCGGCATCAGTAATTCCCATTGTTGTTAATTCTTGAACTAATAACTTACCAAGATTTTTTTGTTTCATGGTACTCGGGATAGTTGTAGAATTTGGATCGGATTGCGTATCAATTTTTGCGTAACGAATGAAACGTTCTGTAACCGTGTGTTTGTAGTTTGTAAAGTCCATATTTAATATTATTTATTCTTTTTAATATGTTGTAGATATCCTATTTTATTTTCAATTGGTAAAGCGTCCGATTCTTTTTTAAACTTCACTAATATGAGTTGAACATTATACATGTGAAGTAATAACTTTATATTGTGATTACCTTCATTAACTCCTTCAATAGTTATCATATCTGGATTTTGATAACCTAGCACATCAACATCTATCAATGAACCATCATGTAACATCACCAGTAAACTATATTCCTCATCATCAGCCAATGTTTTTTCAAACTCTTTTTCTTGCTGATTAATTCTCTCAACAAAACTACTCGCTAAACTCTCAGAAGTAGAGTTATTTGAATTTGTTGGAGGAACTGGTGGTGTTATGTTCACTTCCATGATTATAAATTATCAATAAAGTAATTCGTTATCTTTTCCATTAAGTGGGCACGGTCTTTTCCTAATACATTATGTTCATGCCCTGGATATAAATAGTAATCTAACTGAATGCCTTTATCAACGGCTTTCTTTTGGTATAATACACTGTGTTGCCAAACAACCACAGGATCTTGTGCACCATGAATCATTAATAATTTCCCTTTTAATTTATCAACGTAGTTTAATAAATTATTTTTCTCATAGCCTTCTTTATTGTCTTGAGGAGAATCCATATAACGTTCTGTATACATAATCTCATAATATGTCCAATCAATAACTGGTCCGCCAGCAGCACCAACTTTAAATGTTCCAGGTGAACGCGTCATTAAAGTAGTTGTCATAAATCCACCAAAGCTCCAACCGTGAACCCCAATTCTATTAGCATCCACATATGGCAATGATTTTAAATAGTCAACACCTTTTAATTGATCTTCCATTTCCTTGGTTCCTAATTGACGATGAGTTGCTTGTTCAAATGCTTTTCCTCTGTATGATGTTCCTCTGCCATCTAAAGTAAATACCATGTATCCTTTTTCGGCCATGTATTGGTACCATAATTCTCCACCCGCCATCCAAGTGTTAGTTACCATTTGCGAATGAGGACCGTTGTATAAGTAAACCAATACAGGATATTTTTTTGTTGAATCAAAATTAACTGGCTTAAATAAACGACAGTACAAATCTGTTCCTTCGTTATTTTTAATGGTAAATAAATTCCAGCTTCCTAATTTGTAATCTTTTATTGGGTTTTCGGCTTTGTAAAAGTTTGCCGCTTTTTTTGTAGATGTATTAATAATATTGTATTCTCTTGGTGTTGTTGAGTTTGAAAAATTATCGATAATGTAATTCCCTTTTTCATCTAATACACATATATGAAATCCGTTACCGTAAGTTAAACGTTTTACTTCACCACTTTTTAAGTTCACACTATAAAAATCCTGATTTACTGGACTTTGGTCATTAGCGTGAAAGAACAAGCGATCTCCTTTTTCATCAAAACCATTTTCTGCTTTTACCTCCCAATTACCTTTAGTTAGTTGCTTTATCAATTTACCACTAATATCATATAAGTAAAAATGAGTAAATCCATCTTTGCGACTCTGCCAAATAAATTGAGAAGGATTGTTTTTTACAAATAACATTGGGTGTAAAGGCTCCGTGTATTTATCATCATGTTCTTCAAATAAAGTGCGAACAAAATTTCCAGTTACTGCATCGTATTCGTTAAGTTTCATGTCATTTTGTGTACGACTTAAAACAGCAATGTAAATATGCTTTTCATCTGGACTCCACACAATATTTGTTAAGTATTGTTCTGGATCACCTTCTGTTTTTACAAAAATAGTTTTGTTAGTTTTAACATCATATACACCTAAAGTTACGCGGTGACTCTTGTTGCCAGCCATTGGGTATTTGATGTTTTCGTTTTTTGCAGGACGAGTTGTCCAATCAATAATTGGGTAATCTGTTACAGTAGATTGATCCATTCTGTAAAAAGCTAAATAGTTTCCTTTAGGACTCCAGAAGTTTTTCCCATCAATACCAAATTCATTTTGATGTACATTTTTTCCAGTGTAAACAATTTCATAAGAACCATCCGTTGTTACTTGAGTTTCTTTGCCATCTTTTACAACATATAAATTATAATCTTTACAATAAGAATAAGCCCCCGTAATAGGCTCTTTTAAATATTCATCTAAAGTTATAGGTTCTGCTTTTTTATCTGTTTCAGAGATTGTTTTTTTATCTAGGGAGTAAATAAATTCACCTTTTTTATTTGAGAAATAAAACTGATTAGCATTCTTCCAAGTAATTACTGTTAATGCCGCTAATGTATCTTTGTTTCCTGATTTTAATACTGTATTTAAATCTTTTAAAGAAAGCACATCTTTTGTTTTTCCTGTGGCATTATCTCCCACTTTAACAATGTTATTGTCGATATATGAAAATTTATTAGAGCCTTTTATAAAACTTAAGGCTTGTAAACGTTTAGGTGCAAGACTAGTGCGCCCTTTTAAAACTGCCTCTTGAATAGTTAATAGTTTGTCTTGAGCAAACACGATGGTGCTTAATGCAAGACTTGTTATTAATAATGTTTTTTTCATCTTCATTTTATTTTGCTTGTCATGCTGAACTTGATTCAGCATCCCTAGTTTAGTAAATTTAATTTTATTCCCAATCTTTTGCCAAATCTAACATTTCAGGATTTAATTCTTTAATTAAATCAATTTTCCATTTTCTATGCCAGTTTTTTAATTGCTTTTCTCTTTGTATTGCTGTTTTAATATCACTTATTACCTCATAGTAAACTAAATATGTTAATTTATATTTAGATGTAAATTCGGAACCATCTCCATTTTTATGCTCTCGAACTCGTCTTTCTATATCGTTTGTTACACCTATATAAAATGTCGTTAAGTTTTTGTTCGACATGATATATATAAACGCTTTAGTTAATTTCATTTTATAGAGATGCTGAATCAAGTTCAGCATGACCGAACCCTCTTACTTCTTTATCGAGTTATATAAATCTACAATTTGTTTTTTAGTATCAGATACTGTTTTTAGTTCTTCTGCCATTTTAGTTATATCAGTTTCTGAGGAAGCTGAGCCTGTCGAAGCTTTAGCTTTTTCAATCTTCGCTTTTAGTTTGTCTTCTTTGTCTTGCCATACATTTACTAAATTGTCTTTCATTACTTTTTGAGCAGCATACTTTACATATTTATTGTCGCTTGCCCCAACCTTTGCTAATTCCTTAGCGCCATCAATAGCAGTTTCTGGTTTTGTACAACGTTTCAAAAATTTACCATAAATGTTTCCATAAGCCATTAATTCAAAACCATTGAATTGATTTTTTACTTTTTTAAAGTAGGCGTGGTTTTCGTCTGTTCCATTTTTAGCGTATAAATCAGCAATTGAGTAAATAATTTCTTTCGACATTTCATTTTCTAAAGTCACTGCTTTTTTCATAGCTAATTCAGGATTGTTTTTAGCAATCGCATCAAAACCTTCTGATACAATGGCATAAGATTGCTCACCTAAAGCTTTTTCGTATAAAGCATTTAAATCGTCGCCTTTGTAGTTAGTTGCTAATGCTTTAATAGCAGTTGCGCGAACTTTTGTATTTGCATCTTTTTCGGAAATAGAAATAAATAATGGTTTTAGTTCAGCTTCTTTATCTTTTGCTACTTCGCTTAATGCATTAATGGCATCTGATCTAAATTTTTTCCATGGATCGTTTTGTGCAATTGATTTCATTAAATCAAGAATTGTTTTGTCATCCATGTGTTCTTTAAAATAATCGATGGCTTCATCTCTGTCTCCCCATAATGGTGCATTTTTATATTGAAAGATGTATTCTTCTTTTGTTTTATCGAAAGTGGTTTTTGCCAATAATTGTCTTTCTCCATCAAAGTTTACTAAATCAGGAGTTGAAGCAACATCAAATGTAAATGTGTTTTTTACATCTTCAATCCAAATGCGTTTGCGTTCTTTTTTGCCGCCAGCATAAATATCAATATATACTGGAAGTTTATATAATGGCGCAACTTTAAAATCTTGTTGTTGAGTAATTTCTAATGTTAATTTTTTAGTGACAGCATCATACGTTTTTTTGATATTTAATTCAGGATGCCCTTTTGCGAAGTACCATTGGTTAAAAAACCAATTTAAGTCTTCACCAGTTACTTCTTCAAATGCTAAACGCAAATCATGTGCCTCAGCAGTTTTAAATTTATTTTTTTCTAAGTATACTTTTAATGAAGCAAAGAAAGCATCATCGCCAACATATTTGCGTAACATATGTAATATCTGTCCGCCTTTATTGTAGCTAAAGGCATCAAACATATCTTCACGTTCAGCATAATCAAAACGCACTAAATCAACTTGTTTTTGATTAGATTGAGCAAAGTATCCAAAACGAGAACCTGCATGATGGTCATCAGCAGCGTCTCTTCCATATTCAAATTCTTCCCATAAATATTCTCCGTATGTAGCAAACGATTCATTTAAAGTTAAGTTACTCCAACTTTCGCAGCTTGCTAAATCGCCAAACCACTGGTGAAATAATTCGTGTGCAATAGTACTTTCTCCTTTTGCCCCATCAATCATTTCGCGTGTTGTTTGGTAGCAAACAAAATCTCCATGTAAAGTTGCACTTGTATTTTCCATAGCTCCACTTACATAATCGCGTACCACAATTTGTGCATATTTTTGCCAAGGATAAGCAACACCTAAACGATTAGAGTAGAACTCAATCATCTTTTTTGTTTTACCAAAAATAGCTTTTGCATGAGGTTCGTATTCTTTTTCTACGTAGTACGATACTTCTTTTCCATTCCAAGGCTCATCTGTTACTTTTTTAAATTCACCAATCCCCATCATCACTAAATAAGGCGCATGTGGCAAATTCATTACCCAATGATCAGTTCTAGTTCCGTCCGCATTCTTTTTAGAGTCTGTCAACAAACCGTTAGATAAAGTCGTGTATTTATCATCTACTGTCATGTAAATTTCATCAGTCATCTTTTCTGTAGGATTATCGATGGTTGGAAACCAAGCTGAGTTAGATTGTGTTTCTCCTTGAGTCCAAATTTGAGGCATTTTATTTGGGTCAGAGCCAGTAGGATTAATAAAATATAAACCCTTGTCACTTGAAATAGCACCGCTTCCGCCTTCCTTTAATTCATTGGGTTTTGAGATATACTCAATTGTAACATAATAAACTTCTTTAGCAGTATACTCTTTACCTAAATTTATTTTAATAGAATCATTCTCGTATTTGTAGGTAACTGGTTTTTCTATAAAAACATCTTCTGTAACAACGGATTTACCTCCTTTTTTGATAGGCAATTCTTTTACTTGTTTTTCGGTAAGTTTTACAGATTTAATATCCATGCCTCTTGCGTTCAGATATAGCATATTGATAGGATAGAAGTAAGGTTTTACTTGCAATTCGGCTTTTCCAATTAATTGAGATTTTTGCCAATCAAAACTTACCCACAGTTTAGTATGAATGATATCGCTGCTTTTTGTTGGAGTAGCTTGATAAATTTTCTTTTTAGGTGGCTCTTCAGCTATTACTTTAATGGTATCTAAATCAATAGCCGGCTCGGCCATTGTTATTGGCTCATTTGTTTTTGCTGTTTTTTTAGAAGAAGAACATGCTGCAATAAAACCAAAAACGGCTGCAGTAAAAATTAAGTTTTTGTAGTTCATAATGAATACGTTTGAATAGTAAAAATGCGATTATTTTAAAGAATAGCCAAAGAAAAAATAGCTTAGTTTATAAGCGGTTTAGGTTACTGATTGATGGGTATTTTTATAGCTTTTTTTGGCGATTTTAACACCATTTTTATTTATGTGGTTTATAGTTAAATCCTTACATTTGCGGCATGATGCAGATTCAAGTAATGAAATCTAAATTGCACTGTGTAACTGTTACTCAGGCAGAGTTAGATTATATAGGCAGTATTACCATTGATGAGGATTTAATGGACGCTGCTAATTTTATTGAGAACGAACAAGTTCATATATTAAATAAAAATAATGGCCAACGTTTTATTACCTATGTTATTAAGGGAGAACGTGGAAGTGGAGTTATTTGTTTAAATGGTCCCGCTGCTAAATTAGTGAGTTTAGGTGATGTAGTTATTGTTATTTCATACGCAACGATGGAATTTGAAACTGCTAAAACATTTAAACCATGGGTGGTTTTTCCTGACACTAAAACTAATCGTTTAAAATAAAAGAGCATGAATAAAAGCACCAAATCCATCATTCAATTTATTGTATTGCTTGGTGTGGGTATTTTATTGGTGTGGTTATCTTTCAGGTCGGTTTGGACAGAGAAAGAGAAAATTCTGGATTCTTTTAAATCGGCCAATTACTTTTGGGTTGGTATTTCTGTATTAATCGCTTTCCTTAGCCATTTTCTAAGAGCCTATCGTTGGAATTATTTATTGAAACCAGCTGGATACTCTGTAAAACCAGCTAATGCTTTAGGAGCTGTTTTAGTTGGATATTTTGCAAATTATGGTTTGCCGCGTATGGGCGAAATTACACGCTGTACTTTGGTTACAAAATATGATGATGTGCCTTTTGAAGTAGCTCTTGGTACTGTAATTACTGAACGTATTGTAGATATGTTATTGCTAATCGTGATATTTTTTCTGACCTTATTTGCTCAATTTTCTCAATTAAAAGAACTAACAGTAACGTATTTGTACGATCCATTGATGTTGAAATTAAATGGAATTTCAGAACATCCAACTAAATTCATTATACTGATTAGTGTATTACTAGTAGCAGCAATTACATTATTTTTAATTCGAAAAAAAATATCAGGATTACTAAAAGGTAAATTTGGAAACATTATTAAAGGATTTGGAAAGGGATTGAGTTCAGTAAAAGACATTGATAAAAAATTTCAATTTATTGCTTTAAGTTTTGCAATTTGGGCATCCTATTTTTATAGTTTATATTTTTGTTTCTTTGCTTTTGAAGGAACCTCAAACTTAGGGCATTCAGAGTGTTTGGCTATTTTATTATTTGGTACTTTAGGGGTTGTGTTTTCGCCAGGAGGCTTAGGGGCTTATCCTGCAATTGTTACAGCACTCTTGACGTATTATGGAATTGAACAAATTTCAGCATTTTCTTTTCCTTGGATGACTTGGACCTCTCAATTTATATTAATTGTTGTGTTGGGTCTATTAAGTTTGATTCTTTTGCCTATTATCAATAAATCAAAAGCCAATGTCGTTTCATAAAAAACTATCCCAAAAATTAGTTACAAAAGATAAATTACAAGATCTTTTGAAAGAGTGGAATACTCAAAACCAACAAATAGTATTTACGAACGGTTGTTTTGATATTTTACATCGCGGACATGTGGAATATTTATGTCATGCCAGAGATTTAGGAGATAAACTAATTTTAGGTTTAAATACAGATGCGTCTGTTAAACGTTTAGGTAAATCACCCGAAAGACCAATTAATTCAGAAGACACCAGAGCTACTATTTTAGCTGGATTAGAATGTATCGACGCGATTGTGTTATTTGATGAAGATACTCCTTTAGAATTAATCACTTTTGTTCAACCTGATGTTTTAGTAAAAGGAAACGACTATAAAGCCGAAGACATTGTTGGTTATGATGTGGTTGTAGCAAAAGGCGGCAAAGTCATTACCATTCAATTAGTGGATGGCTTCTCTACAACAAAATTGATTGAAAAAATGAAGACAAGCTAGTAACTTTTAAAGGTTAATATCTTCAAAAATCACTTATGAGTATAAGGCAATAAAGTCCTAATTTTAGTTCTTTAATACAAAAACGTGTCAAACCCACTCAAAAAATTAGCCTCGCAAACAGCCGTTTATGGTTTAGGAAGTATTCTTCCTCGCGTGATTACTTTTTTGTATTCTTTTGTATTAACGTATATTTTTAAACAACCTTCCGAACTATCTGCTAACACAGAGTTTTACGCTTATATCAGTTTTATTAATATTTTATTTACTTACGGAATGGAAACAGCTTTTTTCCATTTTTCTAATAAAATAGAGGAAAAAGAGCGAGTATATTCAACAGCATTAATATCCATTTTTGGGAGTAGCATAGGATTATCTCTATTATTTATTTTGTTTTCGGGCTCTATTGCTGATTTCATAAAAGAACCAGAACATGTTAATTATATCATTTGGTGTGTGTTGATTGTTGCTACTGATGCAATGATGGCCATTCCTTTTGCACGATTACGATTGAATAATCAAGCTAAAAAATTTGGAGCACTTAAGTTGTTAAATGTGACTGTTTTTATTTTAATCTGTATTTTTTACTTCAATATATGTAAGCCCGCATATTTGAATGAACCAGACTCTACTTTCGCGAAATATTATAATCCAGAAGTAGGCGTAGGTTACATGTTTTTAGCTGGACTCTTAGCTAATTTAGTGAGCTTGTTATTTTTAGCAAAAGAATTTGTTACTGTACAGTATGTGTTTGATAAAGACTTATGGAAACAGATGTTGACTTACGCTTGGCCCTTATTAATATTGGGTTTTGCAGGAATGATTAATGAAACTTTTGATCGTTTTATTTTAAAATATTTGTTGCCTGAAGAAATTGCAAAAACAGAATTAGGTATTTATGGTCAATGTTACCGCATCGCTATGTTTATGACCATTTTTACTACAGCTTTTAAATATGCTGCCGAACCATTTTTCTTCAATCATGCTAAACACCAAGATTCCAAAAAATTAAATGCCATGGTGATGAAATACTATGTGCTATTTTGTTTGTTTTTGTTTTTAGGAACCATGATGAATTTACCTTGGCTGCAAAAAGTAGTAAGTGAAAATTATAGATCAGGTTTAGGTGTAGTGCCTATTTTATTATTAGCTAATTTGTGTGTAGGAGTTTATTGGAACTTGTCCATTTGGTTTAAGTTAACAGGACAAACAAAATTTGGTGCCATGATAACCGTGATGGGAGCAGTGATTACCTTAGTGATTAATTTTGTGGGGATTCCTAAATATGGATACATGGCTTGCGCTTGGGCTACCTTGGCTTCTTACGGTATTATGATGGTAACGTCATATGTGATGGGACAAAAGTATTATCCAGTAAAATATAATTTGCGAAGCATATCTGTTTTTACTTTTTTAGCTCTTGGTCTTTATTTTATTTCTACGCTTTATTCAGATATGGAAAGTACTACCATAAAGTTGATATTGAATAATATCTTGTTAGGTCTATTTGCATTTATATTTTATAAATTAGAATTTGAAAATTTAAAAAAATTAAAACATTTAGAACAATAACATTAACCACATAGGTAGATAGTAAAATAAATGTAGCTTTAAGTAAATGATAGAACTGCGTTTTTAACATAGAGCTATGTGAATAGCAAAGCACTATCATTAAACTTATACCACACAAACAAGCTATGTTTCTATGTGGTTAAAAAATAAATAATTTAGACATATGAAAATTAGAGTTGTAAACCAATCTAAACACGAGTTACCACAATACGCTACCGAACTTTCTGCAGGCCTTGACTTAAGAGCTAATATCGACACACCCATTGAATTAAAACCTTTAGAAAGAATCTTAGTGCCAACTGGATTATTTATTGAATTACACAAAGGCTACGAAGCTCAAATTCGTCCGCGTAGTGGTTTAGCATTTAAAAATGGAATTACGGTTTTAAATTCTCCTGGCACTATTGATGCAGATTATAGAGGCGAAGTAAAAGTATTATTAGTGAATTTATCCAACACGCCTTTTATCATTAATGATGGTGAGCGCGTGGCTCAAATGGTGATTGCTAAACATGAACAAATTGCTTGGGAACTAACTTCTTCGTTAGATGAAACTGAAAGAGGTGCTGGTGGCTTTGGTCATACTGGTACTAAGTAAAAGACACTGTCAGTTCGAGTGATTTTCGCTGTCTCTTTTGCGAAAATAATATCGAGAACTGTTTTAATGCATCTCGATACGAAAATTTAAAGAGGCAAAATTTTCTACTCGATGTGACAGTATAAAAATTAAACTATTTTCTTCAGTCTTTCTGTAATCTCTAATACAGCTGGGCACACAATCGTATTTCTGTAAGTTAAATCTAAAATTTGTTCCATACGTTTTCTATCGGTGTGAGGATATTCTCTACAAGCATTTGGTCTTGCTTCATAAACAGAGCAATAATTATCAGAACCTAAAAATGGACAAGGAGCTTGACGTAAAACATAATCTTTGTCTTCATCAATACGTAAATATTTATCAATGAATTCGCCTGGTTTCATTCGCATGTGTTTTGCTAAGCGTTCAATGTCTCTATTATAAAAAATGGGTGAAGTGGTTTTACAACAATTAGCACAGGCTAAGCAATCTATTTCTTCAAAAACTTCTTCGTGTAAAGTGTGAAACTGATTGTCTAAATTTTTTGGTTTGGTACGCTTGAGTTTGTCAAAAAAAATCCTGTTCTCTTTCTTAAGAGTAGAAGCTTTTTGATTATGTTTTTCAATATCCAAGATACAACGTGTAAATTAGAGGTAAGCGTATGATTAGTTTTAGTAAGTATTTTCTTTGATAAATTCTTCAGGTGTTTTAGCATCTTCAATGCTAAAGTGCCCAATTTTAGTACGACATAAAGCATCTAAATAAGCGCCACTATTTAAAGCTAAGCCAAAATCGCGAGCAATGCTTCTGATGTAGGTTCCTTTAGTGCAAGCAATTCTAAAATCAACCAAAGGCAATTCGCATCGTGTGATTTCAAATTCTAATATTTCAATTGGTCTAGCTTTCAATTCAATTTCTTCGCCAATGCGAGCTAATTTATATAAACGTTTTCCGTCTACTTTCACAGCACTAAACATGGGGGGCACTTGTTCTTGCTTACCAATAAAGGATTTAGCGGTTTCGTAAACCAGTTCTTTAGTAATATGTTCTATTGGAAATGTTTCATCTACTTCTTTTTCTTTATCATAGCAAGGTGTAGTGGCTCCAATAAAAAAAGTGCCTGTATATTCTTTTGGTAAATCTTGAAATGAAGAAATTTCTTTTGTTTTTTTCCCAGTGCAAATAATTAATAAACCTGTTGCTAAAGGGTCTAAAGTGCCCGCGTGCCCAATTTTTAAATGCACAAACTTATCATCTAATAATAATGATGGATGTTTTTTTAAAGCATGTTTTAATTTATTGACAGCCTGAAACGACGACCAAGTGTATGGTTTATTAATGAGTAATAATTCGCCGCTGCGGTAATCGTGAGTCATTACCATTTAATTAAAAACTATGCCCCATTTTATCTTTTTTGGTTTGCATGTATTTTTCGTTGTGAGGATTGGATGGAATGACAATAGGAACATTCTCTACAACCTCTAAACCATAACCAATTAAACCAACACGTTTCACGGGATTATTAGAAATTAATTTCATTTTGCTAATTCCTAAATCACGGATAATTTGAGCACCAACACCATAATCACGTTCATCCATTTTAAAACCTAATTCTAAATTGGCTTCAACGGTATCACGTCCTTGCTCTTGTAATTTATAAGCTTTTAATTTATTTAATAAACCAATGCCTCTGCCTTCTTGGTTCATATACACTATGGCGCCTTTCCCTTCTTTTTCAATCAACTCCATGGCTTTGTGTAATTGTGGCCCACAATCGCAACGACAAGAACCAAAAATATCCCCAGTAACACATGATGAGTGAACGCGAACTAACACTGGTTCGTCTTTATTCCATTCGCCTTTTACAAGTGCCATGTGCTCTTCTCCGTTTGTATCAACTTTGTAAGCAATTAATTTAAAATCTCCCCATTGTGTAGGCATTTCAACTTCCACTTGGCGAGTCACAATGCTTTCTTTACTTAAACGGTAAGAAATTAAATCTTTAATGGTGACTATTTTTAAATCATGTTTTTTAGCAATTTGAACTAAGTCTGGTAAACGAGCCATGGTTCCATCTTCATTCATAATTTCTACTAAAGCTCCACAAGGTTCAAAACCTGCTAAACGAGCAAAATCAATGGTTGCTTCTGTATGTCCAGTACGGCGCAACACGCCACCAGTTTTGGCGATTAACGGGAAAATATGTCCTGGTCTTCCAAAATCGGATGCTTTGAAATTAGGGTCAATTAAAGCTTGTACTGTTTTTGAACGATCAGAGGCAGAAATACCAGTTGTGCATCCGTGACCTAATAAATCAATAGAAACCGTGAATGCTGTTTCATGTAAAGCTGTATTAGAAGAAACCATTAATTCAAGTTTCAAATCTTTTGCTTTTTCTTGAGTCACAGCAGCGCAAATTAAACCACGTCCGTGAGTCGCCATAAAGTTGATAATTTCAGGAGTGACGTTTTGTGCGGCCGTTAAAAAATCGCCTTCGTTTTCTCTATCTTCATCATCCACAACAATAATAACTTTCCCTGCTTTAATATCAGCAATCGCTTCTTCGATGGTATTTAATTTGAATGTTTCCATGGGACGTAAATTTACGGATTTAATGGCTATTTTTTGAAAAAGTCATCTAAAACCTTCGTTCTATGCTCAAAAATGTACTCAATACGTTTTCTAACAAATAATTTGTGAGCAATTGCGCCTAAAAACCCCATTGGTAGCACATAATTCACTTCGTCATGCATCTCAACACCAGTGGCTGTTTTTTTAAATGAGTGCTTGTGATGCCATAATTTATATGGACCAAAACGTTGTTCATCAATAAAATAGTCGCCTTCTTTTACATGTGTAATTTCCGTCATCCATTTTACAGGAATGCCTAACATGGGTTTTATAATGTAAGTAATGATTTGTCCGGCATACATTTTTTCGCCATCTTTTTTATCGGAAGTAATAATAAAACCCATATCGGGAGGAGTTATTTTAGCCAAGTTATTAGGCGATGAAAAAAAGTCCCATGCTTCTTCTAACGAAATGGGTAAATGTTGTGTGCTCTTGATGCTATAGAAGTTCATAATGTTATATCTTTGCTTAATACTCAGTATAATCATAATTTAGTCCAAAATACTCGTCCTTTTTCATCAATATTTCTTCAAAAAACCTTTCCGTAGGCATTGCTACGTAAAGATTTTTATTCATCATCTTGATAAAAAATTACTTCGTATTTTTGACCTAAATCATAATCACACTAAGTATAAGACAATTAAAACTGCGCAATGTTTCAATTATTCATTGATAATTTAAAAACTAATTTACAAAAGCCATTACCTGGTGTGGAAGCTCAGTTTGAAATGGCCCATGTAAAGCGTGAAAAAGTTTTGACTAATTCTTACGAATCACAAAATTACCGACCAAGTGCGGTCTTGATTTTATTGTTTCCAAACGAGCAAAAACAAACCTCTGTTTTATTAATTGAACGCATGACTTATAATGGACATCATAGCGGACAAATAGCATTTCCTGGTGGCAAAGTTGAACCAAACGATATTGATTTACAGGCAACTGCTTTGCGCGAATTTTTTGAAGAAACAGGTTCTGATGCAACACCTACTGTTATTGGAAAATTAACACCAGTGTATATTCCCGTTAGTAAATTTATGGTGCAACCTTTTGTTTCGTATGTTGAGCAAAAACCAAATTTTTCGGCAAGTGCTTATGAAGTTAACGAATTAATTGAATGGGAAATCAATCATTTACTAAATCCAGATATCGTAAAAGAAACAACCATAGAACCAACCCCAGGCTATAAACTAAAAACACCTTACTTTGATGTACAAGGCAAGGTGCTTTGGGGAGCAACAGCAATGATGCTGAATGAGTTAAAGTGGGTTTTGAAAGGGTAATCGTCATTGCGAGCGAAGCGCGGCTATCTAAAACTTAGTATGAGATTGCTTCGTCGTACTTCCTCGCAATGACGCAAGATTAAAACTCACAATTATTCGGTGTTCTTGGAAAAGCAATCACATCACACTTATGCATCCTTGAGTTACACTCTAATAAAATGCTATATTTTGTAGCAATTACCTGCTATTAAAATAATTTACATTTGTTTTTTATTAAGAGAGCTAAATATGACCAATGTAGAGAATTCGATTATTATTGTTGATGAAGTAGTGATGAACAAAATTTATATTGTTCGTGGACAAAAAGTAATGTTAGATAGGGATTTAGCGGAATTGTATCAAATTGAAACTAAATACTTAAAAAGACAGGTTAAAAGAAACATTGAACGTTTTCCTGATGATTTTATGATAGAATTAACAAAAGAAGAAGGAGATTCTTTAAGGTGCCAATTTGGCACCTTAAAGAGAGGAGAACACATAAAATACTTGCCTTACGCTTTTACAGAACAAGGAGTAGCAATGCTTTCCAGTGTTTTAAGTAGCTCTAAAGCAATTCAAGTTAATATACAAATTATTCGAATTTTTACGCGAATAAGGCAAATGCTAATGGATAATACAGAAATACGTTTAGCTATTGAAAAACTAGAAAAGAAGACAGATAATAATACAAAAAACATTGAAGTCGTTTTTCAATATATGGACGAGCTCACTGATAAAAAAGAAATCAGTAAGCCCCGCAAAAAAATTGGCTATAAATTGCCTAAAAAATAAAGATTACTTATTGTAACCAACACCTGGACTTAAATTAAAAACACCTTACTTTGATGTACAAGGTAAGGTGCTTTGGGGAGCAACAGCAATGATGCTGAATGAATTGAAAAAAATAATTAGTTCTTAGAACTCACAATTATTTGGTGTTCTAGGGAAAGCAATTACGTCGCGGATATTTGTCATACCAGTTACAAATAACACTAAACGTTCAAAACCTAATCCAAATCCAGCATGTGGACAAGAACCAAAACGACGTGTATCTAAATACCAACTCATTTCTTCGGCTGGTATGTGCATGTCTTTCATACGAGTTTCTAATTTCTCTAAACGCTCTTCACGTTGAGAGCCACCAATAATTTCGCCAATACCTGGGAATAAAATATCCATAGCCGCTACCGTTTTACCATCATCATTCATGCGCATGTAAAACGATTTGATGTCTTTTGGATAGTCTGTTAAAATAACTGGTTTTTTGAAATGCTTTTCTACTAAGTAACGTTCGTGTTCGCTTTGTAAATCAGCTCCCCAGCCTTCAATAATATATTGGAATTTCTTTTTCTTGTTATGATTTGATTCACGTAAAATATCAATCGCTTCGGTATAAGTAATTTTTGCAAAATCATTTCCTAAACAGAAATTTAATTTTTCTAATAAATTTAATTCGCTGCGTTCTGTTTGAGGTTTATTTTTTTCTTCGTCTAACAAACGTTGAGATAAAAATTCGATATCTTCTTTATTATGCTCTAAAGCATAAGTAATCACATACTTCAACATTTCTTCTGCCAAAGCCATATTATCTTTTAAATCATAAAAAGCCATTTCTGGTTCTATCATCCAAAACTCAGCTAAGTGACGAGTGGTGTTTGAATTTTCAGCACGAAATGTTGGTCCGAATGTATATACATCACTAAAAGCCATCGCTGCTAATTCGCCTTCTAATTGACCTGAAACAGTAAGGTTTGTTGATTTTCCAAAGAAATCTTGTTTATAATCAATCTCACCAGTTTCCGTTAATGGTGGACTTTTTGGATCTAAAGTGGATACACGAAACATTTCTCCAGCACCTTCTGCATCGCTGCTGGTGATGATTGGCGTGTGCATGTAAACAAATCCTTTATCATTAAAAAATTTATGAATAGCATATGCCAAAGTATGACGCACTCTGAAAATAGCACCAAATGTATTGGTACGGAAACGTAAGTGAGCAATCTCTCTTAAAAACTCTAAGCTGTGTGCTTTAGGTTGTAAAGGGTAAGCGTTTGGTTTGGCAATATCCGATTCAGCATCTCCATAAATTTCAATCTCAGAAACAATAATTTCAACTGATTGACCTTTACCTTGCGAAGCCACTAATTTGCCAGTTACACCAACGCATGCACCTGGTGTGATGCGTTTTAAAATTTCAGGATTAGTTGTTTCGAAATTAACGACCGCTTGTAAATTATTTATGCTAGAGCCATCGTTGATAGCAATAAACGAATTGTTACGAAATGTACGAACCCAACCTTTTACATTAACCGTTTGGTCAATTAAGTTTCCTTTTAATACTTCTTTAATTTTTGTACGTGTCATACCTATAAATTTGAAGGCATGAAGATAAAAAAAATTGAGAGATTAAAAGATTATTTCTTTTTTCCCTTCGGTTTTTCTGTTTTTCCTTTTCCCTCAGGCTTCCCTTTGTCTTTTGATTTGCCTTTGTGTTCTTTGGTTTTATTTTTTAATTCATGAAACTCTTTAGAGCCTGGTTTAATTCCTAATTCTTTAGCAATCGCTCCCCAACCTTTATCTTTATTTTTTTTGTAAGTATTAGCAACTGCCTCAACAGGTTTATGAGTGATTTCAGCAGTTTGAGCAACCATAAACACATCGCCAGGAGCCATCACGTTTAATAAACCTTCTATTTTATCTTTTGCTAGGTTAAATTTAGTTGACACTTGATCTTTAAAGGCTTTAATATCAGTTTGAGCTTTGGTGTTAATGTCCTTTAAAACATTATCCATGTCAAGATCCCCAGTTCTTGGGTTAAACGAAACGATTTGCGCATTTACTAATACTGTAAAACAAACAGCGATAAGAGTGTATAGTTTTTTCATAATCTAAGGTTTTTAGTAAAGTTAAATTTTTTCTTAATACTAAACTAGAGATTAATCTTTAAAAAATCACTATTCAACGACATTCTTTAAATTTTTTTAATAGAGTAATTATTGTAAAACCTTCCTATCTTTGTCAAAAATTAAATTCATGGAAACTACTATTCCTTACATTATATATATTGAAGGCACTCCAAATCCGTCTTCAATGAAATTTGTTGCTAATAAAGTGTTGATTAACGAAAAAGGAGCAAGTGCTGAGTATAAAAACATCAGTGAAACTTTAACAGCCCCGATTGCCAAACAATTATTTCAATTCCCTTTTGTAAAAACCATTTTTATATCGGCTAATTTTATTACTATCACAAAAACGGATGCTGTAGAGTGGGATGATATTACCATTGAACTTCGCACATTTTTAACCGAATATTTAAATGCAGGTAAACTAATTGTAACTGCTTTGCCAAAACAAGAAGTAGCCGTTGATAATACTTTTACCGAAAAAACAACCATTAGCACTCAGCATGTGGCTGCTAAAGATGAAGTGGAAGCTAAAATTATTGAAGTGTTAGATCAATATATCCGTCCCGCTGTAGAGTCGGATGGAGGCTTAATTACATTTAAAGAATTAAAAGACGGCGTGGTTACTGTGCAAATGCGTGGTGCTTGTAGCGGTTGCCCAAGTAGTACACTGACTTTAAAAGCTGGCATTGAAGCCTTATTAAAACGTTTATTGCCTGATGCTGTGAAAGAGGTAGTGAGCGAAGCGATGTAATTACTTATCAGCGTAAGCAATACTTAACACACTAATTTTTATCCCTTCTATTTGTTGTAATAATTGGCAGCAGGCTTCAATGGTAGCACCTGTAGTAATCACATCATCTACTAAAACAACATGTTTGTTTTTAAAGGTTTCGGGCACAATTAATTCAAAGACATTTTCCACATTTTCCCAACGTTCATATTTACTTTTTTTAGTTTGTGTTTCTGTAAATTCTTTTCGTTTTAAAACACTAGTGCTTAATGGTATTTTCAACCCTTCTGATAAACCTCTGGCAAACTCCTCACTTTGGTTATAGCCTCTGATTTTAAATTTTTTACTGTGTAAAGGAACAGGAATAATAAAATCAGCTTTGCTAATGATATCATTTGTTTTTAAATCTTCGGCATACCATTTCCCAACTAATATTGCTAAATCCTTATTATGCTTGTATTTGATGGCATGTAATACTTTTTGTATACCTCCCTTTTTTTGAAACAGATAAAAACTACTCGCTAAGAGTAACGGTGTTCTTCCATAAAATAAAGCGTCTACAGGATTTCTTTGTTGTTTATGAAAATTACTTTTGGGTAAATGAGTGTAACAATAATTACATACTTGTTCTTCGTGCTTGAATAATGAATTACCGCAAGCTACACAGTTACGAGGGTAGATGAGCGCTAAAAAATCTTGTAGCATTTATAACTTACCAGCTAATGTGCAACTTAGTTTGTGTTTATTTATTTTCCCAGATAAATTAAATAACTCAACATACACCACATAAATTCCTATTGGTGCTTTTTCATTATTGTCATTTATGCCATTCCAGCTGATAACGCCATCCATCGATAGTTGTTCGTTTTTAATTAAATGCCTTACTTGTCGGCCTTTGTTATCGTATATAAAAATATTAGCCGCTATTCCAGCTTCATTTAATTTGTAACTAATATTTAATACATCATTATATCCATCATTATCTGGAGAAAACAATGGATTTGGTATAGAAACACCACTGCCACCATCTGCTTGTAAATACTGAGAGTTACGATAAGCAGGGGTTGCAAAACCAACACCTTCAGAGGCACTATTCCAGTTTGTTTTGTCGTTAGTAGTTCTGTTAAAATCAATGCGTTCTAAGGATACACCATCCACATCTACTAATAATGGGAAGTGCATTTTTTCGGTGTATTTTAAATTATCAATCACAACCATGTTTTTGTCGCTAAGTGTTACAACATCTGCATCATTGTTCATGCTTGGTAAATCGTTTACATCATAAAATCCTTTTGGGTTTATGGTTTGATATTTTTGTTTAACAGTGTTGCCATTCTCACTTAATACTAAATAGCTTTCAGGAAATAGTAGATACCCTTCTTCTGTAATAATTTCAGTATCTTCTAAAACACCAGTTAATGTATCCATCGAGCCTATTCGTAAATCTTTTAGATTAATTGTTTTTTTACTTCGGTTATAAAGTTCAACAAAATCAACTCCTCCAGTAGGCTCGTTAAATAACACTTCGTTAATCACCACATCATTTGGTGCGGGTGCTTCTGGCAAAGCAAAAGGAGTGCTACCATTAATTAAAGGATTACCAACGCAATCTGTTATGCCGTTTAAAACTGTAACATTGTAAATTGTACCCAGTTGAATAGGAGAAGACAGTTTTAAAATTACTTTTTTGTAATCGGGAGCCACAGCGCTTACATAAGTTGGAGTTGTTAAGCCATTGTCAAATGTATAATTGTTGGGATTAGAGATGGTAGATAGTTTTAAAGATTCAGTAAATAATACGGCAATAGTATCAGTATCAATTACAATTACTCTATCCACACTTGGAGCCGTAGCATCTGTATTTGATGCAGCTACTGAATTTGCAATAGATGGCGTTCCTCCATTTGGATGTGTGCTGGCGTGCCAGTTGCTTTGTCCACCACAAGGGTTGTTGGCGTCAATTTGTTCTAAACTCCATCCTCCGCTGCTTTTATTAGCATCATTATACCAGCTTGAAGAATAAGATACAGAACTAATCACAACATTGTTGGAGTCGCTTAAAGTAAGTGTTGTGCCGTCATTTAAAAGAGAAGGGAAACTAACTACTTCATACACAACTATTCCAAAATTACTTAAGAATTGATTCGCTACGCCAGAACCAACTAATACCACATAACCGTTAGGTTCAATCGTAATATCAGGTATTTTTTTTGTGTTTGTTAAACTCGAAAAATTCCAATTTTTTAAATTAATACTAAAGTTAGTTCTGTTTTTTAATTCTACATATTCTTCATTTGGTAAATTAATAGATGGATCTGGATCAGGCATCAATTCATTAATAACAATATCATAAGGCTGTGCTTTATAAAACGAAAACGCTTTAGTATTTGGAGATAATGCATTAGAACTACAATCTGTAACCCCAGACACAGTAACTGTATAATTAGTGGCATTAATTAGTTTACTAGCCAAACTTAAAGTAACACACATATTGCCATTTGTGTTAACAGCCAAAGTGGGGGAACCAATGCCTCCGTTAACAGAGTAATTTGCAGTAATAGTTAATTGAGAAGCCGCAATAGCATCATCAAAGCAGATAGAAATATGTAAAGAATCTAATACGGTTACTGAACTTATTTTTGGAGCAATAACATCAGGAGCTAAAGAATAAACAGAATTGACAAAGCCAGGTGTTCCTCCGTCTGCATCATTCGACGCTATCCAATTACTAGATTGAGAGCAGTTGTTATTTAAATTTGGATTGATTTGTTCAAGCGTGTAGCCACCATCTTTTTTCACAGCATCTTGATACCAAGTGTCTTTATAATTTACACTATCGATCAATACTCCTGCATTTGTTTTTAAATAAATATTATCTCCTGCATTATTTAAAGAGGGGAATGAACTTACTCCCAATTTGTTCATATAACCTAATGCCGTAAATTGTGCGGTGTCGGCTACGGGACAAATAATGACATAACTATTGGGAGGCAAGGTGTAATTGCCTAAAGTAGCTCCAGTAGCGGTGTAGCTATCTGCTAGTTTTAATCCATTTAAATTAAAAGTATTTGCACTACGATTATATAATTCAACAAACTCGGCATTAGTTAAATTAATTACTGGAGATGGATCTGCAAAAATTTCATTGATGACGATGTCTTTATAGCCTACAGTAACTGGCGCTAAATACGTAAAATTAGTTGTGCCAGAGCTAATAGCATTTAATGAATTATCTTGAACTCCATTAACGGTTAATGTGTTAGTGATAGCATTTGAAAAAGGCGTTGTAAAAGATAAATGAACTAAAGATAAATTAGAAACATCTCTCGTGGCTGTATTTGGATTGCCAATTCCATTATTTACAGTGTAGTTTGTAATTGTTTGAGCTGAGGTGATTTCTAAAGGCTCGCTAAATAAAACATCTAATTGTGTATTTGAAATAACCGTGCTACTTACAATACTTGGCGGAGTTATATCTAATACAATAGTTCCCACATTAATATCGTCAAATAGATGTTTGCCAAAAAAACTAGCAGTAGATTGTTTTACTGCAAACCCAAACGTAGTTGATGCTGTAAAACTAGCATCCGTAATAGAGCCCTCCGAAACATAACTAGAGCCTATTCCTGTCATATCTCTTTCTAATGTAAATACATTAGAGCTCGTGCGTGTGACTTTAATTTTTATCAAATTACTTGTAGAACTTGCTACCGTTGCATTTATACCATCAATTAATATTGCCTGAGTTCCTGCAGTACTTTTATATAAACTGATATCATCACTTGTATTACCTATTCGCACAAAGTATCCATTAATGGTCGAGGCTAATAAATTTGAATTATCCGACATTAAATAAGCATCAACGTAATTAGCGCCAGAGGTAGCAAACTGAAGATTTACCCAAAATTCCCAAGTGCAATTAGAGGTTAAAGTATTTGTGGTACTGATATAAAACGCACTGTTGGAAGTTGTATTGGCAGATTTTAATTGCCCGGCATTTACCGAAAAATCAGTTGCTGAACTTACTGTCCAAGTTGGATTTGATGTATAGTCTCCATCAGTAAAATCTTCATTGACTTGAGCCTTTGAAGAAAACAAAAGAAACAGGAATACTATAATTAAGGAAAAGTGGTTCATCTTATGGTAAAACTTATGAAAATCTAAAATAAGAAATTTTTTTGATAAGGAATAATTTAACAAATTGCGGTCTAATTAATTAATCAATAAAATAAAATGAAAATTGCAGTTGTGGGTGCCACAGGCTTAGTAGGCACTAAAATGTTAGAAGTATTAGCGGAAAGAAATTTCCCCTTAACAGAGTTAATCCCTGTAGCCTCTGAGAGATCAGTAGGTAAAGAAATAACATTTAAGGGAAAGAAATATAAAGTGTACTCTATGGTTGACGCTATCGCGGCTAAACCTCAAATTGCTTTATTTTCGGCTGGTGGCAGTACTTCTTTAGAGTGGGCTCCAAAGTTTGCAGAAGCGGGAATTACGGTAATTGATAATTCAAGCGCATGGCGCATGGACGAGACTAAAAAATTAGTAGTGCCTGAAATTAACGCTCATGAGTTAAAAGCAACAGATAAAATTATTGCTAATCCAAATTGTTCTACTATTCAAATGGTAGTGGCTTTAAATCCTCTTCACAAAAAATATAAAATTAAGCGTGTAGTTGTTTCTACCTACCAATCTGTTACTGGTACTGGGGTAAAAGCGGTTGATCAATTAATGAATGAGCGTGCGGGCAAAGAAGGAGAAATGGCTTATAAGTATAAAATTGATTTAAATGTCATTCCTCAAATTGATGTGTTTACAGAGAATGGTTACACTAAAGAGGAAATGAAAATGGTAAATGAAACCAAAAAAATCATGAGTGATGATTCGATTCGTGTAACGGCCACTACTGTTCGTATACCGGTTATGGGTGGGCATAGCGAGAGTGTGAACATTGAGTTTGAAAATGAATTTGATGTAAAAGATATTTTCGAAATCATGAAAAGCACCAAAGGCGTGGTTTTACAAGATGATATCGCCAACCAACTATATCCAATGCCAATGACCGCTCACAATAAAGATGAAGTATTTGTAGGACGTATTAGAAGAGATGAAACACAACCAAAAACTTTAAATATGTGGATTGTATCGGATAATTTGCGTAAAGGAGCTGCAACCAATGCTGTGCAAATTGCGGAGTATTTAATAGAAGCAAAGTTGGTTTAACTTTTGTCACACTGAGCTGAGTCGAAGTGATAAGACATAAAAAAAGCTGCTGTACCCATCCCCGTTTAAAGTACAGCAGCTTTTTTGTATTGGTTTAAACTAAACAAAACCTATGATAAAGAACTGGTATAAAATTAATACCTAAATCCACCACAAAAAACCACAAACTAATAAGTGGTCGGTTTCATTTGATAAGTGGTGGTAAATTGAACGATAAATGGAATTTAAAAAGCCCCTCTGCTATCAATCAGAAGGGCTTTTTTTACTCTGGCTTGTTCACTAAACTTGATTTGTTGTTTAAAACCAAAAACAGCTTGTTTTACAAATCGAACCAAAACCTAAGTAAAAGTAAGGCAATAGACTTAAATTTTTATTGCAAACCAATAAGTGCTATTGTTTATTTGATAAGTGTATTGGTTTTGTCGAAAATTGATTTAAAAAAGAGTAGCATCTCATATATTCATTAAAAAACCCTTCTGCTATCAATCAGAAGGGTTTTAATTGTTTGAAATACGGCTTGTTGTTTAATTAAATCGCCCGTATTTTTTTGGTCTTTTAGAATGAAACTAATTTTACTCCTATGGTAAAAGGGTATAATTCTGGACCTTTTCCGTTTTCAAACAAAGGGGTTAATGCATAATTGGCATATAAAGTAAAGTTGTGATATCCGATGCTAGCATGGGCATTTACTCGAAATGGATTTAAGTTATAATCATCTCTTCTAATCACTTTTATATCTTCAGAATTTCGAGTGCCTATTTGACGAGTTCTTGATCCTAACTTATAGCCACCAACAACACCAAATGCTAAGTGAAATGCTTTTTTAGGATTTTTATTGGTATTAAATTCTATTAATACAGGAACATTTACAAAGGTTGTTTTCAATCTGTTTTTCTTGTAACTAAATGTGTTTGTAGAATCAATAACGCCGAATGTATAACTTGAATCAGCATTTAATTTTGTTTTATTGCTAAACTCATATTGATTCCATTCAAATCCAATACCAGTTACAAGGTTTACGTAATCTTTGTAAATGTGAATGTTTTTTTCGAAAGGGTTTAACTGGAAGTTTAATGATTTGCCATAGTTTAAAGCCATATATTCTTGTCCTTTTGGCATTCCAAAGTCGCCATTTGATAACCAGCCATTTACACCCATTCCGAAGCCACCCCAATGGTGAAAGTCATCTTCTTCGTGTTTCGTAATATGTGTGTCTGAATCTTTATCTTTATTAATAATGACGTATTGTTTTTTTCTGAAATTAATAGTTGTTGTATCTTTTTTGTCGCCTGATTTTTTAGCAACATCATCACCAACTACTTTTGCAATAAATGAGGAGCTTGAAGCTTCGGCGCTTACTTCTGTTGGTTCTCCCTTAAATTTAATGGTACTTGAACCCGTAGCATTAGCGTTTATTTTATGATTAGCATACACTTTTGCTGATGAAGCACCTGAAGCTGTGATGTTTGTTGTGTCTGCATTCAATTTATAGGCTTTTAATGTTGATGCTCCGCTAATAGTTCCATATAAAGTTTCAGAATTTCCTTCTAATGTAACAGATGACGCGCCGCTTAACATTGCATCAATTGCTTTGGTTTTTATAGTAGCTATTACATTTCCTGCACCAGAAACATCAATAGATAAACTGTCGCCTAATAATGTATTTTCTGTACTTAGTTTTGAAGCGCCACTACAAATGATTTTAGAGAGAGTGTTTCCACTCACATATACTTTGTAGCTATTAGTAAAACTTCCTTTAGCTTTAATGATTAATGCATCTCCTTCAAATGTTGTGTAGATGTTGTTAATTTCTTTATCGTCTGCTATTACTTTCAAAGACAAAGTATCACTTTGCTTGTAAATAACGCTTGTAGCTCCTGATAATTCAATTTGCTTAAATGGTTTTGTTTCTCTTACCTGAGTTGTTTGTGCTTTAATTGCAAGGGAGCTAATTAAAAGAATGGATGGTAATATTATATTTTTCATGTTGTTATTTTAAGGTTTTAAATAATCTTTTCTGCAGACCTGCCTTACCGGTAGGCGGGTTTTAAACATAGGACGCACCCCGTCACAGAAAAGTTACAGGGAACTAAAAAATAATTTTAAAAAGAGGGGTGAGGCTAGTTACTTTTAACCCAATTAGCAATATCTAGAATGATTTTTTCTTCCACATTTCCTTGTTTATCATATTCGGATGGGCTTGATTTACCTTCACCTTTCATAAATAAGTGATTAAGGGTTGGGTATGAAATAAATTGATTTTTTGGTTTGTCGCTTAAATTTTGCTTCCACAAATTAAAATCAGTCATGGTTACTTGGTAATCTCTTTCACCTTGTAATACTAAAATAGGTTGCTTTACTTTTTTAGCCACTTGTACTTGGTTATATTTTACTAGGGATTGCCAGTACTTAGAATCTAAATTCAGAGGTAAATCCTCTGCTTTAGCAGTTTTTAAAGCTTTAGGGTCTTTAAGTGTTTTAATTTGTTTGCTAAGCTCTTCAATTTGTTTCTTTTCATCTTGGTCAATACTGTCTAGGCCAAAAATATAATTGTATTGCTCTAACACCACATCTTCTAAAGGGCGAGCATTTCCTGCTAATAATACAATACCATTTATTTGCTTTGATTTACTGGCAATCAAAGGAGCGCACATGGCACCTAAACTATGTCCAACTATAAATATTTTTGAATCTTTAAAATTGGGATTGTTTTTTATGGTTGTTATGGCTGTTAATGCATCTTCAATTACTTCCGCATTTAAATCAACCTCTTTCATGTCTTTACCATAAACCAAGGTGCGTTTATCGTATCTATAAGTCGCAATGCCATTAGAAGCTAAGCCAACGGCTAAATCTTTTAATGCTTTGTTTGGCCCTATGGTTTCATCTTTATCATTAGGACCAGAACCAGCCAATAAAATAACAATCGGAGGATTTTTTACAGTATTAGGTACGCATAGTGCGCCAGGTAAAGACATCGTGCCAGTTTTTACAGCAATTTTTGTTTCGTAATATTTGTTTGGTTGAGCGTATTCAGGCGTAATATAAGCTGTTTTGTTTTTTGGAGGCACAAAAAACATTCCTATGATTTTTTTATAATCGTTAAAGCTAAATTGTAAATCCATTTTTGTTTTTTCAAACGTACATCTCACGGCAACAATATCTATCGAATCTTTTTTTGTAGATTCAACAGTTGTATAACCTTTGTATTCTCCCATATATCTTGGAATACTTCCCCACATTTTTTCCAACATAGCTGCATTAAATTTATTTGCCATGCTGGTATCAAACATCGAGTAGCAGCTGTCAAATTGCTGGCGTTCTAATTTTTTAATAAATGCTATGGATAGTTCTTCGTTGGTTTGTGCGAATGATAAAGAATAAACGAAGAGAAATATAAAAAGTGTATTTGTAAATTTCATGATTGAATTAATAGACAACTAATGTAAAGTAAATTTGAAAATTATTTTGGGTTTATTATTTTTTGAAATCAGTTGGCATTTATTTTTTTCTCACAACCATTAAACCATCTCTAATGGGCAATAACATATTTTCAACCCTGTTATCTTGTTGTACAAATTGGTTGAATTGATGAAGCGCTAAGGTTTCTCGATCCATATCTTTTTCAGGCACGGTAATTTTTCCGCTCCATAAAACGTTATCAGCAATAATTAATCCTCCTGATTTGATATTATCAATGATTAAATGATAATAGTTGAGGTAATTTTTTTTATCAGCATCAATAAAAACTAAATCAATCGGTTCATTGATTGTTGTAACATATTCTGTCGCATCAGCCAAAACTAATTCTATTTGATTGGCATATTCTGTTTTGACAATAAATGATTTTGCAAACGAAGAGGTTTCTTCATTTACGTCAATGCTAATTAATTTCCCCTCTGGATGTAACCCTTCTGCTAAACACAAAGCCGAATAGCCAGTATATGTTCCAATTTCTACAATTAACTTTGGTTGTTGTAATTTTGAAATAAAACTTAAAAAACGACCTTGTAAATGCCCGCTCAACATGCGTGGAGAAACCACTTTTAAATGCGTTTCTCTATTAAGTTTTGCTAATACTTCTGATTCGGGAGAGGTATTGTTTTCGCAATAATCGCTAAGGTCTTTGCTAATGAATTCCATATTACAAATCTAAGGATAATTGTTTTGGTAACAATTGAAACGTTAGGCGGTGAAGCGGAGTAGTACCATGAATTCTGATAGCTTCACGATGTTTTTTGGTTGGGTAACCCATGTTTTGTTCCCAACTATATTGAGGGTACTTAATGGCGGCATCTTTCATAAAATCATCACGATAGGTTTTAGCTAAAATACTGGCAGCTGCAATACTCAAAAATTTCGCATCACCTTTAATGATACATTGATGAGGTGTTTTTTTGTAGGGTGTAAAGCGGTTTCCGTCAATCAATAACAACTCAGGTTTTTGATTGAGTTGGTCAATCGCACGATGCATGGCCAAAAAAGAAGCCTTTAAAATATTAATTTCATCAATTTCTACATTATCAACCACGCCAACAGCCCAAGTTAAAGCTTTTTCTTCAATTTCAGGACGGAGCTCGTATCTATCTTTATCACTTAATTTCTTACTGTCATCTAACCATTTATTTTTATAGTTTTTTGGTAAAATAACAGAAGCTGCGTAAACAGGACCAGCTAAACAGCCTCGCCCTGCTTCGTCGCAGCCCGCTTCAATTAAATTTTTATCGAAAAATGATTTAAGCATTAATTATTTTTTAACCACATAGAAACATAGCATTTTAGAGCCTATAAGTGTAAGCTTTATATTGTAAGGACATATAGGAGGAAGCGTCGCTTCCTCTCTGTTTATCTTATAATTTTACTCAGCTGTACTTTAATTCTATTGTGTCTATGTGGTTAATGTTTTTATTTTAAACTTTCTAAACAAGCTTTAATAGCATCAAAATCAGGCTGCTTGCCAGCATCTTCTAATATTTCAGCATATTGAATCACTCCGTTTTTATCAATTACAAAAGCCGAACGCTTAGTTACACCTACCATTCCAAAGCCAAAGGTTTCATATAACGAATCGTAAGCTTTCGAAACCGTTTTATTGAAATCGGATAATAAATGAAAATTATAATTTTGCTCTTTCTTAAACGCCCCTAAACTAAATAATGAATCTATTGAAATCCCTACTACTTCCGAATTTAAGGAGGTGTATATGTTGTAGTTGTCTCTAATATTACATAACTCTGCTGTGCAAACGCCTGTAAAAGCTAAAGGAAAGAATAAAATCACTAAATTTTTTCCTTTATAATCCGATAAAGAAATTTCTTTTTTTTCGGTATTAAATAATTTAAAATCTGGAGCTGCTTGTCCTACTGTTATTGCCATATTTTTATGTTTTGTGCTTACTTGTGAGTAAACTGGTTATTAATTGTTAGTTAAACAATCTAAAATTAGAACTGTTTAAACAAAGTAAATGATAATTTTGCACAAAAATTTAATAAACTAAAAAATAAAATCATATGGCATTAGTAGGAAAAAAAGCGCCTTTATTCAAGGCTTCAGCAGTAATTAACGGAGAAGAAATCGTAGATAATTTTTCTTTAGAGCAATACATTGGCAAAAAACATGTGGTGTTTTTCTTTTATCCAAAAGATTTCACATTTGTTTGCCCAACTGAATTACACGCTTTTCAAGAGAAATTAGGAGAGTTCGAAAAACGTGGTGTTGCTGTTGTTGGTTGCAGTACTGATACAGAACAAAGTCACTGGGGTTGGTTACAATTAGACAAAAAACAAGGTGGTATCAAAGGAATTACTTACCCATTGGTAGCAGATACAACTAAAATCATTTCAATTAACTTCGATACATTATTAGGAGATTATGATGTAAATGAGAACGGCGATTTAATAGCAACTGGCGATATGATTGCTTTCCGTGGATTATTCTTAATTGACAAAACAGGCGTTGTTCGTCATCAATTAATTAACGATTTACCTTTAGGACGTAATGTTGACGAGGCTTTACGTATGGTAGATGCTTTACAATATTTCGAAGAAAAAGGCGAAGTTTGTCCAGCAAACTGGACTAAAGGCAAAGAAGGTATGAAAGCAGACCACAAAGGGGTTGCTGAATACTTAAGTACTCACTAAAACTTATAGATTATTTAATATAAAAAGAGGGATTTATCCCTCTTTTTTATTTACTTTTAAGCGAATAATTTTTGTACTTAATTTTATGAATGCACAAGTGATTTGGCTCGAAATACCTGTATCTGATATGAATAGAGCTAAAGAGTTCTACGAAAAACTTTTAAACACGACAATAGAGTTAAGGGTTTTATTTGATACACCAATGGCACTGTTTAGTAAAGAAGCCTTTGGCATAAAAGGCTCCTTGATTTTGGTAGAAAACCATCAAGGTAGTAATGGAATTAAACCTATCATTTACATTGATATCATGGCAGATTCAATGGAGATTGTTGAGCAATTTGGAGGAAAAGTAATTAAAAGACCTACTTTGCTACGTCAAAAAAACAAAAACGGAGAGATTATTATTGGTACAAATTTAATAGATAATCAAGTTGGTTATTACGCCGAAATACAAGACTGTGAAGGGAATCATCTATATTTATACAGTCATAGTTAATCTTTAGAAAAAGATTAAAACATCACCGAGAGCAATTATTTTCGAAAAAAAGCAAAAAAAGTTATATTTTTTTTTGCAACAACAGAAATTGTTATTAAATTTGCAACCCCATTTAAAAGGGACGTTCTTTAAAATCAAAAAATAAGCCGAAGTAGCTCAGCTGGTAGAGCCACTGATTTGTAATCAGTAGGTCGGGGGTTCGAGTCCCTTCTTCGGCTCTTTTTAAAATGGGGATATACCAGAGTGGCCAAATGGGACAGACTGTAAATCTGTTGTTTCGACTTCGGAGGTTCGAATCCTCCTGTCCCCACATTAAACGATGGTTGTCGCATTGTTAAGAGTAAGATTAAGCGAAAGTAGCTCAATTGGTAGAGCTCCAGCCTTCCAAGCTGGAGGTTGCGGGTTCGAGACCCGTCTTTCGCTCCAAAGAATAGATTGAAGGTGAAGTTGATGAATAACCGTATATACGGACAAAAGACAGGAAAGACTTGCGTATGCGGTCCAAAGCCTTTTGAAAGTCCCCAAAAATAGAGGGACTTTTCGTGCATACAAAAAGTAAGTTCTTTAAAATAAAGCAAACAGCAGAATTTAAAAGCTGTTGTAGCTCAGTGGTAGAGCACCTCCTTGGTAAGGAGGAGGTCGGCGGTTCAATCCCGCTCAACAGCTCAAAAAGATTGAAGAAAGAATAATTAATTTTAAATATAAATAACAAATAAACAAAATAACAATGGCTAAAGAAAAATTCGACCGTTCCAAACCACACGTAAACATTGGAACAATTGGTCACGTAGATCACGGTAAAACTACATTAACAGCTGCAATTACTACTGTATTAGCATCTAAAGGTTTATCAGAAGTAAGAGATTTCTCTTCTATTGATAATGCTCCAGAAGAAAAAGAGCGTGGTATCACGATCAACACTTCTCACGTTGAGTATCAAACTGCAACTCGTCACTACGCTCACGTTGACTGTCCAGGTCACGCGGATTATGTGAAGAATATGATTACTGGTGCTGCACAAATGGACGGTGCGATTTTAGTTGTTGCTTCAACTGATGGTCCTATGCCTCAAACTCGTGAGCATATCTTATTAGCTCGTCAAGTAGGTGTACCTGCTATCGTTGTATTCATGAATAAAGTGGATATGGTTGAAGATGCTGAGTTATTAGAATTAGTTGAAATGGAAATTCGTGAATTATTATCATTCTACAAGTTTGATGGTGATAACACTCCAATCATTAAAGGTTCTGCTTTAGGTGGATTAAATAACGATCCAAAATGGGTTGATAAAATTATGGAATTAATGGATGCTGTTGATAGCTTTATTCCATTACCTCCACGTGAAAAAGAAAAACCATTCTTAATGCCGGTTGAAGATGTATTTACAATTACTGGTCGTGGAACTGTTGCTACAGGTCGTATCGAAACAGGTGTAATTAACTCTAACGATCCAGTTGAAATCATTGGTATGGGAGATGTTAAATTAACTTCTACTGTTACTGGTGTTGAGATGTTCCGTAAAATTTTAGATTACGGTGAGGCTGGAGATAACGTAGGTTTATTATTACGTGGTATTGACAAAGCTGATATCCGTCGTGGTATGGTTATCGTTAAACCAGGTTCTATCAAAGCTCACAAAAAATTCAAAGCTGAGGTTTATATCTTGAAAAAAGAAGAAGGTGGACGTCATACTCCATTCCATAACAAATACCGTCCTCAATTCTACTTACGTACAACTGACGTAACAGGAGAGATTACTTTAGAAGCAGGACGCGAAATGGTTATGCCAGGTGATAACGTTACAATTACTGTTGAATTACATTCAGCTGTAGCTATGGATAAAGGTTTACGTTTCGCGATGCGTGAAGGTGGACGTACTGTAGGTGCAGGTCAAGTAACTGAAATTTTAGAATAATACTGACCTTAAATTTAGCAAAATGGCTTGCCGAAAGGCTTAGCCATTTTGCTGTTTAAAAGAAAATGGTCTTACGGGCGTAGTTCAAGGGTAGAATTACGGTCTCCAAAACCGCAGATGGGAGTTCGAATCTCTCCGCCCGTGCAACTAAAAAAATGAAATTATGAGTAAGTTTGGAACATATATAGAGGAAACAAAAGACGAGTTATTCAATAAAGTAACTTGGCCAACTTGGCCTGAGCTTCAAAGTAGTGCTATCCTTGTAATGGTAGCTTCTACAATTATTGGCTTAGTAGTTTGGGGAATGGATTTAGGTTTTAGTAAGTTAATGGAATTAGCTTACCAAATGGTAAACAGTTTATAATTTTTACACTTACAAAATGGCGGAAACAGTTAATAAAGAAACTTCTTCGATTTTAAAAAAATGGTACGTAGTACGTGCTATTAGCGGACAAGAGAAAAAGGTAAAACAATATATTGAAGTAGAGATTAATCGTTTAAAATTAAACGACTATGTATCACAAGTTTTAATCCCTACTGAAAAATTTATCCAAATTCGTAACGGTAAAAAAATCCAAAAAGAACGTTCGTTTTATCCTGGATATGTTTTAATCGAAGCTGCTTTAGTAGGTGAGGTTTCACATATTATTAAAAACATCACTGGTGTTATTGGTTTCTTAGGAGAAACAAAACGTGGAGAAGCTGTTCCAATGCGTTTATCTGAAGTAAACCGTATTTTAGGAAAAGTAGATGAATTAACAGAAGCAGAAAGCGTAGTTACAAGTAATTATGTAGTGGGCGAATCTGTGAAAGTAATTAATGGACCTTTCAATGGATTTAATGGAACCATTGAAGAAATTAACGATGAGAAGAAGAAAATTAAAGTAACAGTTAAAATCTTTGGTCGTAAAACTCCTGTTGAATTAAGTTTCGGAGAGGTAGAAAGAGAATAATTAAGAAATTGAATGGTGTAAATCAAGTTAAAATGAGCCGCTTTGCTGCTTCCAACTCAAAGTCAACTTTAACTTCTCGATTTATACCAACAATGTAACAAATAAATAAAAACAAAAAAATGGCAAAAGAGTTATCAGCAATTGTTAAGCTTCAAATTAAAGGTGGAGCTGCTAACCCGTCGCCTCCAATTGGTCCGGCATTAGGTGCAAAAGGTGTAAACATTATGGAGTTCTGTAAGCAATTTAATGCTAGAACTCAAGAGCAAGCAGGTAAAGTATTACCAGTTTTAATTAATGTTTATGTTGACAAAACGTTCGATTTCATTATCAAACGTACACCTGTTGCAGTTCAAATTTTAGAGGCAACTAAGGTTAAACAAGGTTCTGGCGAAAGCAACCGTAAAAAAGTTGGTTCTATTTCATGGGATCAAATTCGCACTATTGCACAAGATAAAATTGTAGACATGAACTGTTTTACAATCGAATCTGCAATGTCAATGGTAGCAGGTACTGCTCGTAGTATGGGAATCACAACAACAGGCGAGGCACCTGTAAAGCCTTAATTCAATTAATTATAAACCAAAAACAAGCTTTTTAAAAAATGGCAACGTTAACTAAAAAAAGAAAAGTAGCAGATGCTAAGTTCGACGCGAACAAAGCGCATTCTGTTGCTGAAGCTTCAAAAGTAGTGAAAGAAATTACCACTACTAAATTTGATGCATCCGTGGATCTTGCGATCCGTTTAGGAGTTGATCCTCGTAAAGCTAATCAAATGGTACGTGGCACTGTTACCTTACCTCACGGTACAGGTAAAACTTTGCGTGTATTAGCAATCGTAACTCCTGATAAGGAAGCGGAAGCTAAAGCCGCAGGTGCTGACTACGTTGGATTAGACGAATACATCGAAAAAATTAAAAACGGATGGACAGATGTAGACGTAATCATCACTATGCCTTCAGTAATGGGTAAAGTTGGTGCTTTAGGTCGTGTATTAGGTCCTCGCGGATTAATGCCTAACCCAAAAACAGGAACTGTAACAATGGAAGTTGGTAAAGCAGTTGCTGACTCAAAAGGTGGTAAAATCGATTTTAAAGTTGATAAAGCAGGTATCGTTCACACAGGAATTGGAAGAGCATCTTTCGACGCTCAAAAATTAACTGAGAACGCTATGGAAGTTTTAAATGCAATCGTAAAATTGAAACCGTCTTCTGCAAGAGGTACTTACGTTAAGTCTGTATACATGAGCAGTACAATGAGTGCAGGTATTCAAATCGACACAAAATCTTTTAATTAATTAAAACAAACTCTTTTAGTATGAACAAACAAGAAAAAACACAGGAAATAGATAGATTACTTAGCGTGTTAAATGCTAATACAAAAATCTATTTAGCTGATTGTTCTTCTTTGTCAGTAGAAAAGGTAAATCAATTACGTCGTGCTTGTTATGATAAAAAAGTAAGTATGTCTGTTGTTAAAAACACTTTATTAGCGAAAGCTTTAGAGCGTGCAAACGACAGCAATCTTGCTCAACTTATTCCAGCATTAAAAGGCCAAACAGCTTTAATGTTAACAGAAACATCTAATGTTCCTGCTAAATTAATTAAAGAGTTTCGCAAAGGCGGAGATAAACCTCAATTAAAAGCAGCTTACGTTGAAGAAATGATTTTTATCGGTGACGATAAATTAGATTCTTTAGCATCTTTAAAATCGAAAAACGAGATGATCGGAGAAATTGTTGGATTATTACAATCTCCAATTCAACGAGTAATCGGTGGTTTAGATAACAAAACCAAAGGTGGCGAAGAAGCAGCAGCTTAATTGAAAACTGAACAAAGAATAAATCAAGCTTACATCAGGTAAGTAAAACAAATTAAATTAATAACAAAAACAAATTAAACTAATAATAAAATGGCAGACGTAAAAGCAATCGCTGAAACATTAGTAAACTTGACAGTTAAAGAAGTTCAAGAATTAGCAACAGTATTAAAAGATGAGTATGGTATCGAACCAGCAGCAGCAGCAGTAGTTGTAGCAGCAGGTGGTGGCGGTGCAGACGCAGCAGCAGCTAAAACATCATTTGATGTTATTTTAGTTGAAGCAGGTGCAGCTAAATTAGGAGTTGTAAAAGTTGTAAAAGACTTAACAGGATTAGGATTAAAAGAAGCTAAAGATTTAGTTGACGGTGCTCCAAAACCAGTTAAAGAAGGTATTGCAAAAGAAGAAGCTGAGTCTATTAAAAAGGCTTTAGAAGAAGCTGGTGCAAAAGTAGAAGTAAAATAATTTTACTTATAAATTTAGGCGTTAAGGTCTTTCTTGCCTCGGCAAAAGACCTTAACCCTTTTTCTGCTTTTAGTAATTGGCGTAACTCTTTTAGAATACTAACTAATAAACTTAATTACATTGGCTACAGCAATTAAAAAAACACAGAGAATTAATTTCTCTTCAAACAAATTTCCAATTGAATATCCAGATTTTTTGGATATACAAGTAAAATCTTTCCAAGATTTCTTTCAATTAGAAACTACACCGGATAACCGTAAAAACGAAGGTTTATTCCGCGTATTTGCCGAAAACTTTCCTATCTCTGATGCGAGAAATAATTTCGTATTAGAATTTTTGGATTATTTCGTAGATCCACCACGCTACGCACTAGAAGAGTGCATTAGTCGTGGTTTAACTTATTCAGTGCCTTTAAAAGCTAAATTAAAGCTTTACTGTACTGATCCTGAACATGAAGATTTTGAAACCATTGTGCAGGACGTTTATTTGGGAACTATCCCGTACATGACACCAAAAGGTTCTTTCGTAATCAATGGTGCTGAACGTGTTATCGTTTCTCAATTACATCGTTCTCCAGGCGTGTTCTTCGGTCAAAGCCGTCACGCAAATGGTACTAAATTATATAGTGCTCGTGTTATCCCTTTCAAAGGTTCTTGGATTGAATTTGCAACAGATATTAATAATGTAATGTATGCTTACATTGATCGTAAGAAAAAGTTACCAGTAACTACTTTATTACGTGCTATTGGTTTTGAAAGTGATAAACAAATTTTAGAAATTTTTGGTTTAGCTGACGAAGTGAAAGTTTCGAAAGCTGGTTTAAAACGTGAGGTTGGTCGTAGACTAGCTGCTCGTGTTTTAAAAACATGGATTGAAGATTTCGTAGATGAGGATACCGGGGAAGTTGTATCAATTGAGCGTAATGAAGTGATCTTAGACCGTGAAACGGTTTTAGATGATAACCATATCGACTTAATTGCTGATGCGGGTGTTAAATCTATCATCTTGCACAAAGAAGACGTAAATACAGCAGATTTTGCTATTATCTACAATACTTTACAAAAAGATTCAACTAACTCAGAAAAAGAAGCAATCGAGTATATCTACCGTTTACTTCGTAATGCTGAGCCACCTGATGAAGAAACAGCTCGTGGAGTAATCGACAAGTTATTCTTCTCTGACAAACGTTATGATTTAGGTGAAGTAGGTCGTTTCCGTATCAACAAAAAGTTAGGCATCGATATTCCTATGAATATCCGTGTTTTAACTAAGGAAGATATTATCTTAATCATGAAATATTTGATTGAGTTAATCAATTCTAAAACTGATGTGGATGATATTGATCACTTATCTAACCGTCGTGTGCGTACAGTTGGTGAGCAATTATTCTCTCAATTTGGTGTAGGTTTAGCACGTATGGCTCGTACTATTCGTGAGCGTATGAACGTTCGTGATAACGAGGTATTTACACCAACCGATTTGATTAATGCAAAAACATTATCTTCTGTTATTAATTCATTCTTTGGAACGAATCAGTTATCTCAGTTCATGGATCAAACCAACCCTTTATCGGAGATTACGCATAAGCGTCGTCTTTCGGCACTAGGGCCAGGAGGTTTATCTCGTGAGCGTGCTGGTTTCGAGGTACGTGACGTTCACTACACTCACTACGGTCGTCTGTGTACTATTGAGACTCCGGAAGGACCAAACATTGGATTAATTTCTTCATTATGCGTTTTCGCTAAAGTAAATAAATTAGGATTTATTGAAACTCCTTTCCGTTCTGTAACTAACGGTAAAGTAGATGTAAATAAAGGAATCACTTATTTAACTGCTGAAGAAGAAGATCAAAAAAATATTGCTCAAACAAGTGCAGAATTAGATGAAAAAGGAAACTTCGTTAACGATAAAGTAACTGCTCGTTATGAAGGTGACTTCCCAGTAATTGAGCCTGAAAAGGTAAATTTAATGGACGTTGCTCCTAATCAAATTGCTTCTATTGCGGCTTCATTGATTCCGTTCTTAGAGCATGATGATGCTAACCGTGCCTTGATGGGATCGAACATGCAACGTCAAGCAGTTCCATTAATGCGTCCTGAAGCACCAATTGTTGGTACTGGTATCGAAGCTCGTGTAGCTGAAGATAGCCGTGTATTAATTAATGCAGAAGGCGAAGGAGTTGTTGAGTATGTTGATGCTCGTGAAATCGTTATTCGTTACAACAGATCTAAAGATGAGCAATTAGTAAGCTTTGAAGGAGATGTTAAAACTTATAAATTAACTAAATTCCAAAAAACAAATCAAAGTACTTGTATGAACTTAAAACCTATCGTTAAGAAAGGTGATAAAGTTGTTAAAGGACAAGTATTATGTGATGGTTATGCAACCGAAAAAGGTGAATTAGCATTAGGACGTAACTTAAAAGTAGCGTTCATGCCTTGGAAAGGTTATAACTTTGAGGATGCGATTGTAATTTCTGAACGTATCATTCGTGATGATATATTCACATCTATTCATATTGATGAATATTCTTTAGAAGTGCGTGACACAAAACGTGGAATGGAAGAGTTAACTCCAGATATTCCTAACGTAAGTGAAGAAGCAACTAAAGACTTAGATGAGAAAGGTATTATCCGTGTTGGTGCTGAGGTTAAAGAAGGTGATATCTTAATTGGAAAAATTACTCCAAAAGGTGAAACTGATCCATCTCCAGAAGAAAAATTATTACGTGCTATCTTCGGTGATAAAGCAGGTGATGTGAAAGATGCGTCTTTACGTGTTTCTCCTTCATTAAAAGGTGTTATCGTTGATAAAAAATTATTCTCTCGTGCTATTAAAGATAAAAAGCAAAAAGCGGATGAAAAACCATTAATTGAAAAATTAGATGCAGATCACCACAAAGCAATTGCTAATATCAAGTATCAATTAATTGAAAAATTATTTGAACTAGTTAATGGTCGTACATCTCAAGGTGTTCATAATATCTTAGGTGAAGAAGTTATTACAAAAGGAACTAAGTTTACTCAAAAATTATTAGAGAAAATTGATTTCTCTGAAGTTAACCCAGGTAACTGGACAACTGATAAAGATAAGAATGAGCAAATTGAGCGTTTGTTACACAACTTCATGATTAAGTATAATGATCATTTAGGTCAATACAAGCGTGAGAAATTCCAAATTACTGTTGGTGATGAATTACCAAATGGTATTGTTCAATTAGCTAAGGTTTACATTGCTCAAAAACGTAAGTTAAGAGTAGGTGATAAGATGGCAGGTCGTCATGGTAACAAGGGTATTGTTGCTCGTATTGTAAAAGACGAAGATATGCCGTTCTTAGATGATGGAACTCCAGTTGATATCGTATTAAATCCATTAGGTGTACCATCTCGTATGAACATCGGACAGATTTATGAAACAGTATTAGCTTGGGCTGGTAAAGAATTAGGATTAAAATTCTCTACTCCAATTTTCGATGGAGCATCTATGGAGCAAATTGACGAGTATACTACAAAAGCTGGTGTACCTCAATATGGCCGTACTTACTTAATTGATGGTGGAACAGGTGAGAAATTTGACCAACCGGCTACTGTAGGTATCATTTACATGTTAAAATTAGGACACATGGTTGATGATAAAATGCATGCTCGTTCAATCGGACCATATTCATTAATTACGCAACAACCTTTAGGTGGTAAAGCACAGTTTGGTGGTCAGCGTTTTGGTGAGATGGAGGTTTGGGCACTAGAAGCATACGGTGCAGCTAACGTGTTACAAGAATTGTTAACTATTAAATCGGATGATGTAATGGGTCGTGCAAAAGCTTATGAAGCAATTGTAAAAGGCGAAAACATTCCAGCTCCTGGTATACCAGAGTCGTTTAATGTATTAATGCACGAATTACGTGGATTAGCGTTAGATGTAACACTAGACTAATATACACTTTAAACACTGGTGGCTGAGGCTCTCGAAGCCACCAGTGAATAAGTAAATGAATTTTTATTATCACTAAAACCAAAAAGCAAAAAAATGGCTTTAAGAAAAGATAACAAAGTAAAATCAAACTTCTCAAAAATCACTATTAGTTTAGCTTCGCCAGAAACTATTCTACAACGTAGTAGTGGAGAGGTTTTGAAACCAGAAACCATTAATTACCGTACTTACAAACCAGAAAGAGATGGTTTGTTTTGCGAGCGTATTTTTGGACCAGTTAAAGATTATGAATGTCACTGCGGAAAATACAAGCGTATTCGTTACAAAGGTATTATCTGCGATCGTTGTGGTGTTGAAGTAACTGAGAAAAAAGTTCGTCGTGAGCGTATGGGACACATTAATTTAGTGGTTCCTGTTGCACATATCTGGTATTTCCGTTCGTTACCAAACAAAATTGGTTACTTATTAGGATTACCTACTAAGAAATTAGATATGATTATTTACTACGAGCGTTATGTAGTAATTAATGCAGGTGTTGCAGCTCAAGGCGGCACACAATATTTAGATTTCTTAACGGAAGAAGAATACTTAAACTTAGTTGATACTTTACCAAAAGAAAATCATTTATTAGACGATTCAGATCCTAATAAATTTATCGCTAAGATGGGTGCTGAAGCTCTTCAAGATTTATTATCTCGTTTACAATTAGATGAGTTATCTTATGAGTTACGTCACAAAGCAAACACTGAAACTTCTCAACAACGTAAAAACGAAGCATTAAAACGTTTACAAGTTATTGAAGCTTTCCGTTCTGCTCAAACACATATCGAAAACAAACCTGAGTGGATGATTATTAAAACTGTTCCAGTTATTCCACCAGAATTACGTCCTTTAGTTCCATTGGATGGAGGTCGTTTTGCAACTTCTGATTTAAATGATTTATACCGTCGTGTTATTATCCGTAATAACCGTTTAAAGCGTTTAATTGAAATTAAAGCACCAGACGTTATCTTACGTAATGAGAAACGTATGTTACAAGAATCAGTAGATTCATTATTTGATAACTCTCGTAAATCAAATGCTGTTAAAACTGAATCTAACAGAGCTTTAAAATCATTATCAGATTCATTAAAAGGTAAACAAGGACGTTTCCGTCAAAACTTATTAGGTAAACGTGTAGATTACTCGGCTCGTTCGGTAATTGTCGTTGGGCCAGAAATGAAACTACACGAGTGTGGTTTACCTAAAGAAATGGCAGCTGAGTTATTCAAGCCATTTATTATTCGTAAAATGATTGAGCGTGGTATCGTGAAAACGGTAAAATCTGCAAAGAAAATTGTAGATAAAAAAGAGCCAATTGTTTGGGATATTTTAGAAAACGTATTGAAAGGTCATCCCGTAATGTTAAACCGTGCCCCTACATTACATAGATTAGGTATTCAAGCATTCCAACCAAAATTAATTGAAGGAAAAGCAATTCAGTTACACCCATTAGTGTGTTCTGCATTCAACGCCGATTTTGACGGGGATCAAATGGCGGTACACGTTCCATTAGGACATGCCGCAGTATTAGAAGCACAAATTTTAATGTTAGCTTCTCATAACATTTTAAATCCATCTAACGGTGCGCCAGTTGCGGTTCCATCTCAGGATATGGTTTTAGGTTTATATTATTTAACTAAATCTAAAAAGAATTTACCTGGTGATGCAGTTAGAGGAGAAGGAAAAATTTTCTATAGCGCTGAAGAAGTTAATATCGCTTTAAACGAAAAGAAAATTGACATTCACGCACAAATTAAAATCCGTGTTACTAACGCATTAGATGGAGATAAATTAGTTACGAAAGTAATTGAAACAACTGCTGGTCGCGTTATGTTTAACCAAGTTGTTCCGCATGAAGTAGGTTTCATCAACGAATTGTTGACTAAAAAATCTCTTCGTGATATCATTGGAATGGTGGTTAAGAAAACAGGTATGGCTAAAACTGCTAAGTTCTTAGATGATATCAAAGACTTAGGATTTAAAACAGCCTTCAAAGGTGGATTATCATTTAACTTAGGTGATATCGAAACTCCAGCTGAGAAATTTAAAATTATTAAAGATGCGCGTGCGCAAGTTGATGAAGTAATGAATAACTACTCAATGGGTTTCATTACAAACAACGAACGTTACAACCAGGTAATTGATATTTGGACACATGCTAACTCAAAAGTTACTAAAAAAGTAATGGATGTATTAAGCACAGATAAACAAGGTTTCAACTCTGTTTACATGATGCTTGATTCAGGTGCGCGTGGATCTAAAGAACAAATTAAACAGTTATCAGGTATGCGTGGTTTGATGGCTAAACCACAAAAGGCAGGTGATACAACGGCTTCGATTATTGAGAATCCGGTATTATCTAACTTCCGTGAAGGTTTATCTATCTTAGAATACTTTATTTCAACCCATGGTGCTCGTAAAGGTTTAGCGGATACGGCGTTAAAAACAGCGGATGCTGGTTACTTAACTCGTCGTTTAGTTGACGTTGCTCAAGACGTTATCATTAACGAAGAAGATTGTGGTACATTACGTGGCTTAACAGCTATGGCATTGAAAAACAATGACGATGTTGTTGAATCATTATCAGATAGAATTTTAGGTCGTATTTCATTAAACGATTTATATCATCCAACAACTGGCGAGTTAATCGTTACAGGTGGTGAAATGATTGATGAAGATGTAGCAGCAGTTATTGAAAAATCTCCAATCGAATCTGTTGAAATTCGTTCAGTATTAACTTGCGAATCTAAATTAGGTGTGTGTGCTAAATGTTACGGACGTAACTTATCTAACGGACGTCAAGTTCAATTAGGTGAGGCAGTGGGTGTAATTGCAGCACAATCAATTGGTGAGCCAGGTACTCAGTTAACATTACGTACGTTCCACGTTGGAGGTACAGCATCTAACACGGCAGCATCTTCTAGCTATATTGCTAAATACGATGGTATTGCTGAAATCGATGAGTTACGTACTGTTGAGCGTATTAACGCTGACGGAACTAAAGCTAATGTTGTGATTGGTCGTTCTACTGAAGTACGTATCGTTGATGCAAACACAGGTATTACATTAACTACTGGAAATATTCCTTACGGTTCTCAATTATATATCAAACCTAGCGCGAAAGTGAAAAAAGGAGATATGATTTGTGATTGGGATCCATATAACGCGGTTATCGTTTCTGAATTTGCTGGTGCTGTAGAGTACGAAGGAATTAAAGAAAACATCACTTACCGTGAAGAATCTGATGAACAAACAGGTTTCCGTGAGAAAGTAATTATTGAAAGTAGAGATAAAACATTATCACCATTAATCAGAATAGTTGACAAAAAAGGCGAGCCTTTAAAAACATATAACTTACCTATCAGTGCACACATCGTTGTGAACGAAGGAGTGAAAGTTGAATTAGGACAAATTTTAGTGAAGATTCCTCGTGTTACTGGTAAAACGGGAGATATTACAGGTGGTTTACCTCGTGTAACCGAGTTATTCGAAGCACGTAACCCAAGTAATCCAGCAGTAGTTTCTGAAATTGACGGCATCGTTACTTTCGGTAAAATTAAGCGCGGTAACCGTGAGGTAATTGTTGAAGCTAAAACTGGTGAACAACACCGTTACTTAGTGTCTTTATCTAAACATATCTTAGTACAAGAGAATGACTTTGTGAAAGCAGGTGAGCAATTATCTGATGGCGCAACTTCTCCTGGTGATATCTTAGCAATAAAAGGCCCTACAGCAGTTCAAGAATACTTAGTAAATGAGATTCAAGAGGTTTACCGTTTACAAGGACAAAAATTAAATGATAAGCATTTCGAAACGATTGTTCGTCAGATGATGCGTAAAGTTCAAATTGAAGACCCAGGTGATACAACTTTCTTAGAGTTACAGTTAATTAATAAAATTAACTTCATGGCTGAGAATGATGAATTATATGGTAAGAAAGTAGTTGTTGAGCCAGGTGATTCTGAAAACTTGAAACGTGGACAAATTGTAACAGCTCGTAAATTACGTGATGAGAACTCAGTTTTACGTCGTAAAGACATGAAATTAGTTGAAGCTCGTGATGCAGTTCCTGCTACAGCAACTCCAATTTTACAAGGTATTACACGTGCATCGTTACAAACAAATAGTTGGATTTCTGCGGCATCGTTCCAGGAAACAACAAAAGTGTTAAACGAAGCAGCTGTAAACGGAAAAATAGATACGTTACAAGGCTTAAAAGAAAACGTTATTGTTGGCCACTTAATTCCAGCAGGTACAGGATTACGTCAATACGAAAAAATCGTAGTTGGTAGTAAAGAAGAGTACGAGCGTTTAATGGCAAGTAAAGAAGAAGTTGAAGAAGAAGCTTAATTTTCTAAAACAACTTTATAGATAAATAAAACCCTGATAGAAATGTCAGGGTTTTTTGTTTTTACTTATTTTTTGCAGTATCTAATAAATTTTTAAAAGCTTCTTCTACTTGTTTCACAAGTTTTTCGTAGCCCTCTTTTGTAGTATTAATTTCGGTTTGCATTAAAGCTAATTCATCTACATGGGCAGTGTATTCTTTTTCAACTTCTGCTGGTTTTGCAGAGTTATCATTTAGTTTAGTAATCAACTCTTTGTTTTTTTGAATGATTACTTCTAAACGAGTGATTAATTCATTTTGTTTGCTAACTAAATTAACTAACATCGTATCTTCTGGATTAATTTCCTCATGTTTTGTGGTATCAGTAAACACAAGCTTAGAAAGTTCATTACGCTGATTGGTTAGTGCTGAATCTTGTTGTTGTAATTCAATTTGAGTGGTTTCAATTTTTTGAATTAACTCAGAGTTATCTTCTTTACAAGAAGTTAAACTTAGAAATAAAGCAATTGTGCTTGCGATGGTGATGATGTGATTTTTCATAACATTAAGTTTTAAGGTTTAATGATTGATTGCATCAAGCATTATTTTGTAACCCATCATTAACATATATTAAGGATTGATGCTTTTTATACTAAGTAAAAAATTCCTCCCCCTGCCCCCTCCAGAGGGGGATAAGATTCTCACACAATACTCTGCGAGAATTTGCGCTATCTGCGGGACAAAAATTAAGGTTTAATCTTCCTCAACTCTTTAAACGCAGCGCGTTCAATAGCAGCAATGTTATCTAGCATGTCTGCACATTCTAAAAAATCTTTTTGCTCATTTAATCTGCCTTTAAAAATACGACCCATGTTTATGGCACTAGCACGCCATAAATCTCCTGCTTTGGTAAATTCGTCAGATAATGTCAATAGTTTTTGATTACCAGTTATTTCAGATGCTTGTTCTAAAAAGGCAGCGTATAAAAATCTAAATCCACCTCCGCCAGTTCCAATCTCTTCTTGCATACGAACAATTTGTCCTAAATATAAACCTGCTTTGCGAGGGCCTAATTTATCTCTCCATTTACGAATTTGACGTGCCGTATAATTAATACCATCAACACCTGCAATAGGCCCTGGAATACTTAACATATCAAATGCAGAGCGATGAATGGCTTTATAAATAGCTTTTTGTAATTGTTCTTTTGATACCGGCTTAATGTTTTCCGGATAATATACATGTCCTTTTGGAGCTAGTGGTCCTTTAGCAAAACGCACTTTCAACATATCTTCTTCAGTAAGTGTCGTCACAGTTTCCATCACTGGATCGCTTACTAAATAACTTCCATTTTCTTTTCCATACACTACTAAATTATGCGCATTGAAATGAAAACGATACTCCGCTGGAAAATAAGGTAAATTATAAACTCCTACTTGACATCCAACAGGATTTCCTAATTGTATTTGTTTATTTAAATAATCGTATGCCTCTTTTTCGCTATTAAATTTTCTGCGATTAACTTTTATACCTAATAATTTACTGGCTCTACTAAAAATCCAACCTGGCATACTTCTGTATGAAACAGCTGGACCCCCATTAACCATTAAAAAAGGAATGTGGATATAAAATATACCAGAACCTAAACCAAACATTAATGGCTCGGTCATAAATTCTAAACCATGATGTTTTAAAAGACCAGTAGCTACTCCGTTTTCGCAGTGCGCAGTTTGAATGTGATTATATGGTAATATTAATTTATCCATTAAAGTTTTTTAATTCATCTACACTAATGTCAAAGGCTTTAGCATAGGTTTGTAAGCGGGATTGACTTAAAGATTTAAATACCGAAGGTTTAAAATGTCTTTTAATGGTCCATTGCCAAAAGCCTGTATAGCCCGACAATAAAGGTAAATCCATTAATTTTTTTTCCATAAAATAAAACACTGGACTGATTTCACCACTTTTTACTTTCGCTGCAGCTTCTGTTATGCGCTCGTTAATGTCTTCCCAGGCATTATCTAAGGCTTGTTTTTTTACGTCCCACCCAATACTTAAGTCAGAAGTATATTTTCCATCTTTATCTTTTACGTAACACACTTCACGAGTCACTCCTACTAAAGCAGAAGGGTCTTGAGGTAAATCTTCTTTTTTCATTAGCGTAAATTAGCAAACGGTTAAAAGACTGAACGCATAAGAAAATCTTGCGCTTTCAGGAACCATTAATAAGATTTTTTGTCCAGGTTTTAATTTGCCAGAATTCATTAATTCTTCCAGCATAATAAAAATAGAGGCTGAACCAATATTTCCTGTCGTTACTAAATTAGTATACCATTTTTCTAAAGGAATTTCAATACCTAATCTCACAAACTCATCATACATTTTTTGTTTAAAAAACATAGAAGAGATGTGAGGTAAAATGTAATCTATCGTATTAACATCAATGTTTCTTTTATCTAAAATTTCTTTCAAATATTTTGCGCCTACTGGAACAATCTCTCTACCTAGTAATTTTGTATCTTGCTTAAAAGAGAAAATAGATTTTTGTAACCACTCTTCAGGTGTAAAATCTCTCCAACCTTTTGTTGAGCCATCGGCATTTTTATCAGCACCAACATACATGCATGTTTCTAGTTGGTTAGCGAAAGAACGGATATCTAACCATTCTATTTTTAGGCTTATAGAATTTGGACGTGGTTTGTTTTCTAATAATAAAGCAGCAGCTCCATCAGATAACATCCAACGTAAAAAATCTTTTTCAAAAGCAATGATTGGATTTTGCTCCAGTTCTGCTAAACGTTCTGTTTCTTTTTCGAAATTAGAAGCAAGCATAAACGAAGATAATTTTTCAGAACCAGTTACAATTGCATTAGTTGTATTGCCAGCTAATATTGAAAGGTATCCAGCTTTTAACGACTGCATACTTGCACAACATGAACCAGAAGGAGAAATTAATTCTAAGGGTGCGCTATCTTTTAATTCTCCATGAACCATCACAGCATGAGATGGCATGTGATTATCAGGAGAAGCAGTACCGCAAGCTAATAATTCTATATCACTGATTTTAAAATTCTCGTCAGCCAATTTTTCAATAGCTATTGCAGCCATTTGAGCATTTGAATGAGTTGATTTCCCATTTTTGTCTAAGGCATAGTATCGTGAAGTAATACCATTATTGCGAAGAGTCAATCTTCTACCTTTTGAAGGTACGCCATCAATCATACCTAAATATTCCTCCATTTCTTCGCTAGAAACGGGATTATTTGGCAAAAATTTGGCCGATTTTGTAATGTAAACTCCTTGCATTGCTTAGTATAGAACAGTTAAATGTATCAATTAATTACGACAAATAAAAATCAAGATTGTTTATTCAGTAATCCCGAAAAATTCGTTGTAGCTAACTTCTTTGGTATCTAATTTACAAGAAGTTTTTAATACATCTAAAACTTTTTTGCTATATAAACCTTCAAATATTTTTTGAGCCTCTTCTTGTTTACCTAAAATACCGTCAACAATTTTTGAAACTTCATTATCCTCAGGCATTTGACCGTAACGAGCAAATTGAGAACGCACGTAATTACTTGCTTCTTCTTTTGCTTCGTCAATAGTTACTGCGATATTATTGTTTTTAATGATTTTGTTTTCAATTAATTTCCACTGCATAGATTTAGCGTATGCAGGGTATTCAGCTTCCAATTGCTCTTTTGTTAAAGGCTTCTCATTAACTGCCATTAACCAACGTTTCAAGAAATCATCTGGTAAAGTGATGTTTAATTTTTCAACTAAAGTTTTTTCTACAGTTTCAACAAATTTACGGTCTGTATCTTGAGCAAACATTAAAGCTAATTCGCCTTTAATTTTCTCTTTAAATTCTTCTAAAGAATTAATAGTTCCAGCACCATATAATTTATCAAATAACTCTTGGTTTAACTCAGCATCTTCCATACGGGCAATGTTGCGAACTGTTAACTGTAAGTTTGAATCAAATTTCTCAGCCACTTCTTTGTCAATACCTAAAGAGATTGATTTATCTACTGCTGAATCGTATAATTCGTTAGCGTTGATGATAATTTTATCTTCTTTTTTAGCACCAGTTAATTTAGCTTTAGCTGCTTCGTTTTTCAAACGATCAATTCCAATACTTGTTGATTTAAAAATGCCACCAGCAACTACGTTATTGTCAGCATCTAATTCAACGATGTCGATGTATAAAACATCTTTTCCTTCAGCCACTTCTGGGTTAGAAGGCTTACCGTAGTTACGTTTTACATCTTTTAAATATTTTTCTACTAACTCATCATCAATTTTTACGGTGTTGTAAACAAAAGATTGAGAGTTGTCTAATTTCACATCAAAGTTAGGAGTTAAACCTAATTCGTAGTTAAATGTCCATTCAGTTTGGTTGTCGAAATCAATTTTATTATCTTCTTTAGGCATTGGATTTCCTAAGATTTCGATTTTATTTTCGTTGATATAGTTATATAAAGCTTCGTTTAGTATTTTATTAATTTCATCTACTAAAATAGATTTACCATGTTGTTTTTTAATTAAACCAACAGGTACTTTACCCGGTCTGAAACCTGGCATAGCCGCTTGTTTTTGTACTTTTTTAATCGCATTATCAACTTTTGTTTCGTAATCAGCTGGAGTTAATGTGATGCTTAATTCTGCAGTTAATGCGTTAATGTCTTTTTTAGATATGTTCATGTCGTTTTTCTTAAGTAAATATAAGGGGTGCAAAAATAATGGATTTTAGCTAAAAATCAACGATTTAACCAAAAAAATACCAAATCACTGCCAAATCAAAAAGTTTAGATGCATAAAGGCTTGACTTTTATAAAATACTGATTAGCAGTTGTTTACGAAAACAAGCATGTCTCGCCAGTGTATACAAGAGTTCTTTTAAAGAAAAATTCACAAAAACTCTCAAAACTTAATTTTTGAAAACGGTTATTTACAAGGCTTTTGTGAAAAACTAATTAAATCACCAGAATCTTTTGGCAAAGTAATTTAGATATTGCTTTACTGAATTTTTAGCAATGCATAAACCCTTTCATACCCTTTTGTTTTTGGCAATTACTTTTGTGTTGTTAGGATTAATTAGTTTGGTATTTCCCGAAAAAGGAATTTATGTAACAGATAGATTGTGTGTGCGCTATCCAACATTTGCCTCTTTGTTTTTAGAAAAAAAAGCTGAAAAAACGGACATCTCAAACATTATTGCGTTAGCGGATGCCGAAGAGAAAGCTATTGAAGCAGAGTTTGCGGATACTTTATCCGTTAACAAAACAGATAGCATTACATCAAACACTGCTGCTAAACTGGTAAAAGTAGACACATGTCTTAAACTGATTACAACTATTCAGTACAAAAACGAGTCGAAAACTGCTATGAGTAATTTTTTTAACTCATTAGCCAACATTGCTAACGAAGAAAAGAGTATTCGGATTCTTCACTATGGCGACTCTCAAATTGAAGGCGATAGAATTAGTGATTACATTCGATTGAAACTGCAAGGCGAATTTGGCGGCGAAGGTCCTGGATTAATTTCGTTTATGCCAGTGGCGCCAAGCGTCGTTAATAAAATTTCGTGGAGTACAGGCTGGGACCGTTATCCTGTTTTTGCTGGAAAAGATAAACGCGTAAAGCATAATAATTTTGGAGCATTAGCACACATCACGCGCTTTAGTTCTTACGGAAGTATTTCTGATACAGTACAAGCAAAATCGGCTTGGGTAAAAATAGTAACGAGTAAAAACGGAGGACCAAAAGCTGCCGCTTACAAAAAGATAAAATTATTTTATGGAGGTGCACAAACAAAAACTCATGTGGAGTTGTATGAGAATGGAACTTTAAATGCTTCTGATTCATTAGTAGCAGGAGGTAATTTTAATATCAAAGAATTTACTTTAAATCAAGGGGCTTTATTGCAAGAGTTTAAATTTAAAGGCAAAGATAGTCCTGATTTTTATGGTGTTTCGCTAGAAGGAGGCAAAGGTGTGATGGTAGATAATTTTGGATTACGTGGAAGTTCGGGAACATTTTTTAATCAAATTAATTTCGGACAACTTAAAAGTTTTTATGATTACTTAAATGCAAAATTAATCATCTTGCAGTTTGGCGGAAACTCATTGCCTTATATTAAAACGAAAGAACAAGCAGATGCCTTTGGAACTTATTTAAGAGCGCAAATCAACATTATCAAAAAGCTAGCACCTCAAGCATCTATATTAGTTATTGGTCCTGCAGACATGAGTGTGAAGGTTGGAACAGAATATGAAACACACCCGCAATTAGAAGATTTACGCGATGCAATAAAAAAAGCAGCCTTTGATACCGACTGTGCTTTTTTTGATATGTATAGTTGCATGGGCGGCAGAAACAGTATGTTAACATGGGTGGAACAAGGGATTGGAGCAAAAGATTATATTCACTTTAGTTCGGGCGGTGCTCGAAAAATAGCCGTGTTATTGTATTCGTCGTTGATGAATGACTATAATAATTTTGTAAAAAACAGATAGAAAGATTGATGAAAAAAAACAGAACTATACATATAATTTTCACTTGTCTTTTGTCATGTGTACTTTATCTTGTGTCATACCAAACAAAGGCACAGCAATATCCTTTTATAAATTACGATCAAAGTAAATTGCGTTTTGGAAAAGATAGTTCTCAGTTTATGGATTTCTATAAAAAAATTGATGAACTGAGAGAAGGCAAAAGAAAAAAAGTAACAGTAGTTCATTTTGGTGGTTCGCACATTCAAGCTGGTTTTTGGACTGAAGTATTGATGGATGGATTTCAAAACATTGGAAGCTTTAATGGTGGCGGTACATTTATTTTCCCTTTTAAAATTGTAAAAACAAATAGCCCACATTTTTTTAAATCATTCACCACTGGTAAATGGATTAGAAAGCGCAATGCCCTATCAAAAGAAATGTGCGATAACTTAGGAATGGCTGGCATGGCTGGTATTACTAATGATAGCGCTAACACTTTTGGATTTAGTTTATTAAAAAACAATCATCATCAAAAATTTAATTCATTAAGAGTGTACCATAATTTTAATCCAAGTTTCGAATTTTCACTTGCCGCTCAAACAGGATTAAATTTTGTAAGAAATGATTTCAGAAAAAACGGGTACTCCGAATTTTTCTTCGAATCTTATATCGACTCAGTGAACTTTAATTTAGTAAGAAAAGACACCATCATTCCTGATTTTATGTTACGCGGTTTTAGTATCGAAAATGATAATCCAGGATTTTATTATGCATCCATTGGCGTTAACGGAGCAAGTACTGCGTCTTATTTAAGATGCCAAGAATTTGTGAATGAATTAAGTACTATACCGCCTGATTTAGTTATTTTTTCGTTAGGCGTTAATGATACGCATGATGTCAATTTTTCGAAACAAAAATTTATTGAAAATTATGATAGTTTAATTACGCTTATTAAAATAGCATCGCCAAATTGCACATTTTTGTTTACGACTGTAACCGATAATTACATGAACAGAAAAACTTCTAACAAGCGTCCTATTAAAGCGCAAGAGGCCATGTATGAGTTAATGGAAAAACATAATACGGCTGTGTATGATTTATATGCCGTGATGGGAGGATACAAATCAATTTATAAGTGGTACAAGGCTGGTTTAGCTGCAAAAGATAAAGTACATTTTAATGGGCGAGGATATAATATTTTAGCTACCATGATGTTTGATGCCTTTAATAAAAGTTATAGATATAATAGTAAGGTTAAATAAAAGTGAATGATATACTTACATATCTCAAATCTTGTTTCCTTTATGTAAAAGGGCAACCAGTGATTTTTACTCAATTATATTTTTGGGGATTATTTGCTGTGGTCTTAGGTATCTACTCATTGATTTACAAAAAGAATACATTAAGAACCCTTTTTTTATTATTGGTTAGTTTTTTCTTTTATTATAAAACAAGCGGCGTCTTTTTAATTTTACTCATCTTCACCATTATTAGCGATTACAATTGGGGACGACTTATTTTTGAATCTAAATCTGACAAAAAGAAAAAAGTTTACCTAACCATTAGCTTACTGCTTAATTTAACTTTGTTATGTTACTTTAAGTATGCCTATTTCTTTACAGAGAGCGTCAATCTGTTAGCCGGAACAGATATTTCTTTCTTTAATCATTTCACTCAATTTAGCAATACCTTTTTAGGAACGAATGATCCAGTAGATAAATTAATTTTACCAGTGGGGATTTCATTCTTTACGTTTCAATCAATTTCCTATACCATTGATATGTATAGAGGAAAGGTAACGCCAGTAAAATCTATTTTTGATTATGGCTTTTTTGTTTGCTTCTTCCCGCATTTGGTAGCAGGACCAATTGTAAAAGCAAACGAGTTCTTATATCAAATTTATCAGCAATATAGTTTAACACGAAAAGAATTTGGTTATGCTATATTTTGGATATTAAATGGTTTAGGTAAAAAAATAATGGCCGATTATATCGCCATAAATTACATTGATAGAATATTTGATAATCCAAATTACTATTCAGGAGTAGAAACCGTATTTGGAATTTTTGGTTACTCTCTTCAAATTTATGCTGATTTTAGTGGTTATACCGACATTGCCATTGGTATAGCATTATTGTTAGGCTACCGCTTAAAAACCAATTTCAAATCACCATACAAGGCACAAGATGTGAGTGAGTTTTGGAAACGCTGGCATATTTCTTTATCTACTTGGTTAAAGGATTATTTATACATTCCATTAGGTGGAAATAAAAAAGGAACCATTGGTTCTTACATCTGCATTGCTTTTTTATCCATTGTATTAGTTATGCTCACTGGTAAAATTTGGTTGCTATTGGTTTTATTATTGATAGCGATTGCATTAGTGTTATTAGCATACTTCTTCCCAAAAGTCAAACAGAGTGTCAATACCAATATTAATTTATTAGTGACGATGTTGCTTGGTGGCTTTTGGCATGGAAGTTCATGGTTGTTTATTATTTGGGGCGGTTTAAACGGCTTAGGTTTAGTCGTTCACAAACTGTGGCAAAAAATTTCTCCATTCAAAGATTCTAATTCCTTTTTTGTAAAAGGCATGATGGTGTTTATCACTTTAGCCTTTATAAGTTTTACACGTATCTTTTTTAGAAGCGACAGTTTAGATACCGTTAGCTTAATTTTTGATAGAATTACCAATCATTTTGGAGGGGCATTGACTTTTAATATCATTCAAGGTTACGCCTTAGTGTTTTCGGTCATCTTAGTTGGGTATTTAATTCACTGGATTCCAGAAAACATTAAAGAAAAATACCGTTTAAAATTCGCTGAACTGCCTTTACCAGTGATGAGTTTAGTGGCGGTTGTATTTGTATTTTGTATTTACCAAATGGTAAGTGGCGAGATGCAGCCCTTTATTTATTTTCAGTTTTAGTTGGGGCGTATATTCTCTAGAGCTGTCAGTTCGAGTAAAAATTCTGTCTCTTTGAATTTTGTATCGAGAACTTGTAAAGAACACTTCTCGATACGCTCCTAAAGTCGCACTCGAAGTGACAAAATAAAAAACTAAACCACTTTATAATTTTTATACTCCCCAACTTTCCAGCCGGTTGTTTTTTCAATAAATAATAAGAATTTATCTTTTGTACTTAACTTGATTTGCGATTGATCGAATTTAAAATTCCAATCTGCTCCTTTGACGCGGGCTTGAAACACTTGAGGATGTGTGCCTTTAAATTCTTCTAAGCTATCTATTTGTGAATAATCAAATTCTTCTACCTGAGCAATATTTTTTTTCATCCACTCATCATCATGCCACATCTTATGAAAATGTTCTTGCTTAGCTTGTTGAGCTTTCGGAGGCTTTACCCAACCATAATGATAAATCTCGGAACTAATAGGCTTGACGTTTAGTTTAGAGTTATCTGTTTTTCTGAAACCCTGTGCGTCTTTATAAGAGCGAATAGATTTGTCATTTTTAATAACACGAATTTCTTTACGGTACCAGCGGCGCGAATTACCAACGTAGTTGTATGTGCCATAAAAATGAACGTAGTTAAATAATAAACCATCAACCTGTTTATCATCTTTATATTTCATCATCGCATCTTTAATTGAAGCTAAATGTTTTTCATGAACGCATTCATCACTTTGAATATAGAAACACCAATCCACATCTTTACTGATAGCATCAAATGCTTTATTGGTTTCAATAGCTAATACTTGTCCACCTTCTCTTAAATGGTCATTCCAAACCGTTTCAATGATTTTAATTTTGGGAGAGTTAATGTTTTTAATTAATTGCAGTGTTTCATCTTCACTATTACCAACGGCTACAATAAATTCATCACAAATAGGCAAAATAGAAGTAATGGCTTCTACCACTGGATAGTCGAACTTAATCGCATTTCGTATGATGGTGAAGCCTGCTACTTTCATTTTTGTTTGTACTTGCTTTTCGGTTCTCGACTTCGCTCGAACTGACAAAGATGTCACCCTGGAGCGGAGCCGAAGGGTTAAAACTCTGGATTTTGTCCTACAAAGTTTTGTGGTGTAATGTTTAATAACTCCGCTTTTACTTCTGCACTCACATTTAATCCATTGATGAATGTATGCATCGAGTCTTTTGTAATATGCGTGTTCGTACGAGTTAAATCTTTTAATGCTTCGTAAGGTTTTGGATAACCCTCTCTACGTAAAATAGTTTGAACAGCCTCAGCTACTACAGCCCAGTTGTTTTCTAAATCTCTATTAAAAATTTCTTCGTTTAATATTAATTTATCTAAACCTTTTAAAATGCTTTTGTATGAAATTAAAATATGCGCTACCGGAACTCCTAAGTTTCTTAAAACCGTACTATCTGTTAAGTCACGTTGTAAACGAGATACTGGAAGCTTGGCAGATAAGTGTTCTAAAATTGCATTTGCCATTCCTAAGTTGCCTTCTGCATTTTCAAAATCAATTGGGTTTACTTTATGTGGCATTGCCGAAGAACCAATTTCTCCTGCTTTTAATTTTTGCTTAAAGTAATCCATACTCACGTATGTCCAAATATCGCGACATAAATCCAATAAAATCGTATTGATGCGTTTTAAAGCATCGCAGTATGCAGCGATATTATCGTAGTGCTCAATCTGTGTGGTAAACTGACTTCTGCTTAAACCTAGGGTGTTGTTTACAAATTCGTTTCCAAATTTAATCCAATCATTTTTTGGATAAGCTACATAGTGTGCGTTGAAGTTACCTGTTGCACCACCAAATTTAGCTGAGAAAGGAATCGCATTTAACTGATTGATTTGAATTTGTAAACGCTCTACAAATACATAAATTTCTTTACCTAAACGAGTAGGGGAAGCTGGCTGACCGTGAGTACGTGCTAGTAAAGAAATGTTTTTCCATTCACTTGATAATGCCTTTAGTTTATCGGTAACTTGTTTTAAGTTAGGTAATACCACTTCATTGTTAGCTTGTTTTAGAGACAATGGAATAGAAGTATTATTAATATCTTGAGAAGTTAAGCCAAAGTGAACGAACTCTAAATAGTTTTCTAAACCTTGAGCTTTTAATTTTTCTTTAATGAAATACTCAACCGCTTTTACATCATGATTGGTTGTCTTTTCAGTTTCTTTAATTATCTCTGCGTCCGCAAACGAAAAGTTTTGATATACTGCTTTTAAAGCTGCGATTTGACTTTCGTTTAATTTTGGTAATTGAGGTAAACCTTGTTGTGATAATAAGATGAAATAGTCAATTTCAACTTGCACACGGTATCTGATTAAACCAAACTCAGAAAAGTAAGCTGCTAATTCGTTAGTTACACGACGGTAACGACCATCAACAGGAGATATAGCAGTTAAAGTATTTAATTCCATAATTTTTAAAAATAAAGGGCAAATATAGGGAATTTTGGAGAAAGAGCCCATAAGTTATGGCTGCCTTTTTCGCTTACTTGAATGTAATAATGATAGGAACATGATCGCTTACATGTTGCCAATTATCGAATTTAGGAACCTCTACTTCTTTTAATCTTTGGCTAAATTCATTAGATGATAAACAGTAATCAATATGATATGGTTTTGAAGGATTTCTTTGCAGGAAGAAGGTTGGTTTTGTTTCTTTACCCTGAACTTCATTAAAATATTTATGGTATAAACTTTTTATATTTATTTCTTCAAGTTCTTTAATAACGTCACTATGATTCCACCACCTATCCCATTCATCCCAAATACTATTACTATTTAAATCTCCAGCTATAATTATTTTTTTGAAGTTATATTTATTTACCTGAAGATATTTCCAAAATTGACCGATGTAGCCAAAGTTTGGCGAATTATTTTGATGTGTCCAAACAGCTAGTAACTGAAAATCATTATTTATTAAGCAAGGCAGGAAATGCTTTACCGAATGGTCTTTGAAATTATTAGTCCAATTTAAAGGCTGAAGATTTATTTCTTCTTTGGCAAAAACAGCAAGTCCTTTATTTTTAGAATCTCCAATCCATAAATAATTTTTCGCCCAATTTTTATATTCTAAATCTTTTGATTCTTCCGGATTTTCACATTCTTGAATGATATAAATATCAGCGTTAAAATCTAATAAGGTATTAAATTTCTTTCTAAATGCTCCATTACAATTCCAACTGACAACTTTCATTTTTTAGAAGCAGATTACTCAACCACCACAATTTTCTTAAACTCTACTTTCTCTTTTCCAATTAATTTCACAACATACATGCCCTCTGCATAATTAGATAAATCAACCTTTTGAAGGATGCTTTGAATTTTATTTTCAGAAATTAATCTTCCGTTTAAATCATAAATTTCGTAGGCAGTAAATATTTTTTCAGTTTGAGAAATAGTCATGCTATTTTTGGTAGGGTTTGGATAAATAGCTAATCCATTTTCTGCTACTATATTTTGCTCAATACTAGTTGGTATACCATCGTATTTAATTTGAGCTTGTTGAGCACCTGTAATTAAGTTTGCTAAACTATCGCCTCCAATTAAAGCAAAAGCTACTTTTACACTTTGGTTTGGTGCAATAGTAAATGGTCCGCTACTCATCACATTTAAAACATCTACTCCGCTTCCTGCTACTCCTGCTGCTAAACGTGGAGTGGATAGGGTTAAATATTTGTCTTTAGAATCAGAACCATTAGCGTAATCAATGCCGCCATTACCACCACTCACATGATCAATGGCATAAAAATTTGGAGGAGCCGTATTGGTTAATAATTTAATACCACCGTATTTTCCACCAGTGGCTGTGTAATAGCTATAGCCCATTTTAGTAGCAGCATCATAAGCACTTCTGTTTTGAGCAAAGGTAGCTCCATCAATATCCCAGTCTGCAAAAATACCGGCGTACATTTTTTTAATGGTATCAGTGGCGTGTGTGTTAGTAATGACATATTCCCAAATCACAAATTGTGTATTTGGCACTGCTACCCAAGCATAGGTGTTTTGCTCAATACTCACAGGTAAAGGATTGAATGATAAGTTGTCTTGGTATTTTGTTTTGGTGTCAAAATCCGATTTCATGGATGGCACCTGCAATGCAATGCGGTTAATCGTTCCAAAGTCTGTATCAGAAGCTCCACCTGGAGTGGCTCCTCTCACACAATCCGATACTCTCGTGGTATCAGTTCCAACCATAAAACCTGCTTCGTATAATAAAGCGACATTGTTGTATTTAAAACCTAAACCTTGTGCTTGCGCATCTTGGTTATAACCAATTTTCCCTTTACTGGTAGCCGTTGTGCTGACATCATTCACTTCAATATTAATATAATCTACATTAATGTACACAGTAAAAAATTGTTTTGCTTGATAAGTTCCATCACTCATTAATACTTCAAAATTTAAAGCAGTGTTAATTGGTATAGCACCAGTTAATTTAAATGTAAATGGGTCCAATGAATTAGTTGTACTAGCTAAGGTATTAATTACACCTAAAGATGTAGTATTGTCAATACTAACCGCATAAGATGATAATGGTGTAACGGTTACATTTAAAGCAGATGTGGGACTTAAGTAATTGATAAAAGTCCCTGCAATAAATAATGTGTCGCCATTAATAAACGACATATCGTTATGATCGCTAATAGTTTTATTAGTCATTACCACACTTGGAGTTGCAGGATCTGTTAACGCTCTAAACAAATTAATACGTCCTGAGCCTAATTTATTTAAGTAAGATGGATTTGATGCATAAATATTATCGGCAGTTACTTTTAAACGTTCAGCTACTTGCAAGCCATTATATGATGGAAAGTGATTTTTCACAATTCCTGCTGCACCTGCTACTACAGGCGACGACATTGATGTTCCAGAAGAAGTGATATAAAAACTTCCAGGCCAAGTAGAGTTCACGTTATCGCCTGGCGCACAAACATCAACCATATAACCATAATTAGAAGAGGATTGCTTAGTGTCAATGGATGTTGTATTTGCAACAGATAATACATAATTATAAGCTGCCGGAAAAAAATCTCCATCAGTAGCGTTATTACCAGCGGCACAAACTACTAAGCTATTTTTATTAATGGTTGCATAGTCAATAATATCTTGTCCAAATTGGCTTGAGCCACCTCCGCCCCAAGAGCAGTTAATAATTTGACAACCATGATCGGCTGCATATTTAATGCCTTCGTAAGCAGCAATTAAGTTACCGTTAGCATCACCAATTTTTACTGGCAAAAATTTGCAATTAAAACCAGTCCCTGCACCTCCTAAATTATTATCAGCACTAGCACTTGAAAGACCACTTACATGAACACCATGTGCATTTGCTTGCCACGATGGGTCACTGTCGTTCATGCCCATATCCCAACCCATGTAGTTATCGGTGTATCCATCTCCGTCATTATCAATTCCATCTGGAACGTCGGCATAATTTCGTTTCACATTATTAAATAAATCAGGATGTGTAAAATCAACTCCTGTATCAGTAATTCCAATAACAATCGCAGAATCTCCTCTATTTACATTCCACCCATTAAAGGCATTAATCGTTTGTAAATGGTATTGATCGGTTGGGTTTGCTAAAGGGTCGTTTGGGGTATAATTTACTTTTGGAATAAAATGAGGTTCGGCGTATACTAAAATATTGGATAGCAATAATTTACTAATGACTTTTTCGATAGATAAATTAGACGTGTAATTTAACTCGTATATCAATGATAAATCTGCATAAGCTTGTCCCGCTGAATTTGTAGGTTTTTCAGGACTTCTGTCATTTGGAAATTTTTTATGAAGATTAGTTACTCCAATAGCATTGGCAAATGCTTGAAAGGAAGTATTCTCAATTTTATTAATGGAACAAACGGAAGCAAATGCTGGCTTCACTTTAATGATAATGGTTTTTGCCATATAATCATTGCTTGTAACGTTACTAGGCAATTGATATGTTTTTTGTGCATTCATTTGAATGAAAGCAAAAGCGCAGAATAAAATTGAGATAATTGTCTTCATGAGATGTTTTTTAGTCTAACAAATAATTTTGGTGTTTGTTGTATTTTTCGAGTGTTCGAATACCAGACGAACTAATATGTTCAAATTCTTTATCGCAAAAAATATTAATGATTTTGATATCTGGTTTTAATTCTTGTATGTAACGGTATTGATTTTGTTCGTACTGAAAATCAGTGGAGTTGCGTAAGCCACGCACTACGGTCACATCGTATCCAAAAGATTCAATATGGTCGGTAAGCAAACTATTGTAAGATGTAATTTGTCTATTTGAAATAGTTTTTGGAACAGGCCAGGCATGAACATCTTTTGAAGGATTTTTACCAAAAGCAATGATGACTTTATCAAATAATTTTTCGGCTTTTTGTAAGACGTTATAATGTCCTTTATGAAATGGACTAAAGCTTCCTGCAAACACAGCAATTTTTGGTCGGTTAGCTTTTACATAATCGTGCAATGCTTTTACGGAAGCAGAGTCTAAATGCTTTTCTAAAAATGCTAAACGTTGCTTTTGATAATCCAAAAAATCATGATGTTGATATAAAGCAAATTCTCTTTGCTCTAGCTCTAGCAACTCAGCAAAACTGCTGTTTGGGTTTATGGAAGAAAATTGTATCATTACTTGTGTCCCGCAGATCTCGGAGATTACCGCAGATTTTTTATAAGTTATTTACTTCTTTTTTAAATAAAACAAGGTACTGCAATTTGTTTTTTGTAAAATCTTGTTCGCTTGTTCTTTAATTTGTTCGGCTGTTACTTTTTGGTAATTCTCAATTTCTAAGTTTATTAAATTAGCATCACCCAATAATTCAGAAATAGCCAAATTGGTTGCTTTATTCAATACATCTGCTTCGCTGTAAGTAACTGTAGATTCTACTTTGTTTTTACATTTTTGTAATTCGTCGGCTGCCACTAATTCGTTTTGAAGTTTAGCAATTTCAGCATCAATGCCCGCTTCTGCAGCTTCAATGCTCACACCATCATTTACCTTTCCTGAAATCACAAATAAGCCTTTATCAAAATCGCCCATCACGTAAGCGTGTATATCGCTAAACAACTGTTTGTCTTTTATTAAGTTTTTGTATAAACGAGATGAATTGCCACGAGATAAAATGTCAGAAATTAAATCAATGGTATGATATTCTGCATCCGTACGAGCACACATGCGATAAGCTCTGTAAATACTATTAATTGGAATATCACGTTCAACGGTTAAACTTCTGTATTCAGTTTGAGGAGGCTCAACTGGCAAATTGCGCTTTGGTTTAACACCAGCATCAATAGGCTCAAACCATTTTTCTGTTAATTGTTTTACTTGTTCTAATTCCACGTCTCCAGCTACCACTAATACAGCATTACTTGGATTATAATGTTCTTTAAAGAATGCTTTCACATCTTCCATAGTCGCATCTTCAATATGTTTAATTTCTTTACCAATGGTTGCCCATTTATAAGGATGTACCTTATAAATTAATGGACGTAATAATAGCCATACATCACCGTAAGGTTGGTTTAAATAACGTTGTTTAAATTCTTCAATTACTACACTACGCTGAACTTCTAAACTTTTTTTATCAAAAGCTAAACTCAACATTCTATCGCTTTCTAGCCAAAACGCCGTTTCTAAATTTTCGGATGGAACGGTGCAATAGTAATTGGTAATATCGTTAGTAGTAAAGGCATTATTTTCGCCACCTACTAATTGTAATGGTTCGTCGTAATTAGGAATATTGATACTTCCACCAAACATTAAATGTTCAAATAAATGGGCAAATCCTGTTTTATTTTCGTCTTCATCACGAGCGCCAACATCATATATAATATTTAAGCAAGCCATAGGCGTGCTTTTGTCTTGGTGAACAATGACTGTGAGATTATTTTTAAGTTTAAATTTTTCGAACTGAATCATATATTTTTGAGAACTAATTTATGTTTAAAGATACTAAAAAGCCTTTAATACTTAAAGACTTAAAGAAAAATAACATTTGACTAGAAATAGGCTATACTAGCTGTCAGTTCGAGCGTAGTCGAGAACTAGACAAGGCTTCTCGACTACCTGTCTGCCGACAAGGCAGGCGCTCGAAGAGGCAATGTTTGTAGTTCAATAATCTAAAAAAGCGAAGCTTCTTTAATCCTAGCAAAATCAAATAAAAACTATGTGCCATGTGGTTAAAAAAATCTTATTTTTAAATCCTGATTATGGAACTTTGGCAAAAAATAAAATCATATGAAAGTCTGCATATTGTTTTTTGGTTAATAAAAGACAGTTGTTGGATGCTCGAATTAAAATGGTTAGGAATCATTATGGTTATTCCTACTTTAATTATTGCGGTCATTATAGCCTTTATTACTAGAAAAACAGTTGATGTTCACCTAAATTTGGCTATTTTGTTTTGGATTTGCGCCAATAGCTTTTGGATGTATATTGAGTTTTTCACGAAGGGTGAGCTTAAATTATTGGCCTCTATACCTTTTATTTTAGGGTTTATTTTTGTGGGAATTTATTACTATAAAACGCTTTTTAGCAAGCAATCTTAAGTCTAATTATTTTTCAGATGTTAATCGACTAATTTTTACCCTAAAACCATAAAAACTATTATATTAGACACTTCAATTTTAAAATCATTTTCCTATGGAAACTACACCATATCAATCAACACATAAAATTCGTATTGTAACTGCTGCGGCTTTATTTGATGGACACGATGCTGCTATTAATATCATGCGTCGTATTATTCAATCTAGTGGGGCAGAGGTTATTCACTTAGGTCACGATAGAAGTGCGCAAGAGGTTGTAAACTGTGCTATTCAAGAAGATGCTAATGCCATTGCTGTAACTAGTTACCAAGGCGGACACGTGGAGTATTTTAAATACATGTACGATTTGTTGAAAGAGAAAGGTTGTGAGCACATCAAATTATTTGGTGGCGGAGGTGGAGTAATTCTTCCTGAAGAAATTGAGGAATTACACAACTACGGTATTGCTCGTATTTATGCGCCAGATGATGGCCGTGCGATGGGATTGCAAGGAATGATCAATGATTTATTACGTCAGTGTGATTATGCAACTGGAACAAATATTAAAGATGATGTGGCTAAAATAGCCGAGAGAGATTACAAATCAATTGCTCGTATTATTTCTGCTGCTGAGAATTTTAATGATGAAAATATTGGTTTATTAAATGAATTAAAAGCTAAAGCAGAAAAATCAGCAACCCCTGTGTTAGGAATTACTGGTACTGGTGGAGCTGGTAAATCAAGTTTAGTAGATGAATTGGTGCGTCGTTTTTTAATTGATTTTAAAGATAAACAAATTGCTATTATTTCGGTTGACCCTTCTAAACGTAAAACAGGCGGCGCTTTATTAGGCGATCGTATTCGTATGAATGCGATTAAAAATGATCGCGTGTACATGCGTTCATTAGCGACTCGTCAAAGTAATCTAGCATTAAGTAAATATGTGCAAGATGCAGTAAACATTTGTAAAGCTGCTAACTTCGATTTAATTATTTTAGAAACATCTGGTATCGGACAATCGGATACAGAAATCATCGAGCACTCTAACATGAGTTTGTATGTAATGACTCCTGAATACGGAGCAGCCACTCAGTTAGAGAAAATTGATATGTTAGATTTTGCTGACATTATTGCTTTAAACAAATTTGACAAACGTGGCGCGTTAGATGCGATTCGTGATGTCAAAAAACAATACAAGCGTAATCACAACTTATGGGAAATTGCAGATGAAGATATTCCAGTATTTGGAACCATCGCTTCTCAATTCAACGACCCAGGGATGAACCGTTTATACAAAGCGGTAATGAATAAGATGGTTGAGAAAACTGGCAACAATGCTTTAGCTTCTCAATTTCATATTACGGAAGAGATGAGTGAAAAAATTTACATCATTCCTCCTTCAAAAACACGTTACTTATCAGAGATTTCTGAAAACAACCGTAATTACGACAAGAGAGCCAATGCACAAGCAGAGGTTGCTCAAAAATTATATGGTATTCAAAAAACCATCGAAACGATTACAGAATCTAAGATGGATGATAAAGATCGTTTGATTAAAGGTTTGCAAGAAGCATTTGAAAAAACAAAATTAGATTTAGATCCTCGTCATTTATTAGTCATTGAAGGTTGGGAAGCAAAAAAGAAATTATACTCAAATGAGTTTTATGAATTTAAAGTGCGTGATAAAGTGTTGAAAATTGAAACACATTACGAATCGTTATCTCATTCAAAAATTCCAAAAATTGCCTCGCCAAAATATACCTCTTGGGGCGATATTTTAAAATGGACCTTACAAGAAAATTTCCCTGGAGATTTCCCATACACAGCTGGTATTTATCCATTTAAGCGTGAAGGTGAAGATCCAACACGTATGTTTGCTGGTGAAGGTGGGCCAGAAAGAACTAATAAACGTTTCCATTACGTAAGTAAAGGTTTGCCAGCTGCGCGTTTAAGTACAGCTTTTGATAGCGTTACTCTTTATGGTAACGACCCTGATTATCGTCCGGATATTTATGGTAAAATTGGTAACTCAGGCGTAAGTATTTGTTGTTTAGATGACGCTAAGAAATTATACTCTGGTTTCAATTTAGCAGATCCTAAAACATCTGTATCAATGACGATTAATGGTCCAGCGCCAACGATGGCAGCATTTTTTATGAATGCCGCTATTGATCAACAATGCGAAATTTATATTAAAGCAAACGGTTTAGAAAAAGAAGTAGAAGCAAAAATTGCAGCTATCTATAAAGCAAAAGGTACTGTTCGTCCAACTTACCAAGGCGAATTACCAGAAGGTAATGATGGTTTAGGATTAATGTTATTAGGTGTTACAGGAGATCAAGTATTACCAAAAGAAGTTTATGAAAAAATTAAAGCAACCACTTTATCACAAGTGCGTGGTACAGTGCAAGCCGATATTTTAAAAGAAGATCAAGCGCAAAACACTTGTATATTTAGTACAGAGTTTAGTTTACGTGTGATGGGTGATGTGCAACAATATTTCATCGATCAAAAAGTTCGTAACTTCTATTCCGTTTCTATTTCTGGTTATCACATTGCAGAGGCAGGAGCAAATCCTATTTCTCAATTAGCCTTTACCTTAGCTAACGGGTTCACGTTTGTAGAATACTACTTAAGCCGCGGAATGCATATTGATGATTTTGCGCCAAACTTATCATTCTTCTTTAGTAACGGTATCGATCCTGAGTATAGTGTAATTGGCCGTGTGAGTCGCCGTATTTGGGCGAAGGCTATGAAATTACGTTACGGTGGCAACGAAAGAAGTCAGATGTTGAAATATCATATTCAAACGTCTGGTCGTTCGTTACATGCTCAAGAAATTGATTTTAATGATATTCGCACAACCTTGCAAGCGTTATACGCTATTTACGACAATTGTAATTCATTACATACCAATGCTTACGATGAAGCCATTACAACCCCTACCGAAGAATCAGTTCGTAGAGCCATGGCTATTCAGTTAATCATTAACCGTGAATTAGGTTTAGCGAAAAATGAAAACCCATTACAAGGTTCTTTCATCATTGAAGAGTTAACTGATTTAGTTGAAGAAGCTGTATTAACTGAATTTGACCGCATCTCTGAACGTGGCGGTGTATTAGGCGCTATGGAAACGATGTATCAACGTGGACAAATACAAGAAGAAAGTTTATACTATGAAACATTAAAACATACTGGCGAATATCCAATCATTGGGGTAAATACATTCTTATCAAGCAAAGGAAGTCCAACGGTATTACCTCGTGAAGTAATACGTTCAACTACCGAAGAAAAAGAATATCAAATTACTATGTTAGCAGAGTTGCATAAAACGCATGCTGATAAACATGATGAGATGGTAAAACGTTTACAAACAGCCGCTATCCAAAACAAAAATATTTTTGCTGAATTAATGGATGCCGCTAAGTTTATGAGCTTAGGTGAAGTGACTAAATGCTTATTTGAAGTAGGTGGGCAGTACAGAAGAAATATGTAACATCACGTGCAATCTCAAACTTAAAATAAAAAGCCCTCACAGTTGGTGAGGGCTTTTTTATTGCGATATATTTGGTAATTAAGCAATAATTTGAAAAAGTTTTTGAAAGCTGGAAAGGGAATTTGGAACAAGTGGATGATGTATGTATTATCGGTATCCGCATTTAGCGGTTGCCTGATAATACGATCCGCCCACTGGCGTGGTGTGCATTATTGGGGTGAGGATTTAAGAATTTACATCTCAAAAACATAAAAAACAGCAAAATCAGTGACTTTTTCACGTTTCGTTATTATATGTCTATTTAATTATTAATAAAACTAATAAATAGTACTATTAGTTTTTTTTATTACAAAAAAGAACCTATTTTCATAAGCAGAAAAAAATAAATTTATGAGCCTATTAAAACGTAGTATTGTTGTTGTCGCTATTTGTATTTCTAACTTCTTGATTTCACAAAATGAGTATAAACAAATTAATTATAGAGAAATTATACAAAGTGGAGTTAAATTTCATGATGAAAAAAAGTATGACGAAGCAATTGCTGAGTTTAAAAAAATACAACGTAATGATTCTGGATTTGCTTTAGCATCAGTTGAATTGATTAATACTTATATCGCAAATAACAAGGATTCATTGGCAGTTGTGTTGTGTGATGAGTTATTAAAACATTCAGATCAATATACGCCTAATGCTATTTTATTTAAAGCAAATGCTTTAGATAATTTAAAAAAAATAAAGGAGTCTGAAGAAATTTACCGTTATGGAGCTAAAAAATACCCTGCAAACAATTCGTTTTTATATGAATTAGGTGTTTCAAAATTTCGTCAAGAAAAATATTTCGAAGCGTACGAACTTTTTAAACAATCTATCCAAATTAACCCGATGCACGCAGCAAGTCACTTGCAAATGGGAAGTTTAGCATTAAAACAAGGAAAGGTTGTACCTGCTATGTTAGCATTGCAATATTTTTTAGTATGCGAAAACAGAAGTGCAAGGGCTCAAAATATTGTTAACTCTTTAGAGTCTATTGCTAGAATGGAATTAGGAGATGATAAATTGATTGAAATTGAAGAGATAAAATCAGAAAATGATTTTACTGATTTAGAAAGTATTGTAAGGTCTAAAATTGCCTTATCTGCCAAGTATAAAGCTAAAACAGATTTAACATATGATGTAGCAAAACAAATACAATTGGTTTGTGAAAATATTGGAAAGTACAAAGATGTAACAGGTTTTTATAATTCATTTTACGGTAAATTCTTTAACGAAGTGTGGAACAGAAAGTTTTTTGAACCTTATCTGTACAATGCATTTGCTGGAATAAAAAACGAAGAAATTAATAAATGGAACACAAAAAATCAGAAGGTACTAGACGAGTATAGAAACTGGGGGTATGATTATATGTGTGTTACTTTTGCCTCATATAATGAAAATCTTCAAGGAACAAACAAGGTAGTGCCACATTGGTATAGCCGAAATAAGTTGTTTGGAGCGGGAGAAAAAAATAAAATGGGTAGTAACGAAGGTTATTGGAATTACTATTTTGATAATGGAATTAAAAAATCAGAAGGTGCTTTTGTTGATGGCAAAAAAAATGGACCATGGATTTATTATTTTGAAAATAGTAACATAGAAAGTCAAGTGACATATGATAAAGGAAAAGAAACTCACTATAAAGAGTATTTTGAAAATACGAATCCAAGAGCAGCTTATCCAATTAATAATAATTTGATTGATGGAAAGGTTGTTATATATTATTCTAACGGAAAACCATTATCAGAATACGATTATGTAGCTGGTAAGATATCTGGAACAGAAAATAAATTTTATAAGAACGGTGCTAAGCAGTATAGTATTAAAAATAATGATAAAAAATTAGAAGGTGATTTAATAGAGTATTATGATAATGGGAAGATTAAACAAAAATGCAAATTTGTAAATGGCAAAAGAGAAGGAGCTTCTTCCATTTACCATAATAACACTAAAAATAGTATCAAAAATGAAGGTGTTTATGTGGATGGTGAGCCAGATGGCATTTGGAAAATTTATCATCAAAATGGAGCCTTGTCAGAAGAGGGTTTATATAAAGATGGTAAACTTGAAGGTCTTTGGAAAACATATAATGATGACGGAGTTTTAGTTGAAGAAGAAAATTTCTCAAGTGGTAAGTTTGATGGAATTGCAAAATATTATACAAAAGAAGGTAAACTTTGGGAAGAACTAACCTATAAAAAAGGAAAAATCCAAGAGATTAAAAGCTATAAAGAAACTGGAGAATTGCTAGGCTCACATAAATTATCTGGAAAATCTAATATATTAAATTTATACTATCCTAACGGTGTAAAACGAAAAGAAGGATTATATAAAAATGGAGAAATGGACGGAGTATGGAAATCATATAATTCATTTGGTGTTTTAACTACTGAAGAAAACTATAATGAAGGAGTTTTAGATGGTCCTTATAAAACTTATTTCACAAATGGGAAAGTTAAGACAGAAACTGTTTATAAAAACGGCGAAGAAAATTCATATTTTAAAATGTATTTCATTAACGGTCAATTAAAACGAGAAGGATATGTTGTTAACGGTAACGTTGAAGGTACATGGAAATATTATTATATAGACGGAACGTTGCAATACACGAAATTTTTTAACGAAGGAGAACAAGACGGATGGACAGAGGCATATGATATTAAGGGAAAAATTTCGACAGAAGATTATTATAAATTAACGTGTTTAACTAAAGTTATTTATCACGATACAGCAGGTAAAATAAAACAAAACGTGGATTTACCAGGAGGTAATGGAACCATAGATGAAAAACATTATAATGGGAAGCCACTTTTTCATAAAGAGTTTGAGTTTGATTTCCCTAAGGGAAAATCTTATGTGTATTATCCAGATGGAACAGTAAGTTTTGTTAAGGAGTATGAAAATGGTAAGCAAGTTGGTGTCCAAAAAAAATATGATGTGTTCGGCAAAATATTTTTAGAAACGCCCTATTTTAATGACATGGAAAATGGAAGAAAATTAAAATATCATTATAATGGAAAACTTGCGTCTGAATATGATATCGTTGATAATGAAACAAATGGAACAGGTAAAATATATTACGAAAACGGAAAAGTATTGAGAACGATTAGTTACAAGATGGGAGTGGCAGACGGAGACTCACGTGTTTATGACGAATTAGGAGAGTTGATATATGTTAGAAGATATGATGATGACTTATTAGTAGGCTATACTTATAATAATGCCAAAGGAGAATTAGAACCGTTCAAAAAAATTGAGGCAGGGTATTATAAAGTAGTATGTAACTTTGCTAACGGAAAAAAATCAATTGTAGCTAATTATACAAATGGTGATTTGAATGGATCAAGAACAACTTATTGCTCAAACGGAAATGTTTCTGAAACAGAAGGATATTATTACGATTTACAACATGGTGAAACAAAAAGTTTTTATCCAAATGGAACTCCAAAAACAATAGAAAACTATTATTATGGAGAGGAGCATGGTAACTTCAAGTTTTTCTATGAAAACGGAAAATTACGTAAAGAAGAAAATTATTTATACGGAACGCAACATGGCGTAGCTAAATATTATAGCGAAACAGGAGCATTGCTTAAAACAGTTAATTTTTATGATGGAATAGCAATATCTTCAAATTAATGAAAGGTAGTTTCTATAGTTTACTTTGTTGTATTATACTGTGTTTTAAAATGAATGCACAAGTATATGATTTGCAGCGTTTAAACAACTTATATCCTAACGAACCTATTGTTTATACTTTAAAAGAAGAAAGTGCAGAGATTTTAAACAATAAAGGTGAGCTGGTAGTTACAAAACACGTTAAAGAACAATATTTGGTGTTAAATGACAAAGGAAAAAGCTATAGAGTGAAATCTATTTACACAAATTCTTTCGTCGAGATAAAAAATATTAAAGCAACTAATTTAGTTCCTAAAGGAAATAAATACGAAAAAATTGTTGTAGATGATATCAAGGTAAAAGATTCAAATGATGACGGCACATTTTACAACGACTTAAAAAGTATAATTGTTACTTATCCAAATTCTAGTCCTGGATGTTTAATTGATATTGAGTATGATGAAATATATAATGAACCTCGTTTTTTTGGATCTTTTTATATTACTGAAGGATATCCAGTTCTTAAATCTACTTTTAAAGTAAAATGCGCCAATACAGTTAATTTAAATATAAAAGGGTTTAATGTAAATGATTTAAAAATCACCTCTACCGAAAAAATCACGAAAGCAGATAAAATACAAACTTGGTCAGTCGACTCGGTTTTGCCAATTGTTCGCGAGTCAAATGCCCCAAGTTATAGAGATTTGATGGCATATTATCTTATCAGCATAAAGGACTATAATAAAAATGATGTCTCAACACCTTTGGTTGGATCTGTAGATAATTTATATAAATGGTACTTACAGTTAGTAAAGAATTTAAATAAAACTCCTTCCCCATATATTCAGCACATAACAGATAGTTTGGTTCAAAACTGTAAGACTGATGAAGAAAAATTAAAAAAAATATACTATTGGGTTCAAGACAAAATTGCGTATATCGCTTATGAAGATGGACTTGGAGGATATATACCAAGAGAGTCTGATATTATTTGTAAACGACGTTTTGGAGATTGTAAAGATATGGCAAGTATACTTTCCTCTATGGGAAAGGCAGCTAATTTGCCAATATACTTAACGTGGATTGGAACAAGAGATATTCCATATCAATTTACGGAAATGCCTGCACCAATGGCGGCCAATCATATGATAGCAGCTTATGTTACTAAAGACACTTGTTTTTTTCTGGATGCAACTGGAAAGTTTCAAGATTTGGGGACACACACTGCTTTTATTCAAGGCAAAGAGGCGATTATTGGGAAGTCAGAATCAGAATATGTTGTGAAAAAAGTTCCGATTTTGCCAAGCTCTACAAATTATTTGAAAGATAGTATATCGATTAAAATAAAAAATAATAACACCGTTTCTGGCAAAGGATACTTAAGCGTTAATGGTTATTTTAAAATTACACTTCAACAAAAATTAACTGGTAAATCATATACTGAACAGTATGACTACTTAAGTTCTTTTTGCGAAAAAGGGCATAACAAATTTAAGTTAGATACATTTATCATTGAGCAAAACACACGAGATAAAGAATTTAAAGTGTATTATGAGTTTGAACTAAAAAGTTATGTAACTGAATTACAAACAGAACTTTTTTTTAATATGAATTTTGATAAAAATTATATGTCAGAATATACTGTTAAAGATAGAGTTTATCCTATTGAGTTTAATTGCACATTTGACAAGCAAATTATTGTGAATTTAGAAATTGATGAAACACAAACGGTAAAGTTTGTTCCTCAAAATATCACTTTTAATAAAGATAGTTTTAAATACACCTCAGAATATGTTTCAGCTAAAAATCACATCATATTTAGAAGCAGCATCAATGTAAATGATCATTTTATAGATAAGTCTCAGTTTGAAACATGGAATGAATTTTTGAATGAAATAAATAAAAATAATAATAAATCAATCGCATTAAAAAAATTATAACATCTATATATGAAATATTCATCATGCTGCAAGGCAAATGTAAAAATGATGAATAAACCATGTGACAATTAAAAAACAATAACACCTACATATGAAAACTGTATTCAAAAAGCTTGTAATTAATGTTTCGATTTTAATATTATCATTTCTGTCAACAGAAAGTATAGCTCAAAATTATTTTTATAAAACATTTTCCTGGGAAAAACAACCTAAGGTATATACTCCTGCTGAATCAGAAAAACAATCTGAGTTAGTATTAGTGAAAGATTTCACAGTGCTTGAAGGAGCATATGATAAAGATGGACAAGCAGTAATTTTTGAAACGCATCATCGCATATATCATATCAATAATCAAAAAGGAATAGAGCAAGTAAATAAAGTATATATTTCTACAGATCAAGTAAACGAAGAACTTGACATAAAAGCAAGATGTATCACTGCAGCTAATAAAATCATTCCTTTTAATTCAGATAACGTAAAGCATGTTGATAATCTTGATAATGCAGGGCCATATACCATATTTTCGATAGATGGAGTAGACGTTGGTTGTGATGTGGAATATTATTATACAAATAAAAGAAGTTTTTTCCCTTATGCACTTTATCGTGTAAATAATTCTTTACCTATTTCTTCTTATGAATTTACATTAATTAGTCCAAAGAACCTTATTTATGAATCTAAAAGTTTCAATGGCTTAAATGCATTTGTGAAAGACACTACTGATAAAACAAAAAACACACTCCGCTTAACACAATCTAATATTCAACAAGTTGAAGAAGAGAAATACTCAAGCACAAACGCTAACAAACCCGCTTTTTGTATCCAATTAGCGTATAATACAGATAAGAGTAATGCTAAATTTTACACATGGGAAACAATAGCTAAAGGATATTATAATAATTTATTTGTTTCGGATAAAGTAGAGCAAAAAGTGATAGAGAAGTTTTTAGATAAAAATAAAATCACTAAACAAGCAACACCAGAGGCGAAAATTATTGCATTAGAAAATGTTTTAAAACTTCAATACAACGTAAGTTCATCTAATGGAAATTTGCCAATTAATAAAGCTTTAGATACTAAAAACTTAGACGAAGTGACTGCATTGAAAATGTATATATATGCTTTTAATTTTATGAAAATTCCAGTTGAATTAGTTATTACATCAGACAGGATGAATAAAAAATTTGATGGAAAATTCCCTACACAATCCTTTTTAGATGATATTTTATTTTATTTCCCTGAAATTAATAAATACACCTCGCCCTTGGAAATACTAAGCCGCTTGGATTTTCCAAACCCTAATAATGCAGCTATTGAAGGATTATTTATTAAGGAAATTGTATTAGGAGATGTAGGCATGCCTTCTTCAAAGATTAAACAAATTACGGCTACAGATTACACTAAATCTTACCATAATTTAGATATTAAAACTAAAATAAATCCATCAACACTTGTTGCAACGCTAGATGTTGAGCAAAATTTAATGGGATATTCGGCTTATTATGTTCAGCCTATTTATGATTTATTAAATGATGAACAAAAGAAAGACGTAACAAAAAATTATTATACAATTGACAAACCAGAATCAGTTAAAAATTTAGTTATTTCAAACACAGACAAAGAATCAATTTTAACTAAGCCAATGAAAATAACTTACACACAAGAACTTGGTGATGTTGTTGAAAGTGCTGGAGATAAGTTTATTTTTAAAGTTGGAGAATTAATTGGAATGCAAAGCGAGCTATATCAAGAAAAGAAAAGAGTTTCGGATGGTGATATTTATTATGCACATTATTTTAAACGTACACTTGAGATTGAAATTCCAGATGGGTATAAAATCGATAATCTTGAAGATTTAAAATTAACTAAAACATGCGTTATTGATGGAAAAGAAGTTGCCCAATTTAAAAGTGAATATAAAATAGAAGGTAAGAAATTAGTTGTAACAGCTTACGAAGATTATAGAGCTATAAAATACCCACTTGTAAATTTTGATGAATTTAAAAGCGTTATAAATGCAGCAGCAGATTTTAATAAAAAATCGTTAGTGTTTAGTAAAAATTAATTTCAAATTGTCCCATATGAAACGTTTTCTTTTTTTAATTTTAGTAGGTTTTGCGTCTAATGTATTTTCTCAAACAAATTTTGTAAAATATTCTGAAGAGGCATACTATCATGTTCAACAAAATGATTTAATAAGTGCTATCAAAAAATATAGTAAAGCACTTGAATTTAAATCAGAGGCTAGTAATGGCTATAAAATAGCTGATGTATATTTAAATAGAGGTCTGTGTCGTCAATTACTACAAAGCTATCAAGGAGCAATAGCAGATTTTGATGAAGGACTAGCTATTAAACCAGAATACGTAAAATTATATCAAGCAAAAACCTCTGCTTATATATATTCTAAGCAATATCAAGAAGCTTTAAAATGTGCAAATAAGGGTTTAGAAATAAAACCAAATGATGCGGAGTTAATAGGTAAAAAAGCCGAGACATTTAGTAAAATGAAAAAGTACGACGACGCAATATCGACACTAAAACTATTACTAGAAGATAATCCTAGAAATAAGAAAGCAATGAAATACATTGCACATAATTATCAAATGAAAAAAAACTGGGACAGTGCGCTTAAGTTTTTTTCCGAGGCGATTGTTTTAGATCCATTAGATTACGCTTCATTTTATGATAGAGGAATTGCTTATGCTGAAACAAATGACACAACAAGCGCATTAAAAGATATTAAACACGCCATGGAACTTGATTCTTTAGAAAAATGGGTAGGGTATAACAACATCGCCTATTTTATTAAACTAGAACAAAAGGACTACAAAGGTGCTATACAAATGTTTGATAAAGCTATTGCATTAAATCCTGATTTCCCATACGCATATAGTAATAGAGGATTTGCGAAATTACAGTTGGGAGATATGAAAGGCGCTTATCAAGACGTCAAAAGATCTTTGTTAATGGATAGTAAAAATTCGTATGCGTATAAAAACTTAGCTCTCATCTATTTAAAAGATGGAAAAAAATCAGATGCTTGTTATAATCTTAAAAAGGCATTAGAATTAGGTTACACAGAGGAGTATGACGACGATGCTAAAAATTTGTTGGCTGAAAATTGTAAATAAAATTTATTAAATTTAAAATTAAAAAAAACCATGAAAAAAATCCTTTATGTTATTATTGGCATTAGTGCCTTGTATTTAATCTTATGTTTCTTTGGACCTTCAACAATAAAAGTTGAACGCTCAACAGACATTAAAACCTCTTCGGTTGAAGATCTTCAACATAAATTAGCCGACTTAAAATTCTTCCATGATAAATGGAGTCCTTGGACAAGAAGGGACCCAAACATGAAAACAACTTATGCTGGCGTGTGTTGCGAACCAGGTAGTAGCTATAGTTGGGAAAGTGAGAAAGACAGTGTTGGCAAAGGAATTATGACCTTTAATAAATTTAATTCAGATAGCGTATTAATGACTTTAAATTTTGATAATACAGGAGACACCAAAGTGTATTATATTACAAAAGGGAATGATAAAGGAATGGTAAGTGTAACTTGGGGAATGGTATTTGATATTGGTTTTTTAGGTCGCGCTCCAATGTTATTTATGAATATGGATAAAATGATTGGCCCTGATTACGAAACAGGCTTAGCGAATCTTAAAAAGACAATAGAATCAATGCCTATTGAAACGACTACAAATTATGAAGTAAAAGAATTATCATGGGATGCTAAAACTTTTTATGGAGTAAAAGATAAACTATCATTTGAAAAATTAGCTGCGTTTTTTGGAACTTCTTATGGAAAAATTGGAGTAGCTCTTGCTAAAGCAAAAGCACAACCAATTGGAATGCCAAAAGCAATTTACTTTACATTTGATGAAAAAACAATGGTAACAGATGTAGCTGCTGTAATGGAAGTAGCTAATGGAACTAAATTAGAAGGAGTTGAAAAATTTGAAACCCCTGCTGGTAAAGTATTATTGATTGAATACTTTGGGGCTTATGATAAGTCAGCTAATGCTCACTATGCCATGGATGCTTATATGAAAGAAAAAGGCCTAACACAGAGTTTTGTTTTAGAAGAGTATGCTAATGATCCAATGACAGAGAAAGATACGGCTAAATGGCAAACTAATATTTTTTATATAGTTAAGTAATTTTATCCACATTGTATTTGATAGCCCTCGCAATTAGCGAGGGCTTTTTTTATTTAAGTATTAATCTTACCTTAGTATGATATCATTTATATTCTATCAAAACATTATTTTACATATCTTTTTTGTTTTTAATTACATCTGGTTTTTCTCAAAATCTAGATAGTTTATATAATAGATATAAAAAGCAACACGACTTAAAATTAAAAACAAAAGACCTCTTAATTTATGGGGATGCTTTGTTACATCACAATATAGACTCGGCACTTGTTTGCGGTAATATTGCTTTAAAAAACGCAAAACAACTTAAGGATTCATCCATTATAGCTGAGTCTCACGTGTTATTGGGTTATGGTTTGGAATCTAAAGGAAATTACAAAGCGGCTCTTCAAAACTTTATTATAGCCTCTGATTTATTTAAAAGAATTAAAAATAAACCCAAACTAGCACAGTGTTACACTGCCATGGGAATTGTATATTGGTATCAAGGTTTTTCAGATAAAGCCATTGATTACTATAAGAAAAATATTTCAATTTGTTTAGAGATTAAAGATGAAAATGGGATGGCCGCTAGTTATGGAAATATAGCTATCATTTTTGATGAACGCCAAGATCTAGAAAATGCTTTATTATACTACAATAAAGCTCTAGCCATTTTCGAAAAAAATAAAAGAGCCATGCAAACCGCTGCCTGTTTAGATAATATGTCGTTGATTTATAAACAAAAAAAAGAATTTAAAACGGCTTTAGATTTTAATTTAAGAAGTTACAATTTACGAGAACGCATAGGAGATACTTTGGGGATGCTAGCAAGCATGGAAAATTTAGGTGGCATATTTATTTCATTAAACAAGTATGATGATGCTATTGCAATTAGTGACAGAGTGGTAACTATCGCTTCTAGATTAGGTTCAAAAGAGGACATTAAATTTGCTTATATTAATTTAAAAGAAGCATACGAAGCTAAAAAAGACTACAAATCGGCAAATATTATTTTAAATAAATTGATGGAGATTAAGGATAGTCTTCGAAATATTGAAAATGCTAATCAAATAGCAGAGTTAGAAACTAAGTTTAAAACAAAAGAAAAAGAAACAGAACTCTCTGAAATTAAATTAATGCAGGAGTTGCGTGAAGTTGAAAATGCTGAAAAGATAAAGAAGAAAAATTATTCAATTATTATTCTAGCGCTTATAGGCTTCTTTATTTTACTATTAGCTTTTATTTTATTAAAACGCTTTAAAGAAAAAAAACAAGTTGCCGAAGAGTTAAGAGCTAAAAATAGTGCTATTGAAAATCAAAAAACAATAATTGATAAAGCGTATTTAGAATTATCAGAAAAAAATAAAGATATCACGGATAGTATAAAATACGCGCAGCGTATTCAAGAAGCGATCTTTCCTTCTGATAGTAATTTTTCTAGTTTGTTACCTCAATCATTTGTGTTTTTCAAACCCAAAGATATTGTAAGTGGTGATTTTTACTGGGTAGAAAAAGGAAATGTTGATTCGTTATATATTGCAGTGGTGGATTGTACTGGTCATGGAGTTCCGGGCGCATTTATGAGTATCGTTGGGTTTAATTTATTAAATAAAGCTATACATGAAAATAAGTGTGACACACCAGCAGATATTTTACATCAGGTAAACATTGATTTAACAGAAACATTAAAACAAACCATAGAAGCTAGTTCAGTAAAAGATGGAATGGAAATTTCCTTATGTAAGTGGAATAAAAATGAAAACGAATTAATATTTGCCGGGGCAAATACAATCGTTTATCACGTGAGTAACAAACAAATAAATACCATTAAAGGCAATAAATATCCTATTGGTGGCTTTTATGGCGAACAACTACAACCATTTCAAAATATAAAAATAAATGTACAACCTAACGATTGCGTGTATTTATTTTCCGATGGCTATGCCGATCAATTTGGCGGACCAAAAGGTAAAAAGTATAAATACAAACAACTAGAAGAGTTTTTGTTATCTAACTCTAGTAAATCTATTGCTGAACAAAAGGAATTGCTAAGTAATGAGTTCGAAAGCTGGAGAGGTAATTTAGAACAAGTAGATGATGTATGTATTATCGGCATCCGCATTTAGCGGTTGCCTGATAATACGATCCGCCCACTGGCGTGGTATGTGTGATTGGAATTAAATTTTAAAATTAGATACATGAAAAAAATGTACTTGATAAGTTTTTTAGTTCTATCATTTAGTTTGTTTTCTCAGCTAGATTCTTTAAAAAAGCACCCTCATTTTAAAAAGCATTTAACATGGAGTGATACTTTTTTTGGAAGTGAAGATATGTATCAAGTGTGCTATCCAAAAGATCATCGCTCGATGTTTTATTTTATCATTATTTTTTCTATTACTACTGTTGTGTTTGGTTTATTGATTATTTATATTAAACATCATAGTAATAAGCGCTTAAAAGAAAAAAATGAAATTATTGCTGAACAAAATAAAGATTTAATAGACAGTATTAATTATTCTCAAAGAATTCAGCAAGCCATATTACCGGATAAAAAAACAGAAGAAATTGTGTTGCAAAATGGATTTGCTTTATATAAACCCAAACATATTGTGAGTGGCGATTTTTATTGGTTACATAAATGTGATGATATGTTATTTTTTGCAGTAATTGATTGTACCGGACATGGTGTTCCTGGAGCTTTATTAACGATGCTGGCATACAACGCAATCAACAAAGCAGTTATTGAAAAAGAAATCATGGACCCAACTGCAATTTTGGACAGTATGAATACAGATATTAAGCAAGCATTGAAACAAAACAAGGATAATCCTATTCAAGATAGTATGGAAGTTGGAATTGTAAGTTTAAATGCAAAAACTAATGAGTTGAAATTTGCAGGAGCAAACATGTCACTAACTTATGTTCAAAACAACGAATTAAAAATTGCTAATGCAGGAAAATGTTCTGTAGGGTCTGTTCAAGAAGGAGATATTGTTTTACCTACAACACACACCTTAAAATTTAACAAAGAAGATAGTTTCTATTTATATTCTGATGGGTATGCCGACCAATTTGGCGGACCAAAAGGTAAAAAGTATAAATACAAACAATTAGAAGAATTACTTTTATTGAATCATACAAAATCTTCTCAAGAACAAAAAGAAATCTTGAATTCAAGTATAGAAAACTGGAAAGGAAATTTAGAACAAGTGGACGATATAACCATTGTTGGTTATACTATAGTTTAGTAGTTGCTGATTGCTTTTTTAATCAGCTCTATTTTAACTCCACAATATAATTCGTAAGCGCCGATTACTTTCGGTAAAGCAAAACATAAATCATCCCCTATATTTTTCTTATCATGAAGAATATATTTTAATAACTGCGTTTCAATTTCCTTAGTGATTTTAATGTTTTTGTATATGGAGGAAATATAATCAGTTATTTCTTTTTGTTCTTTGACTGAAATTCTTTTTAATGACTGTGCTATATCAGATTCCATAATCATTCCTGCTGCAATAGCTTCACCATGTAAGATATCTTTTTGCTGACTAATTAAAGCACTTTCTAATGCGTGGCCAATATTGTGTCCAAAGTTTAATGATTTGCGCAAATCATTTTCATGCAAATCTTTTTTTACGATTGTGTTTTTTAATGTAATGGCTTTGGCAATTATTTTTTCAGAACTAAATTCTTTTACTGATTTTATTTTTTTTAATTCTTTCCAAAATTCAGCATCAGCAATTAAGGCTATTTTAATGATTTCCGCATAGCCATTTTTTATTTGACGTTCAGATAATGTTTCTAAAAAAACAGGATTCACGAAAACGCCTTTAGGTTCAGAAGTTGTTCCAATATGATTTTTAATGCCTTCAAAATCAACACCTGTTTTCCCTCCAACACTCGCATCTACCATGCTTAATAAGGTTGTTGGAATATTAATACAATCAATACCTCTTTTAAAAGTAGAAGCTACAAAGCCACCTAAATCACTAATCACGCCGCCACCTAAATTAATAATTAAACTTTTTTTATCGGCTCCTGTGTCGGTTAAGGCGCCCCAAACTTGAAGGCAAGTTTCTAATGTTTTTTTGTCTTCCCCACTTTCTAACTCAATAATTTCTGCTTCGTTTAGTAATGGAGAATGAAATAATAATGTTGGTAAACAAAACTCAAAAGTGTTTTCATCACAGATGATATAATAATTGCTGTAGGTGTTTTTACTCAAAAAAATATTGAGTGCGTCAAAACTTTTTTCACCTATATGAATCGAATATGAAGTAGATTTTATTGTTGCCATTTTAAAGCAGTTGTTTAATTTGAGCTAAAGCTTGTTTAGCTTTTATGTTATTTGAATTGCGCTTTAGTATTTTATTTAAATAGACCTCCGCTTGCTTATATTCTTTTTTATATGCGTATAAACCTGCAATATTTAGCAATAGAGCTTCATAGTCTGGAGCAAGAGATAATGCTTTAAAATATAATTGCTCTGCATTTTTCACTTGTCCTTGTGCCAGTTTTATATATCCTAAATTGGTTAAAGCAGAAACATGTTTTGGATTCTCTTTTAAAATCTCATTAAATTCTTTTTCTGCATTAGTCAATAATCCTTTGGCAGCTAATGCCGAACCGTATTTGTTTTTAAAATCTAAACCAAATGGTGCCAACTCAACTGCTTTTTTATAATAATTAATAGCGCGTTGCAAATCCCCTAAATTATAAAAGGCTTCGCCAATGCGGTAACTTGTCCAAGCATGGTCGTTTGAGTATGATTTTTTAATCAACAAATTATTTAATATGGTTTGATCGCCTAGTTTATTAATATAGCTTACAATTTTATTAAAATCATTTTTTATAAAATATAATTGAATTAAGGGCTCTAGGTTTGCCTTGATGTTAGATTCTGTTTTATCTTTTAAATAAATTAATGCACTATCTAAATAATAAGATTTGTTTTCAAATTTTTCATACTGATTCAAATAAGCTCTAGCTTTTGTAATTGAATTTGGATTTTTTTCATTAATCGCATATAAACCAATAAACTCTTTAATGCCTTTTTTATCAGTATTAGTGATTGGTTTTCGAATGTAATGGTCATGAACCGTTACGTGTGGAATGTCAATAGAACCAGATTTTGGCATGTGACAACTCACACAGTTTGATGTAATCGTAACCCCTTTTTTACTGCAATTTATTTTTGATTTTCCATTTTCGTTATGACATGAATTACAAGCATCATTAAATACATTAGGATTTGTTTCTCTTACACTCACATGTGGGTTATGACATGTAACACATGTCATTGCGTCTTTGTAAGGTTTTAATTTATTTGTTTTGGTGACTGATCCTATCGAAGTCTCCGAAGCAATAAAACATTTACTCTGTTTCAATCTATCCGCATGAGAAGCCATAATAAATTCATCATCAGCGTTTTTATATTTAGGTAAAAACACCGTCATGTAATCGCTTAATTTCATCCCAGGTTTAAAATCATAAAATGATTTCCCTTCTTTTAAAACAGTGTTGCCTTGTAAGTGACAGCGTTGGCAAATGTCAAATTGTGCATCGATGCTCAACTTAGCAGGATTAACGATACTGTAATCAATGTATTTTGATGTGTCAATTCTGCTTCCGGTTTGTCTTTGTTCTACATGCATACTTCCTGGTCCATGACAACGTTCGCAATTAATGCCTTCTGGAACTGCAGTAAATTTGTTTTCAGAACCTAATACAAACTCAGGATAGTTATTGTGACAACTCATACACTCTAGGCCAATCTTACGCATAAAACGGCTATTGTGTCCGTCTTCAAAACCTGGCGGCAAATCCCATTTCTTTTTTTGAGTATAAAAAGTCATCGGCATTTGATTTAAGTATCCGTTTACCGATTGAATATGTGAATTCGTATGTTGCCCCGAACCTACAATGTAATTAACAGTTTCCAATCTTTTATAAATGGTATCTCTACCTTGCAAACGATATTCTAAAAAACGCAAACTATCATTTTGCCAAAAGGCTTTGTAGTAAAAATCACCAACCTTATCATAAATCACTGAGTTGTGATAATCGCCAGATGATTTAGTTTTTGAGGCCACATCAAATGATTTGCCCATTCCTGTTTTAATGTAAGTATTATAAATATCTTGATGACACAATTTACAAGTATTGATTCCAACATATTTTGCTGAGTCAGAATGATTCAAATACAATAGAGTGTCTTTTTTAATTTCTGTTGACGATGATTTTCCTTTTGGTGTTTCGCATGAAAAAATCACTACACCAACTATAATCGTTGTACAGAATAATAAATATTTTAAAGAATTTGACAATTTCAATTTGTATCCTCCAAAATTAACATAACAATTTGTAATTGCATTAAATCGCAAAAATCATCTTAATAGTCATAATTTAACGCTTATTTAACGATAAAGTGTACATTTTCAACAAGATAAATTGTTTTCTGACTTAAAAAGCACTACTTTTGCGCCCTTATTAAAATATACCATGTCAGAAATTAGAAACATTGCCATCATTGCCCATGTCGATCACGGGAAAACAACATTAGTAGATAAAATTTTACACCAATGTAATTTATTTAGAGAAAATCAAGCTTCAGGTGAGTTAATCCTTGATAACAACGACTTAGAGCGTGAGCGTGGTATTACTATTTTAGCTAAAAACGTATCAGTTACTTATAAAGGAACAAAAATTAACATCATTGACACACCAGGCCATGCTGACTTTGGTGGAGAAGTTGAACGTACATTAAACATGGCGGATGGTGTAATTTTATTAGTAGATGCTTTTGAAGGTCCAATGCCTCAAACACGTTTTGTGACTCAAAAAGCAATTGCAGCTGGTAAAAAAGCGATTGTAGTGATTAATAAAGTAGATAAACCAAACTGTCGTCCTGAAGAAGTTCATGATAACGTATTTGATTTATTCTTTAACTTAGATGCTACTGAAGATCAATTAAACTTCCCAACTGTTTACGGTTCAAGTAAGCAAGGTTGGATGGGCGCAGATTATAAAACGCCTACAACAGATGTTACTTATTTATTAGATACAATTTTAGAAAATATTCCTACAGCTCCAGAGCGCGTTGGAACTTTACAAATTCAAATTACATCATTAGATTACTCTTCTTTTATCGGTCGTATTGCCGTAGGACGTGTTTTCCGTGGTATTATTAAAGAAAATATGCCTGTGAGCGTTGTAAAACGTGACGGTAGTATTCAAAAATCTCGTATTAAAGAATTATTTGTATTTGAAGGTTTAGGTAAAGTTAAAGTTACTGAAGTTCAAACGGGTGATATTTGCGCATTTACAGGAATTGAAGGTTTTGAAATTGGTGATACAGTTGCTGATTTCGAAAATCCTGAAGCGATGCCAACCATGAAAATTGATGAGCCAACAATGAGTATGTTGTTCACAATTAACAACTCTCCTTTCTTTGGTAAAGATGGTAAATTTGTTACTTCTCGTCACTTACGTGATCGTTTATATAAAGAATTAGAAAAGAATTTAGCGATGCGTGTGGAAGAAACATCGTCTCCTGATTCATATTTAGTATTTGGTCGTGGTATTCTTCACTTATCGGTTTTAATTGAAACAATGCGCCGTGAGGGCTATGAGTTACAATTAGGTCAACCACAAGTTATTGTTAAAGAAATTGATGGTCAAAAATGTGAGCCAATTGAAGTTTTAACAGTAGATGTTCCTCAAGAATCAGCTTCTAAAGTAATTGATTTAGTAACACAACGTAAAGGTAATTTATTAATCATGGAAGCTAAAGGAGATTTAACTCATATTGAGTTCGAAATCCCTTCTCGTGGTATTATTGGTTTACGTAACAACGTATTAACTGCTACAGCTGGTGAGGCTATTATGGCTCACCGTTTCAAAGATTACGAGCCTTGGAAAGGTCCAATTCCAAGCCGTATTGCAGGTGTATTAATCTCGAAAGATAAAGGAACTGCAGTAGCTTACTCTATTGATAAATTACAAGATCGTGGTAAATTCTTCGTTGAAGCTGGAGACGAAATTTACCCAGGTATGGTTATCGGTGAGCATATTCGCCCTGATGATTTAGTGGTAAATATCTGTACTGAGAAGCAATTAACAAATATGCGTGCATCTGGAACAGATGATAAAATGCGTATTGTACCAAAAATTAACTTCAGTTTAGAAGAAGCAATGGAATACATCCAAGGAGATGAATACGTTGAAATTACACCAACATTTATTCGTTTACGTAAAATCTATTTAGATGAAAACGAGCGTAAACGTATGGGTAAAACGTTAGTTTCTAAATAGTATTCCTTCTTAAATAAACTATTAAGCCTTACAGTAATCTTCGCTGTAAGGCTTTTTGTTTCATGTTTTTTTACTTCTACTAGCTAATAATACAAATATTTTATCAGCGCCAATCTGCCTAATCAGCTTCATCTGCGTTCCATTTTAAAAGCTAAGCAAATAATTTTCTCTTATAACTTATAACTTATAACTTTAAACTTTTTATGAAGCCTAGTTACGAAGAAATATACATGGAGTTAGCAGAAAAGCTAGCCTTACGCTCACATTGCGTAAAAGCTCAAGTTGGAGCAGTTTTAACCAAAGATACGCGTATTGTGTCCTTAGGATATAATGGTCCACCCGCAGGCACACATAATTGCGATCAAGAGTGGCCAGAACAGGGTTGCGCCCGCGATAGTAAAGGAAGCTGCTCTTTAGCGCTTCATGCTGAGCAAAATGCTATTTTGTATGCTGTTAAGAATAATACAACTATTGATGGCTCTACTTTATATGTTACTTTATCTCCCTGCATTGCATGTGCTAGAGTAATTTATACGATGGGAATTAAGAGAGTATATTATAAAAACAGCTATGCCGAGTATAAAAAAATTCCATCTGATGAAGGTGTTGATTTTTTAAGAAAATTTGGAGTAGAAGTGATTAGATATAAAGGAAAAGAGTAAGTCGCTAAACGTTATATTAAATTTGTAAAATATCACACCATGTTTTTAAGAATCTTTTTTACATTTATTACTTTTTCAATTCTTCAAGGTGCTTGTTTGGCGCAAGAAGGAGGAGGACCTCCTAAAAAGGAACAGTCTATGAAAAGTAAACGTAAGCAGCGTAAAGAAGATAAACGTAAATGGAAAGAAGAGCGAAGAAATAAACGTGCCGAAGAGAAAAAAATTCGCAATCATCATAAACGAATTCAAACCAAAGAAGTTCGTAAAAGAATGAAGCGTAATAAAGGAAAAGCCATTAGAAATAATACGCACCAACGTGAACCGTTTTTTCAGCGTCTTTTCCAGAAAAAAAGAGGTAAAGGGTCTAAACAACCAAAAGAAAAGGCATCTAAATCTCAGCAAAAATAGGTCTATTGCTATTTTTACAAGTTTTTAATCTGAGATTTTTTTAATTTATTACGAAAATTTAACCACTTATTGCCAAAAACCCGCCACTTATCAATTTAGTACCTCCATTTAACAGAAGGACATTATACCACCATGCATTATTTGTAATTTCGTGTTAATTCTTGTTAAGTTTTAATACCCTTTAACAAAAAAAACTTGGAAAATAACAGCCACATAATCAGAATATTAGAAAAAACTAGTAGAAAAATTTGCACTAGTTACCTATCATTTATATATTTATCCGCTCGTACAAATCGAACGTAATTAAAAAACTATCAATATGTTAAGAAAAATTTACTTTTCAATCGTAACACTTTTATTAGCTGGTGCCTCTGTAATAGCCCAAAATAATGGCGGAGCCATCAAAGTTTTATTAAAAGATAAATCAAATGGTGAAGCAATTCCATTTGCTAACGTCGTGGCGTATCAAGGTGGAGTTCAAGTAGGTGTTGCAACTACCGATATGGATGGTTATGCAATGATTAAACCCTTATCTCCAGGTAAGTATGATGTAAAAGGTGTTTATGTTGGTTATCAAGCAGCTCAACAGAATGGAATTATTGTTGGTGAGTCTAAAACAGCTTATATTACTATCGAGTTATCTAATGGCGAAGGAATTAAATTAGATGAGGTAGTTGTTGTGGATTATCAAGAGCCGTTAATTGATGGTGATATGAAATCAGGTGGTACTGTAACCCGTGAAGAGTATCAAAATATGGCTACTAAAAATATTAATTCAGTAGCAGCTACTACAGCAGGTGTATTTCAAGCTGATGAAGGTGGAGCATTAAACGTACGAGGTGGTCGTTCTTCTTCTACTATTTATTTTGTAGATGGTGTTAAGGTTATTGGTGGTTTAGGGGTTCCTCAACAAGGTGTAGAACAATTAAATGTTATTACAGGTGGTGTTCCCGCTCAATATGGTGATGCTACTTCTGGTATTATTTCGGTTACAACTCGTGGACCTCAAAGTAAATTTACTGGTGGTATTGAATTAATATCTTCTCAGTTAACAGATAAATACGGGTATAACTCATTAGGTTTCTCATTAGGAGGACCAATATTACAAAAAAGAGATTCAACAGGACAAAAGAAGCCAATTATTGGTTTCTTCTTATCAGGTCAAGGTAACTACGAAAAAGATCCTGATCCATCATATGTTAAGTTGTGGAAAGTAAATGATGAAAAATTAACTGAGTTAGAAAAAACACCTTTGCGTGTAGTGTCTGTAGGAAACGATTTTGTATTCCGTCGTGAATTAGATTATTTAACTAAAGCGGATATGGTTCAAATACCAGTTAGACAAAATGTAGCAAATCGTTCTATCCAATTAAATGGAAATATTAAAATTAAAGCCGCTGCAAATACAGATATTCAAATTGGAGGTGCTTTTGATTATGGAAATAGACATGATTATAATTTTGCATGGTCTCTTTTTAATGCTCAAAATAACTCACAAACAATTAATACAACTTGGAGAACTTACGCTCGTATCAACCAAAGATTTGGAACTAACCAAACAGGGTCAGAAAAAGAAAAGTCTCAAGCTTTAATTTCTAATGCGTTTTTTACATTCTTAGCTAGTTACGAAAAAGCTAAAGCTAAAACACAAGATGATACTCACAAGGATAAAGTATTTAATTATGGATATCAAGGCAAATATAATTGGAGTGTAGATACAACCACTAACTATAACTTAGCTTACGACGAAATAAACAATAAATATTATTTAGATTATCAAGGACCTGTATTTAGTCCTGTAACTTATGAAAGAAGTGAGTTAAATCCAACAACTGCAAATTACTCGTCTCAAGTGTTTGATTTCAGAGGATCTGAAGAATCAATTCAAGCAGCTCAAGGTGATAACGCCTTTGTAAACGGAGATAGACCACAAAGTATTAACGGTTTATTTTTACCTACAGGCTACCAATCTAACTTATATAGTATTTCAGAAAGTACTCAATTACGTTTTGCATCTAGTTTCTCAGCAGATTTTAAAAACCATGCTATTTCAGTAGGTGTAGAGTATGATCAACGTAATCAAAGTGCTTATACAGTTAGTTCTATTGGTCTTTGGGATCGTATGAGACGTTTAACTAACTCTCATTTACAATCTTTAGATAAAGAAAACCCAATCATTATTCCAGGTTCTTCTCAAACTGGAGGTTTAGAACAGTACTATTATAGATATGCTTATAATCCATCAGCTCAAAATCAAATTGATAAATCTTTACGTGAATCATTAGGTTTAAGTGTAGATAACCAAACTTTTATTAATACTGATGCGCTTACTCCAGACGATTTAAGTTTAGATATGTTTAGCGCACAAGATTTAATTCAAAGCGGACAAGGTCAGTTAGTTTTCTATTATGGATATGATTATTTAGGAAATAAAAACAACAACTCTACGAACCTAGATAAGTTCATGAATGATAAAGATAAAAACGGAAACCAAACTTTAAATGTTGGTGCGTATAAGCCTATTTATGTTGCAGGTTACATTCAAGATAAATTTGACTTCAAAGACATTAAATTTAACGTTGGTGTTCGTGTAGATCGCTTTGATGCAAATCAAAAAGTATTAAAAGATCCATTTTTATTCCACGAAGCATACACAGCAGGAGAGAAATCAGATGGAGTTCCTGAAAACATTAAAGATGATTATGTAGTGTATGTAGATAATTTAACAAGTTTAAATGTTGTAGGATACAGACATACAGACGAAAAAACACAATCAACTGTTTGGTATAATAATGAAGGTAAAGAGGTGACTGACCCTAAGTTATTAGCTGTTGATGGAAAATTAACTCCTTGGTTGAAAGATGAAGCTTTTGCTGATAAAAATGCATTTAGTGTAAACGCTTTTAAAGATTATAAGCCACAAATTAATGTAATGCCTCGTATTGCATTCTCATTCCCTATTTCTGACGTAGCAAACTTCTTTGCTCACTACGATGTTTTAACTCAACGTCCTTCTGACGGGTTAATGCGTTTCGATCCAATGGATTATTATTTTATAGGGTCTACTTCTAGTAGTCCGTTTATTACAAACTCTAATTTAATGCCTGAAAAAACAATTGATTACGAAATTGGATACAATCAAGTATTAAATCAAAAGAAAAATGCAGCTTTAAAAGTAACTGCTTTCTACCGTGAGTTAAGAAATCAAATTACTTTAGTTTCTTTAACGAATGCGTATCCAAAAACTTACCAAACTTATGCAAATAAAGATTTTGGTACAGTTAAAGGTTTAAGTGCAGAGTTTGATTTACGTAGAACAGGCGGCGTTTCTTTAACAGCTAATTATACATTACAATTTGCAGAAGGTTCAGGTTCAAATGCTAACTCAGGAGCAAATTTATCTAACTCAGATCAACCAAACTTACGTATTACATTACCTTTAGACTACGACCAAAGACATAACATTACTATTAATTTAGATTATCGTTTTGGTGAAGGAAAAGATTACAAAGGACCTCAATTCAACCGTAAGAAAAAAGACGCTACACAAACAGTTCAATTATTACAAAATGTTGGGGCTAACTTAATCTTCCGTATCGGTTCAGGTACACCATATACTCGTGACGTATCAGCTACTCCAATAGGTGGTCGTTCTCAAATTAATGGTTCTGTTAACGGATCTAATAAGCCTTGGCAGTTTAGAGCTGATTTCAGATTAGATAAAAACATTGAATTAACTTGGGGTAAAAAAGATAGCGAAAACAAAAAAACTGCTAACTTGAATATCTATTTACAAGTTCTAAACTTGTTAAACACAAGAAATATTTTAAATGTATATAACTATACAGGTAACCCTGAAGATGATGGATATTTAAATTCGTCTCAAGGTCAAGTTAATATTAATAAAGACCCTTCAACTGTTACTTCATTTACTGATCAATATAATATCTACATTAACAATCCAAATAACTATGCTAGACCTCGTACAATTAGAATTGGGGTATTATTAGATTTTTAATATTTAAAACGAATTTACTATGGAAATTATGACTAAGTTAAACAAACATATTCTAGTAGCTGCTGTAACACTTACGGCTTTATCTGGAACTGCAAGAGAGAAATATGGCAATGTTTTTAGAAATGCTGCCCCTGAAAAGGTAATGGCTGGATGTAGTCCTGCTCAATCATCTGCAGAATTATCTGTAAATAATGTTAGAACAATTATTTATTCAGGTTCTGATATGTGGTGGGATTTATTTGGAGGTGGAAACGCTTGGTATTTAGTACCAAAAGTGGAAGACCGTTCAAAAGGAGCCTCTTCAAACTTTGCTGGTAACGTATGGTTTGGTGGATTAGATGTTGGTGGACAATTAAAAATTGCTGCACAAACATATCGTCAATCTGGTGTTGACTTCTGGACTGGACCTTTAAGTACAGTAGACGCTTCTACAACGGCTGACCAATGTCAAAAATATGACAAGATTTTCAAAATGACTCGTACTGAAGTTGATAATTTTGTTTTATCTGGAGGTCCTGTTACAACCAATATGAAAAACTGGCCAGGTAACGGCGATATTTCTTTAAATCATGACCCTAATTTAGCTCCTTATGTAGATGCGGATGGAAGTGGAACTTATGAGCCAGAGGCTGGAGATTATCCATATTATGACGTATATAACGACGGTTTAAAAGACAATTTAGGTGTTTGTAAAGCGCGTGTATTTGGTGATGAAACTTTATGGTGGGTTTATAACGATAATGGAAATAACCATATTTCAACTGGTGGTAGAGCAATTGGTATGGAAATTCGTGCGCAAGCATTTGCATTCAAAACAACGGATGAAATTAACAACATGACGTTCTATAATTATCAATTGATTAACCGCTCTTCTTTCCCATTATTAAATACTTACATGACAGTTTGGACTGATGCGGATTTAGGGTATTATTTAGATGATTATATTGGTTGTGATGTAAAAAGAGGTTTAGGTTATATCTACAATGCAACTCCTAATGATCCTACAGTCTCTGGTACTGTTGGTTATGGCACATATGTTCCTTCTTTAGGATGTGACTTCTTTCAAGGACCAATTAACACAACTAATGGAATTGATGATAATGGAAATGGGACTCCTGATGAGCCAGGTGAACAAATGGGAATGACTAAATTTTTATATTTTAATAACTCTTTTCCAGGCGTTCCTTTACAAACTACTGATCCTCAAAATGCAGCTCAATATTATCAATATATGACAGGTTTCTGGAGAGATGGAACTCCTTTTACTTGTGGTGGTAATGGTTATGGCGGAACTATTCCTACAAGTTACGTATATCCTGCGGATACATATACTTCTGGTGCTTGTGGAGCAACTCCTTGGTCAGAAACAAGTACACCAGGTGATAGACGTTTCATGCAATCATCAGGACCTTTCGAATTACAACCAGGTGCTGTAAACTTTATTACTGTTGGTTTACCTTGGGCTCGTACAACTTCTACAGATCCTAAAGCATCTATTCCTTTATTAAAAATTGCAGATGATAAAGCTCAAGCTTTATTTGATAACTGTTTCCGAGTATTAAGTGGACCTGAGGCGCCAGATATGACAATTCAAGAAATGGAAAATGAATTAATTATTTATTTCTCTAATAAACCAAGTTCTAATAACTATTTATTTAAATATAAGGAATTAGATGTGTCTATTATTGTTGATCCTACTCATTTCCCTAATGTTGATAATTACTATCATTTTGAAGGGTATAAAGTTTATCAATTGAAAAATGAGGCAATTACTCAAGAAGAACTAACAGACCCATCTAAAGCTAAACTAGTATTTAACTGTGATGTTGCAAATGGAGTTTCTAGATTAATTAATTATGAGTATGATGCAACAACTGGAGGAGATATTCCAAAAGTAAAAATTGACGCAACTGATAATAGTGATAAAGGAATTCAAACTACTTTCCACTTTACTCAAGATCAATTTTCGGCATCTCAAGATAAAAAAGTAATTAATAATAAGACTTACTATTTCTTCTGTGTGGCTTATGGTTACAATCAGTATGGTGAGTATAAAGAAGACCAACCATTTACTTCTGTTGGAGAACCTAGCAGCGAAGGACAAAAACGTCCTTATTTAGAAGGTCGTAAGTCTAAAAAAGCTTTCGGTATTCCTCACAACCCAGCTCCTGAAAAAGATGGTTCTGTAACAAATTCAGCATATGGATATGGACCAAAAATTACAAGAATTGAAGGACAAGGAAATGGCGGTAATTATTTAGATTTAACAGCACAGTCAGTTAATGATATCTTACGTAAATCTAATGGAAGAATGGATACCATTACTTATGAAAACGGAAGAGGTCCTTTGAAAATAAAAGTGGTAGATCCATTAAATGTTCCTAATTCTAATTTCTCATTTGCATTTATTAATAGAAACTGGAGTTCATCTATTGATACAGTTGATAATGTCGATCCTTGTAAAAATAAATCGGAATACCATATCAACTTACCTTATAATAAGTTGAGTATTAGAAATACTCAGTTTGGTAATATTATGCCAGATTCAACAACTTGGGTTTTAAAAGATTTAAATACTAATAAATCGTATTACCCTTGTAAAGCAATCAAAATTGCTGAAGAGTATTTCTTCCAAGATTTAGGGCTTTCGGTTACAGTTGGTCAATCTAGAGACGTAGCAGAAATTTCTAATCCATCAACAGCAAATGATAAAATTGTTCAAAATGGTGATATTATTGCTGGATCAGGGCTTTCTTTTTCTAACCCTTCTACAAGTTGGTTGGGTGGATTAGCAGATTCAGATGGTGATTCTCCTTTCAATTGGATTCGATCTGGAAATTTTGAAAACACAGAAGATGGGACTGAAAATGATGTAAAAGCTGGTAGTGATTATTTAGATCCTAATCAATATTTTGAAAGTTTAATTGGTGGAACTTGGTCTCCTTATGTATTGGCCTCAGCTACTAAACCTGGTTCTGTACAAGCTGCTCCAGGATATAGTTTATCTACTTCAGCAGTTCAAGGCTTAACTAATAATTATGATATTAGAGGTTTAGCAAGTGTTGATATTGTATTCACAAAAGACAAAAATAATTGGACTAGATGTTTAGTATTAGAAGAGAACGATGAAGCAAGTTCAAATCCAACAGCCTCTAAGAAATTAGAGCCAAGAAGACATAAATCTGTTGATAAACAAGGTATTGCTCTAGGAGCTCCTGGTTGTAATGTAGCTGAAGCTTCTTTTGACTCTGTTCCAGGTCAGCCATTCCAATACGGTTTATCTTGGTTCCCAGGTTATGCAATTAATTTAGAAACAGGAGAGAGATTAAACATCGCTTTTGGTGAAGATTCTTATCAATCTGCTTCAAATGCCTTAGCGCCAAATAATGGTGATGATATGATGTGGAATCCAACAAGTAATGTAACTACAAGCAACTCATACCCTTATGCTTTTGGTGGAAGACATTATATATATGTATTTGGTCATAATAGAACAGCAATGACATATACAAATGTTACTGGAACAAGTTCTTCTGTATCTGGTAAGGTTATTGGGGCAGGCACTTATGCAAACTTTAAAGATTTCGCATATTGTTATAAGATGGCTTTTGCAAACAATACGGTTAATATTTTACATAATATTTGGACAGACGCAATGTGGGTTAATATCCCGTTGTTAGTGGATTCTAGGTATGCTTTTAAAAACCCAGCTGATATGCCTTGTGATGCTAAAGCTAGCTTGAGAGTTAAAAAACCATACAAATATGGAATGAGTGGAGTTTATTCAAATACCATTTCAGCATTTTTATCAGCTCAAGTTCCATCTCCAATTGTTCCTGATTTAACGGGTAGTACTTATACACGTTTAACAAAAGACTTATTGGCGAGTCCACAAAACAATAACTTTGGTTTATATACATTTAATACTTCTGATATATTTACTGAAATTAACAGTGGAGATGAGCATAAATCTGCTTTAGATTTGATTAATGTTGTTCCTAATCCTTACTACGCATATTCATCTTATGAAACAGGAAGGATAGATAATCGTGTAAGAATAACTAATCTACCTAACAAGTGTAAAATCAAAATATTCACTTTAAATGGTACTTTGGTAAGAACTTTTGATAGAGATGTTAGTGGTCAGGAAGATATTTACGGCACAGAAACGGGGTCTGACTTCGTTCGTGCAAAACGTTTACCTTATCAAGATTGGGATTTGAAAAATCAAAGTGGTATTTCAGTAGCTAGTGGCTTATATATCATCCATATTGATGTTCCAGGTGTTGGAGAAAAAATATTGAAATGGTTTGGTGTAATGAGACCTTTAGATTTACAAAGTTACTAGTTGTTAAATACTATTATAAAATAAGAATATGAAATCATTTTTAAATATATCATTAGGAGTTGTTTTAACAGGTAGCTTTTTAGCTACAAGTTTTCAAGCAAATGCAGGTAACCCTGAACGTGCTGGACAAGCCGGAGCATCTCAATTATTAATTAATCCTTATGCTCGTTCTGCGGGCTGGGGCGGCGCTAATGGAGCCCGCACTAAGGGATTAGAGTCTCAGTATACAAACGTTGCTGGTATTGCAGGCACTAAAAAAACAGAATTAATGTTTATGCATTCTCAGTGGTTAAGAGGAACAGGTATTAACATTAATACATTTGGATTTACTCAAAAAATAGGTGAAACTGGAGCTATTGGTTTAGGTATTATGTCTATCAATGCTGGTAAAATTGAAAGAACAACTGAAGACCAACCAGAAGGCGGTTTAGGTACTTTCACTCCACGTTTTACAAACATAGCTTTATCTTATGCAAAAGGTTTCTCTGATAATATCGCTGGTGGTATTACGTTGAGAGTAATTTCTGAAGGTATTGATAACGTTAAAGCTCAGGGTGTTTCTATTGATGCAGGTGTTCAATATCACACGGGTAAATATGATCAAGTTCACTTAGGAGTTGCTTTAAAAAATGTTGGACCTAAAATGCAATATAAAGGGGATGGTCTATCTACTCAAAAAACAGTAACTAACGCATATGGTAACTCATACGATTTAACGATTAACAGTAAATCTAATGCATTTGAATTGCCAGCTTTGTTAAACATTTCTGGTGCTTATGATATTTATTTATTAAAAGATTCAACTGGAAGATCAAAAACTCACCGTGTAACTGTTGCAGGTAATTTTACTTCTAATTCTTTTACTAAAGATAATTTCTTATTTGGTTTAGAATATGGTTGGAAAGATATCGTAATGGTTCGCGCTGGTTTAGCTACTGAAAAAGGTATTTTTAAAGGAGAAGGAAATCGTACAACTGCTTTTACAGGACCTTCTTGTGGAGCAACTATCGAAATTCCATTAGGAGAGAAAAAATCAACATTTGCAGTTGATTATTCTTATAGATTTACAAATCCTTTTGGTGGAGTTCATTCTTTTGGAGCTAGAATTAATTTATAATTAGTATATTCGTTTAACGAATTTTTTAAAGAGTCCCGAATTTATTCGGGATTCTTTTATTTTAAAAACATACAAGAAATGGCAGCAGTAGCATACTACACAGAAGAAGGATTACAGAAGTTAAAGGATGAGTTACAACAACTAAGAACCGTTGAACGTAAAAATGTAATTAAACAAATCGCAGAAGCTAGAGATAAGGGAGATTTATCCGAGAATGCTGAATATGATGCAGCAAAGGAGGCGCAAGGATTATTGGAAATTAAAATCGCCAAGTTAGAAGAGATTGTTGCAAATGCTAGAGTGGTTGATAGTTCTAAGCTAGATATTTCAAAAGTGAGTATTTTAACAACCGTTAAAATAAAGAACCTAAAAAACAACATGGAAATGAAATATACCATAGTTGCCGAAAATGAAGCGGATTTAAAATCAGGTAAAATATCTATTGATTCGCCGATAGGAAAGGGACTTATAGGAAAAAAGGTTGGAGATAAAGTAGAAGTCACTGTTCCGGCTGGAATTGTTCCATTTGAAGTTATTGAAATAAGTATTTAAACTATGCCTAGTATTTTTTCTAAGATAGTTGCAGGAGAAATACCTTGTTATAAAATCGCCGAAAACGACAATTATTTAGCGTTTTTGGATGTATTTCCTTTAAAAAAAGGACATATTTTAGTTATTCCCAAAAAAGAAGTAGATTATATTTTTGATTTAGATAACGATACTTACAATGGACTTATGTCTTTTTCTAAAACAATTGCTATTGCACTAAAACAGGCAATCCCTTGCAGTAGAGTTGCGATGAGTGTCATTGGTTTGGAAGTGCCTCATGCACATGTTCATTTGATACCAATGAGCACAATGAACGATGTAAATTTCTCAAACGAAAAGTTGAAGTTAACAAAAGAAGAATTCGAGGAAATATCCCAAAAAATAAAACAGTACCTCTAACCGACCGGTAGAATCCACTCACCTTATTTATCATTTTTTGACGAATTCTCGTTCATAAAAACACTTATATTTGCACCCTAAAATTAAATTCCCATCATGGATAAAAAATCGCTTATTGGTTTAGGATTAATTGCTGCTATATTAATTACATGGCTTGCATTAACAGGACCAAGCAAAGAACAAATTGCACGAAACAAACAAATTAAGGATTCGGTAGAATTAGCAACTAAAGCAGCACAAGTTGCAGAAGAAGCTAAAGCAGCTGCGAAAAAATTAGCAATAGCTAATGATACAACAACTGCAAAAGTAGTGGTATCTGATTCAATTTTACAATTACAAAAAAGCAGTATTTATAAAGATTTTGCTGTTTCAGCAGAAGGTAAGTCTGAAATTGTAACTATAGAGAATGAAAACATTAAAGCATTTATTTCTACTAAAGGAGGAAATGTAGAGAAAGTGATTTTGAAAAATTTCAAGCGCTATGGCAAAACAGAGCCATTAATTTTATTCGATAAAGATTCAACTCACCAATACATTCAATTTGAAGCGTATGCAAATAACATGCGCTTTACTACTGATAGTTTTTATTTCAAATCATCTTCTGTAAATGAGGTGGCTAATGGAAACGATTCAAAATCTATTATTCTAAAATTAGAAACTTCAAAACCTGAAAGTTATATTGAGTATATCTATACGTTAAAAGGAAATGATTACATGCTAGATTACGATGTAAATTTCGTAGGTATGCAAAATATTATTTCAAGTAAAAGTAATAAGGTAACAATGCATTGGGCTCAAGCATTGCCTTCTCAAGAAAAGCATATTACTAAAGAAAGAGAAGCGGCTACAGTTTACTATAATCAAACTAAAGAAGGCGTTGATTATATAAATGCAAGAAAAATGGAAGAGAAATTATTGAATGAAGATAATATCAAGTGGGTATGCTTTAAGCAACATTTCTTTAACTCAACTTTAATAGCTGATTCTGAATTTTTGAAAGAAGGAAGCTTGGTTAAAACTTTTGAGAATCCAAACTCTACGCAATTTGTAAAAACTATTACAGCTGAATTATCAATTCCTTATAAGCATTCTTCATCCGAAAAATTTGGAATGGCTTTTTATTTTGGACCCACTCAATACAATACATTAAAAGCATATGACATGGATTTAGAGGAAATTATTCCTTTAGGTTGGAGTGTGTTTAGTTACATTAACAAGTGGATGATTATTCCATTGTTTAGTTTATTGTCGGGATTAAATAGTGGTATTATTATTTTAATATTAACCTTAATCTTAAAAACATTGTTATTTCCAATTGCTTATAAAACGTATATGAGTAGCGCTAAAATGCGCGTATTAAAGCCAGAAATTGATGAGTTAAATGCCAAGTTTGAAAAGGCTGATGATCCAATGAAAAAACAACAAGAAACTATGGCGTTATACAGAAGAGCAGGGGCTAACCCACTTTCTGGATGTTTACCTATGTTGCTTCAATTTCCAATTTTAATTGCCTTATTCGGATTCTTTCCAGCAGCTATTGAATTAAGACAAAAAGGATTTTTATGGACAGATGATTTATCTACTTACGATTCTGTTTATAATTTTGGGTTTGAAGTTTGGGGCTTTGGAGATCACGTGAGTATGTTTGCTATCTTAATGTTTGTGTCTACTATTATTTATACATGGATGAATCAGGCAATGTTGCAACCACAACAAACACAAATGCCAGGTATGAAATATATGATGTACTTAATGCCAGTTATTTTCTTAGCGGTTATGAATAGTTACGCAGCTGGTTTAAGTTGGTATTATTTTTTAGCTAACGTTATCACGTTCTTACAAACTTGGGTAATGAAAAAAGTAATCGATGATGGAAAGATTAGAGAGCAACTTTTAGCCAATATGCAAAAGCCAGAGAAAAAATCTAGCTTTCAAGCAAAATTAGAAGAGATGGCAAAGCAAAGACAGCAATTGCCAAACAAAAAGAAATAAAATAACTAAGTCGCTCTATCAGAGCGACTTTTTTAGTTAAACAAAAATTTAAATCCAGTTTTTCTACAAAATATTTCCCTCTAAGAGTGCAATATCATAGGCATTTTGAGGTGATTTTGGTTGCTTTTTTTAATTTAATAGTTTAGTTTAGTAAAACTATACTTACGATTAATATTTAAAAATGAAAGCAACTTTTAAAATAGCATCTATCATTCTATTATTATCTAGCAGCATTGATACCTATGCACAAGCATGGGTGGATAAAATGCAGGATACAACTCAGAATTTTTATTCGATTCAACAAGAATTTAATGCCTATTGGCAAAATAAAACCTACGAAAGAGGTAAGGGTTATAAGGCATTTAAAAGATGGGAGTGGTTTACAGAGCCAAGAGTATATCCATCAGGAGATTTAAAGTTAGGATCAAGAGCTAAAGCATATGAAGAATTTCAAAATTATTTAGCACAAAATCCAATGGCAGCACAAAAAATAAATTCAACAAATGTTACTAGCACTTCTGGTAACTGGATACCAATGGGACCTTTTGGTTCTCCAATTGGTGGAGATGCAGGGAGAGTGACCTTTATTAGATTTTTACCGGGAGACATCAATACTATATTTATTGGAACTGGTGCTGGTGGAATGTGGACATCTTCAGACGCTGGAGCGACATGGACAACAAACACGAATAATTTAGAAGTTTTAGGATGTTCGGATTTAGCTATTAATCCTATAAATACAGATATTATGTATTTAGCTACAGGCGACATTGATGCCGGAGATACTTATGCAACAGGCGTTTTAAAATCTGTAGACGGAGGGTTAACCTGGAATACAACAGGCTTAACATATTCTGTGTCTAGTACCAGAAGAATTGGTAGATTATTAATCAATCCTTTAAATCCTAATATTTTATTTGCAGCTACGTCTTTAGGTATTTATAGAACGAATAATGCTGGAACAAACTGGGCGCTTGTTAGAGCAGGAAATTTTAAAGACATGGAGTTTCGTCCAAATGATACAAGTACAGTTTATGCAGTAACAGCTTCTACATTTTTCAAATCTACAACTGGAGGAAACACAGCTGCTTCATTTGTTCAAGTAACGTCTGGTCTTCCAACAGCAGGAGTTCGTCAAGTAGTTTCGGTTACACCAGCAGACCCTAATTATATTTATATTTTAAGAAGTGCATCTGATAATTCGTTTGGTGGCGTATATCGTTCAGTAGACGGAGGTGTAACATTTACTTTAATGTCTAATACTCCAAATATTTTTGGATGGGATACAAACGGTTCTGATACTGGCGGACAAGGCTGGTATGATATTGCGTGTGGCGTCTCTCCTACTAATAAAAACGAAATTATTTGTGGCGGAGTAAATACATGGAAGTCTACAAATGGAGGTTCTACATGGACTTTAAATTCGCATTGGTATGGAGGCGGCGGAAAGCCTTATGTTCACGCTGATTTACACGCTGTGGAGTATGTCACTGGAACAATTTGTTATTTAGGACATGACGGTGGAGTTACAAAAACAACGAATGGAGGTTCTAGTTGGACAACTATAAACGGTCAAATGAATATTGCTCAAATATATCGTATGGGACAATCAACAACAACTGCAAATTATCTATTAACTGGGCATCAAGATAATGGCAGTAATTTATTAAATGGTTCAACTTGGACTGAAGTGTATGGCGGAGATGGAGCAGATTGTTTTGTTGATTGGAGCAATAATAACACATTAGTTGAAAGTTATGTTAATGGCGATTTTAATATTTCAAATAATGCTGGAAATAGTTGGACAAGTATCACTTCTGGATTAACAGGTACTGCAGCTTGGGTAGCGCCTATTATTCAATCACCACATGTTGCTAATACATACTATTGTGGATATCAGCAAGTCTTTAAATCAACTAATAAAGGAACTTCTTGGACACAAATGGGAACTTTATCGTCTAGTGGAAATATTTTATATTTAGCAGCGGCGCCATCAAATTCTTTAGTATTATATGCTGCTACAAGTGGAAGTGTTTATAAAACAGTAAATGGGGGAACCAGTTGGACAACCATTACGTCAGGCTTACCTATAGGGTCTGCACAAATTACCAGAATTGCAGTTGACAATACAGATGCGAATAATGTATTTATAACGTTTTCAGGATATTCAGCAGCTAATAAAGTGTTTGTTACAACCGATGGCGGCTCATCTTGGACTAATATGTCAACAGGTTTACCAAATTTACCTGTAAACTGTATTATATATTCTAATAATTCCAACGATGCGGTGTATGTAGGAACAGATGTTGGGATATATTATAGAGATGGCAGTATGACATCATGGATGCCTTTTATGACAGGACTTCCAAATGTAATTGTGAATGATTTTGAGATTTTTTATCCTACAAACAAATTAAGAGCTGCTACTTATGGCAGAGGTGTTTGGGAATCAGATTTGTATTCTAATCCAAACTCAGTTCCTATGGCAAATTTCTCTACGTCATTTTCTTCGGCATGTGTTAACACCCCTTTTGTATTTACAGATCAATCATCTAGCATGCCAACTGCTTGGAGCTGGACATTAACAGGGGCGTCGCCTTCTACATCAACAGTTAAAAACCCTTCTGTAACTTATACAGCGGCTGGAGTATATACAGTGTCTTTAGTCTCAACTAATGTTAATGGTTCTAGTTCAGTATTCACAAGTACGATTAATGTTACCACTCCACCAACGATTACTGTTCCATCTTATACAGTGTGTCAAGTTCAGTCTAAGGCTTTAGCAGCTAGTGGCGCTTCTACTTACTCTTGGTCTACGGGCTCTACTAATGCCGTATTAATTGTATCTCCTACTTCAACTACAGTATACACTGTTACAGGATTTAGCGGTGCCTGCACTTCAGTAGCAACCGCTACTATTTCTGTAGGAAGTACTCCTCCAACTCCAACAGTAACTCAATCAGGTAATGTATTAATGTCGAGCTCAGCTTCTAATAATCAATGGTATTTTAATAATACAATAATTCCTGGAGCTACATCTCAATCATATACAGTTACTCAAGATGGAGATTACAAAGTTGTTGTGAGTTCTCAGTACGGTTGTTTAAATACTTCAGGAATAACCAATGTTGTTTTAACAGACATTGAAGATGCCTCTTTTATAAATGCTATGCAGCTTAGTCCAAATCCTGTTAAGGATATGATTTATATTTCTAGTCAAATGAAAGAATCTACTACTGTCCAATACAGTATTTATTCGATGTTAGGACAAGTAGTAAAAAGTGGTTCATTAAATTTAACTGGAGCAGAATCGATTTCAATATCGGATGTTGCACCTGGAGTTTATGAAATTACATTTATTGCAAACGATAAAAAATCAACCTATAAATTTGTTAAAGAGTAAATAAAAAAGGCGCTATTTCTAGCGCCTTTTTTATTTTTATTATTCTTGTAACTCTAACCAACGCATTGTTTTTTCGTCAATTTGAGAGGAAATAAAAGTAAATTGTTTTGATAGTTTTTCAATTTCTTTTACGTCGGAGATTCCACTTGCAAGTAAATTTTCTATTTCTAATTTTTTAGCTTCTAATTGTGGTAATTCAATATCTAATGATTCAAGTTCTTTTTGTTCTTTGTATGATAATTTCTTTTTTTCAATGACTGTTGCAGTTGTAACTGCTTCAACTTGTTTAACAGGTTCTTGAATGGATGCAGTTTCTTTTAAATCTATCTGTTTTTGTTCTTTTGCTAAATCCTCAGCTTCTGCTTCAGAATCGTATTTCCACTGACGGTATTCACTGTAGTTTCCAGGAAAATCTTTCACAATGCCATTTCCTTCAAACGCAAATACGTGGTCCACTAATCTGTCTAAGAAATAACGATCATGGGATACAATTAATACACAGCCTTGAAAATCTAATAAAAATTGCTCTAAGGTTTGTAAGGTAATAATATCTAAATCATTTGTAGGCTCATCTAATATTAAGAAGTTAGGATTACGAACTAATACAGTTAGTAAATACAAGCGGCGTTTTTCCCCTCCACTTAATTTACTCACATGTCCGTATTGTACTTCAGGAGCAAAATTAAAACGCGTTAAAAGAGCTGAAGCACTTAATGATGTTCCGTTAGCTAAAGGAATAAATTCAGCAATGTCTTTTACCACTTCAATCACACGTTTATCATCTGCTACTTGAATTCCTTTTTGAGAATAATATCCAAATACAATTGTATCTCCAACTGTTACCTTACCACTATCTGGTGGCTCAATACCTTGAAGCATATTAATGAAGGTACTCTTGCCAATTCCATTAGGACCAACAATACCAATTTTTTCGCCTTTGATAAATGTGTAAGTAAAAGGCTCTAATATTTTTTTATCGCCAAAGGCTTTCTTTAAATTATGTACTTCAATAATTTTACTACCAATACGTTCAACCTTTACACTTAGTTCAATTTTCTTATCCACACTCTTTTTACGAGCTTTTGCTTCTACATCTACAAAAGCATCCACACGAGATTTAGATTTAACAGTACGTGCGCGTGGTTGCTTACGGACCCATTCTAATTCTCTTCGGTATAAGTTTTTTGCTTTTTCTAATTCGGAAGCTTGCATCATCATACGTTCTGCTTTCTTCTCCATATAATAATCAAACTTACCTTTGTATTCAAATAACTGATGATCATCAATTTCAATAATACGATCGCACACTTCATCTAAAAAATATCGATCATGTGTTACTAGTAAAATACTTTTTTTGTAACTACGTAAATATTCTTCTAGCCATTCAATCACGGTTACATCCAAGTGATTGGTAGGCTCATCCATGATTAATAAATCAGGTTCATTTAAAATAACTTGCGCTAAGGCTAATCGTTTTTTTTGCCCTCCGCTTAATGTATTTACTTTTTGTTTCAAATCATTTAATCCCAAATTAGCGCACACCAACATGATTTGTGTTTCAACATTCCAAGCCTCCAAATCATTCATCTTATTAGTTAAGATATCTAATTGGTTTTCTGTTTTCTCGGTTGGGTTGGCATAATGACTTTCAACTAAATGAGTGTAATCAATGGCTGTTTTCACCATTTCACTATCACCTGCATAAATTGCTTCTTCGATAGTATGATTATCATTTAAGTTTGGTTCCTGACTTAAAAACGAAATACGTAATTCTTTACGAAAAGCAATTTCTCCACTATCAGGAATTTCGATGCCTTGTAAGATTTTAAATAAGGTAGATTTACCAGAGCCATTTTTTGCGATAAGAGCTACTTTATCGCCATAGTTAATACCAAAATTAATATTTTGAAATAATTTTTTGTCACCAAAACTTTTACTTAATTGATTTACTGAAAGAAGATTCATTGTTGTTTTTGCTTTTTTAACCGCAAAGAGCGCAAAGATTTATTACAAATGGCGCTGAGAGATTTTTATGATTAGTTTTTTAAGTTTTTTTCTATTAAATAACGAAGTTTATCTCTATTTAAATTGGAGTTTATTTCGCCATTAACTGTTAAAGACACATTGCCAGTTTGTTCAGAAACAGTAATTGCTAAAGCATCTGTTGTTTCGGTTAACCCAACGGCTGCTCTGTGTCGCATTCCAAAATGTGAAGGGAAATTTTCATTTTCAGTAACTGGTAAAACACAACGAGCCGCAATAATTCTATTATCTTTTATTATCACAGCTCCATCATGCATAGGACTGTTTTTGTAAAATATATTTTCTAGCATTTTATCTGTTAATGCAGAATCAACCATTTCCCCAGTATTAACGTAAAATTTTAAATCTGATTTTCGAGAAATAATAATTAAAGCTCCTGTTTTAGATTCACTCATACTGAAACAAGCATTAATTATAGCATCCGCATCTAACACATATCGAGAAGAGGCTACTGAAACATTAGAAAATGAGAAAATAGATTTCCAGTTTTTGTTTTTAATGAATTCATTGGAGCCAATATACAATAGAAATTTTCTTATTTCTTGTTGAAAGACTACCATTACTGCAATAACACCAACATTAATAAATTTTCCTAAAATAGACCCTAATAGTTTTAATTCAAAAGCGCGAACTATAATCCAAACAATATAAATTAAAGCCAATCCAATAAATACATTAACAGCAGCTGTACCTTTCACCATTTTGTATAATTGGTAAAGCATAATAGCTACTAATAGAATATCTATAGCATCCGTTATATTAAATGAAAGAAACAATATGTACAATTGATAAAACACGACCGCGAAGATACCTCTTTTATCGTAATTTTTATAGTGTTTTTGTGTATAAACAGAAGAAAATACTGGCTAAACTCTCACTCCAATAATTAAAACATCGTCCACTTGATCTAATTGACCTTTCCAGGCTTCAAACTTTTGATGTAACAAAACAGATTGGTCTTTCATTGGTAAACCACTAATTGACATTATAACATCTTCTAATTGTTTGTATTTAAATTTCTTGCCTTTTGGTCCACCAAACTGGTCGGCGTAGCCATCGGTAAATGTATAGATAACGTCTCCTTTTTCTAAAGCAATTTCATTGAAAGTAAATGGAATACTATCATCATGGCCTTTTCCTACAGGCATTTTATCGGCATTGCAAATTAATAGTTCATTTTTACGTATGATATAAAACGAGTTGTTAGCGGCCGCATATTGCAATTTCATGTTCTTCAAATCTAGTTTACATAAAACGGCGTCCATTCCATCTTTACTTTCTTCCGAACCTTCTGAATTTAATGCTTTTATAATTTCAGTGCGTATGTTATTTAAAATCAAATCGGGTCGCGTAATTTTATTTTCGTTGATAGCCTGACTTAATTTACTGATATTTAACAAACTCATAAATGCACCTGGAACCCCATGGCCTGTAGAATCTGAAGTAATATACACAAAACCTTCGTTAGTAGGAGTGCCCCAATAAAAATCGCCACTTACAACATCTTTAGGTTTGAATAATACAAAATGCTCTTGTAGATTTTGATTTAATAAATTTTCGCTGGCCAACAAAGAAAATTGAATACGCTTAGCGTAATTTATACTATCTAAAATTTCTTTTTGTTTTTCTTCAATAATATCCTTTTGTTTTAGAATTGCTTTCTGAAAAATGAGATTCTCTCTTCTGAAAAAAATGAAAAATAAAATAGTAGTTACAAATAGAATAAATAAGTTGACAATACTTATGATGTCTTCCGCATTTTTCATTTCTTCTGTTAGTTCAATTAAACCTGGTTTATCCTTTAATCCAATTATCATTGCAAAAAATGAAAAGACAGAAATAGCAACAAATATTCTTAAGGCTATTATGCTCTCAAATAATGCAATAGCAATTAAACAAATAATTAACATGAAAAATTGAAGATTAGAAGCTAAACCATATAACAAGGTTCCGAAAATAAAGTAAATGAGAGCGTAACCACATGTAATATAAAATGCGGCGTTGTATTTTTGTTTAGAATGTAGATAAAATCCTAAAAGAGATGAGGTAAGAAAAATCGTGTTTAAGACGATAATGCCAGTCATTTTAAATACGATTGCTGATGGAATATAGCCTACTAATACAATAATTGTGATAAAAGAAATAAGATTACTAACCCTTATCTTTCTATTCAAACTCTCTAGGTTTGAGATTGAAACACCAATATTTAATATTTTTTTCATGATGAAACTATTATAATTTAATTCCCATTATACAAACATCATCAACTTGCTCTAAGTTGTTTTTCCAATTTTTAAAAGTTGCATTTAATATTTCTTTTTGTGTATGTAGTTCTTTTTCATGAATAGATAATAATAATTCATTTAAAGGTTTGTATTTAAACTTCTTTCCTTTTTCTCCTCCAAATTGGTCGGCATATCCATCAGTGTATATGTAAATAATGTCTCCTTTAGAAACAGGGATAGTGTTTAATGAAAACTCTTCATTACGCTCTCCTTTTCCTACGGGCATTTTATCGCAGCTTAAACTTTGCATTTGATGATTAGAGATGATAACAGGCTTATTATTTGATGCGGCATAACTTATTTCATTAGCTGCTCTGTCAAATCTTAATAAGATACCATCAAAACCATCTTTTTGACTTTCATTGGTAATGCTTTCAATGAGTCGTTTACGAACATAATTAAATACCTTGTTTGGTTCTTTAATATTTTTTTCTTTAATGGCTTCACTCAAAAAACCAATACTTAATAAACTCATAAATGCACCAGGAACACCATGTCCAGTGCTGTCGCATACGGCTAAGTAAAAATTGTTTTCATGTTCGGTGGCCCAATAAAAATCACCACTTACAATATCCTTGGGATTAAATAATACAAAATATGATTTTAAATTTTTATCAAGAAGTTCTTTATTTGCTAATAAAGCATATTGAATTTTTTTAGCATAATTTATTGAGTCTACGATTTCTTTTCTGCTTTCTTCAACAATTGATTTTTGTTGTTGAATGATTTCGTTTTGTTTTCGAGTTAATTTATATCGATTATACATAAATACTCCAAATACAGACAAAAGAACTAAACCAGAAATGCCGAAATATATGATAATAGATTGTTGTTTGGTTTTTGACTGAAACTCTAATTGCATTTTCTCTTGATGAGCTTTGGTTATCACTTCCTGTTTTTCGCTTTGATACATGAAGTATTTTGAGAGCGTTTCTTTTTGGTTATTTTCATTCACAACACTATCTCTCATCGAATGATATATGTCTGACATTTGTAATGCTTTTTCATAAGAATGATTACTTTGGTACACACGCCTTAAAATATCTGCAGATTTTTGAATAGTTCCTGGGTATCCTAATTCTTGAGAGATAGCGATTGCTTTTTCTCCCAGTATTTGTGCTTTTTGATTTTTATTTTGTCGCCAATACACATTAGTTAAACCATTTAATGTATTCGCTAACCATTCCTTTTCGTTTGTTTTCGAATAAATGTCATGACATCTTAAAAATAGACCTTCAGCTCTATTCACTAATGTATCATACTCTTTCGTGTTTTTTTTATGATAACAATCTGCTTGAAGAATATATAAATCAGCTAAATTAAACATGGAGTGAGCCATGCCATGTTCGTTATTATCTTTTTTATAAGCTAAATAACTTTTATTAAAGTATTCGTAAGGTTTTTTTATTAAAGAATCAGGGATAGGCTTTTTTCCTTTAAAATTATTTTCAACCAAGTTTGTGTAGGTTGTGCCAATATTATTGTATGCCATTGCAATGCTGCTAGGATTATTAATCTGTTCACGGATTCGTAAACTATGAAAGTGATATTTTAAAGCATTTACTAAATCATTTTGATTGTTATATAAAACAGCAATATTGTTATATGATTGCGCAAGACTTAGTTTAGAATTTAAATTTTCTCTGATTTTTACTGCTGCAAAATAATATTCCAATGCTTTATCAATCTCTCCTTTACTATCATAAACAGCACCTAAGTTGCTTAATGAATAAGCTTCGCCTTCTAAATCTCTAATTTCTTGTTGAATTTTTAATGCTTTATTAAAGTATAAAATGGCCTTGTAGGATATGCCACGTTCTGTAAAAAAGAAACCCTTGTTATTGAGTGATGCTGCTAAATGCCTTTTAGCACAAATTTTAGTTTTTACATTTGAAGAGTTTTGAAGTTTTGCGGCAAGCTTACCCATTTCATTATTGTAAATAGGCCAAATTTCATCAGATGCATTTTCAGCAATTATGCTAAGAGATACTAATTTATTCGTATCTTCTTTAGCATTACTAACAACCACGATTAACGAATCGATATAGTAATCTGTTTGAGCGCTAATCGTACATACTTGTAAAATTAAGGCTAATAAGTAAATATATTTCTTTATTGATTTCAAATATTAAATTTTAATTCCAATGACGCACACATCATCTACTTGTTCTAAATCACCTTTCCATGAAGCAAATTCATTGGAAAGTATATTTAACTGTTCGGATAATGGGCGCGAGGAATTAGTTAATAATAATTCATTTAAAGGACGGTATTTAAATTTTTTACCCTTTGGTCCACCAAATTGGTCAGCATAGCCATCTGTATAAAGATATAATAAATCTCCAGAGCTGGCATTTAAATGATACATATTAAAAGAATCTTGCCGCTCCCCTTTACCTACAGGCATTTTGTCTACTTTTTGTTCAATAATTTGATTATTGGAAATTAAAATAGGTTTGTTGTTTGATGCTGAATATGTAATTTCTTTTGTAATAACATTAATACAAATTAGTATCCCATCGAAACCGTCTTTTTGTTCTTCTTGGCTTACACTTTGAATTAAACGAGTTCTCACATAATTAAAAATTTCGTTAGGTTTTTCTATTCCATTATCATTAATGGCTTCATTTAAAAATCCGATGTTTAGTAAACTCATAAAGGCACCTGGAACTCCATGACCAGTGCTATCGCACACTGCTAAATAAAAATAATTTGATTTTTGATGTGCCCAATAAAAATCACCACTTACTATGTCTTTTGGTTTAAAATAAATGAAGTTTTCCGGAAAAACATCTTTCATTATAATTTGATTATTTAAAATGGTTGATTGAATCCTTTTCGCATAAATAATAGAATCTAATATCTCTTTTTGTTTCTCGTCAACTTTTTCTTTTTGGATTTCAATAATATGTTTTTGACTTTTAATAATTTTAAACCTATTGTACATAATAATACTAAACACAATCAATAATAAAATAAAAAAGAAAAGGCCGTATCTTATTATTTGTTCTTGTTTTAATTTTTCATGAGTTACTTTTTTTTCTTCAACTACTCTTAAACTATCAGAGATTGTTTTTTTCTCAAACTCATACTTCATTTGTTCTTGCTGAATATCTTTTTGTTTTTGATAATCATACACGCTATCTTTCATAGTAATATGAAGATTTAAAAACTTAATAGATAATGGATAATTTCCTTTTTTAAAATAAGCATCAGATAAAAGCCTAGATGAAAAAACAATTTCAGCATTATCTCCAATTTCTTGTGCTAAATCAATTGCTTTTTTTGCATAATGAATGGTACTATCTGTTTTATTAGTTTTGCTATATAACATGGCAATATTTCCCATGATATTAGCTTGAGTTAGTCGATTATTATATTCTTTATTAATTACTAATGCTTTATTATAATAGCTTAAGGCCTTTGCTGTATTTCTGGTGTCCGTTACATCCCATTCCATATACAAACTACCTAAATTTATATAAACTTCAGATAGTCCTAGAAGGTGATTTTCTGATTTAAACCAAGCCTCTGCTTTAAAATAATAATCAAGTGCAGTTTCAAATTTCCCTTCTTTTTTGTAAAGATTTGCTAATCCCGTAAGTGCAAAAGCTTGATTGTTTTTTTGATTTTGTAGTTTTGCAATTTCATAGGCTTTATTGTAAAATATTTTTGCGCTTTTAACATCCTCAATGTTTTTAAACAGTAATCCAGTATTGTAGTATGCATTAAATAAACTAGTTGAGTCTTTTAACTCTTCTTGAATTTTTTGTGATTGGATACTATATCCAATAGCTTTTTTAAATTCAGAAAAGTTTAAGTAAATAACGCTCAAATTATTTAAAGCACTTGCCATTGCTTTTTTAGAATGTATTTGCTTTGCTAAATCGTAACTTTTTTGTTGATAATCTAAAGCCTTTTTATAATCGGCACTATTGATATATGCAATTCCTAATCTCCTATAAGCTATTATTAATCTTAATGTATCTTGTATTTTTTTACTTAGTGAAATAGCTTTTTCGCCATATTTAATAGAGGAATCAGTGTTTGAGAATGAATACACTGGCCAGCATAATTCATTGTATATATTTATTCTTGTTGTGTCGTGAATTTTATTTGACAACAACTTATACAATGAATCTGCTTGATTGTCCGCCTTAGTTGGAACAATAAAAAACAAAAATAATATTGTAAAAAATTTATGTAAAAATGTATTCATTAATTTAAACTTTAATTCCAATTACTAACATATCATCCACCTGCTCCAAATTACCTTTCCAATTGGTAAATATGGAAAGTAAAATTTCTTTTTGTTTATTAAAGTCTTCATGACAACTATTTAAAAGCAAATCATTCAATTGTTTGTATTTGAATTTTTTACCCTTTGGCCCGCCAAATTGATCGGCATAGCCATCTGTATATAAATATAACACATCTCCCTTAGAGGCATTTACTTGATGTAAAGCAAAGGATTCAGTTTTTTCTCCTTTACCAACTGGCATTTTATTTTTTGGGAGTTCGACAAGATCACTCGCCAAATTGTTTCTTGAAATTAATATAGGTGCATTATTAGCTGCAGCGTAGGTTATTGTTTTTGACTCTGTTTTATTGTCTATACAAATTAATATACAATCCATTCCATCTTGTTGCCCATCATTTCCAATGCTTTCAATTAATCGCTTCCTCACATAATTTAATACTTCGTTTGGTTTAATGATATTTTTTTCTTTAATCGCTTCACTTAAAAATCCCATGTTTAGTAAACTCATAAAAGCTCCAGGGACTCCATGCCCTGTGCTATCACATACCGCTAAGTAAAATTTATTTTCGTGTTTAGTAGCCCAATAAAAATCTCCACTAACTATATCTTTAGGTTTAAATAAGATAAAATATTCATTTAAATTCTCTTTCAACAAATCGTTATTGGCTAATAATGCGTACTGAATTCGTTTAGCGTAATTTATACTATCTATTGTTTCTTTTTGATGTTCTTCGATAATATGTTTTTGTGACTCCACCTCTCTTTTTTGTTCCGAAATAATAAGATGAGATTTCTTTTTTTCGTTATATGCTCTGAAGATGAATACAGCAATTAACAATACACCAATTAAAGCAATAATAACCACATAACTAACCAACTTTTGTTTATATAGCTGTTTATCGTGCGCAAGTTTTGTTTCATTTTTTTGAAATTCATTTTGCAAGCTATCCTTCATTTGAATTACTTCAAATGAATATTCTTTCTCTTTTACAGCAGCCTCCCTTAGTTTCCCGTCCTCTAGTAGTGTATCTTTTATATTAATACTTTTATTGGTATAAAACAGAGCTTTTTTGAAATCCCCTTTCTTTTCATAAATCTTACTATAGTTTTGATAGATTGGCAATAAGGCTTCGTAATAGTTATTTTCTAAAGCTATTTTCTCCCCTTCAATTAATGATTTTTCGGCAAGATTTAATTGATTAGAGGCAATTAAAATGGCAGATAAATCGCTTGATGATGTTGCACAACCATAAGAATCTTGTAACTTTTTTTTAAGATCATAGGCTTTTCTGCAATATTTTTCTGCCTCTTTATAATTTGCTTTTTTATAATGATAATTTGCAATATTTCCATAAGCGTCTGCTTCGGTATAATAGTCTGGAAATTTTTGAGCTAAAAAAAGTGTTGTATCAAAATATAGTTTTGCAATTTCTGGTTTCCGCAACGAATTAAAAATAACACCAATATTATTATAGGTGGTTGCCAATCTGGCAGAATCACCCATTTCTTTTTTGATGGCTATCGTTTTTTCGTAATACTCTTGCGCTTTCTTATAGTCGCGCAAATCAGTATAATTCATGCCAATATTGTTTAGTAAAATGCCTTTCATTACTAAATTGGAACCAACAAATTTTAAACCTTCAAAATAATGTTTTAAAGCGCCAGAATAATTTCCTTTTAAGTATTCTAAAACGCCATAGTTATTATAACAATAGGGCAAAATACCCTTCATGTTTTTTTTAATAGCAATCTGTTGCGCCTTTTTTGTATAATAGTTAGATGAATCCGTATTTATGTACCAAAACTCTTTTCCTATTTTGCAATCATAGATAGCCTTTAATGAATCATTTTTTGCATTTTTAGAAAGTAACTTTAATGAATCAATAATGCCATCTTGCGAAAAACCTAAAGAGCAAATACTCAGAATAAATAAGATAATTAAATTATTTTTTTTCATTTGTATTTACTCTGGTTATTTCTTAATCTTGGTTTTTCAATTTCACCATCGTTAAGATAGTTGCAATACCAACGGTTTGTCCAGCCTGGTCAACGGCATCATATTTTTCTAATACTTCTGGAGAACTTGCATCGTAAATATCAACGACCCATTTCACGATTCCTACTTTCACATCTTCGCCACTTGCTGCAGTTAAAGGTTTATCGTTTTCTAGTTTTTCTTTACATGTAAACTTCACGCCAATGGTCATGCCTGGATAAATAGGACGTGTAAAACGACATTCATCAATACCATAGTTTAATAATACCGGTCCTTTTGGTGGGTCCACAAATAAACCAGCTGCTTTTGATAATATGAAATAACCGTGCGCTACTGTGCGTTTGAAGATTGTTCCTTCTAGTGCATCGGGTTGTAAATGCGCATAGAATTTATCTCCTGTTAAGTTAGCGAAGTTCACTAAATCATCTTCACTCACCGTATGTGTTGGTGTAATGGTTGTTTCGCCTACTTCTAAATCTTCGAAGTACTGACGGAACGGATGCACATCTTTAATAATTTGTTTGGCGCCAACTTGGTAGCTATTTAAAATAGAAGTAATCATTGATGGTGTTCCTTGAATAGCAGTGCGTTGTAAGTAATGAAACACACCACGTTTTCCACCCATCTCTTCTCCACCACCTGCTCTGCCCGGACCACCATGCACTAACATTGGCATTGGACTTCCATGACCAGTACTTTCTTTAGCACAGTCGGCATTTAATATTAAAATACGACCATGCATACAAGCCGCACCAATTGTATATTTACGAGCAATGGTTTCGCTAGCCGTTACAATAGAACTTACTAAACTTCCTTTACCCATTTTTGCTAATTGAATCGCATCTTCAATGGTTTTGTATGGCATAATAGTACTTACAGGGCCAAAGGCCTCAACATTATGACAGTCTGTATTAGTAAATGGTTTTTCGTTTAAGAAAATAATTGGAGGCATAAACGCCCCTTTGTTTTTATCAGCGCCTTTTACTTCAAAATTCTCGAAATTACCAATGATGATTTTTTGAGTTTTAGAAAGTAATTCTACTTTTTCTTTTACTTCAATTAATTGCGATTGCCCTGCTAATGAGCCCATGCGAACACCTTCCACATTTGGATCACCAATGACGTTTTGTGCTAAACGTTTCCCTAAAGCAATTTGCACATCTTCTACCATATTCTCTGGAACAATGATACGACGCACGGCTGTACATTTTTGCCCTGCTTTAGTGGTGATTTCTCTCGCTACTTCTTTAATAAAAATATCAAACTCAGGCATAGCTGGTGTCACATCTGTTCCCAACACACAGCAGTTTAACGAATCGGCTTCCATATTAAAATGAACGGCCTCTTGCAATAAACGTGGATGCGCTTTCAACATTTTACCAGTTGACGCAGAACCTGTAAAGGTTACTGTATCCTGACTTTCAACATGCTCTAAAATTCCATTTGCGCTACCGCAAATTAATTGCAAAGCCCCTTCTGGTAAAATTTTAGATGCAATAATTTCTTTCACAACGGCTTCCGTTAAAAAAGACGTTAAGGCAGCAGGCTTAACAATAGCAGGTACTCCAGCTAACCAGTTAACGGCTACTTTCTCTAACATACCCCAAACAGGGAAATTAAAAGCATTAATGTGAATAGCCACACCTTCTTTTGGTACACAAATATGGTGACCAATAAACGTATTGTTTTTTGATAAACGTGCTACATCGCCCTCATAGCAATAGGTTTCGTTAGGAAACGATTTACGTAAAGACGCATAAGCAAATAAATTACCGATACCACCTTCAATATCCACCCAGCTATCCACGCGAGTAGCACCTGTTGCCCAAGAGATTTTATAAAAATCTTCTTTTTTACTTTGTAAGTGCAATGCTAAAGCCTTTAACATTAAACCTCTTTGTTGAAAGGTCATGTTGCGAAGCTTTGGCCCGCCAACGGTACGCGCGTAATTGCACATCGCCGCAAAATCTAATCCTTTGCTACTAACAGTGGCAATTGCCTCACCCGTAATAGCGTTATATAATTCCTGCCCGTTTTCGGAACCAGCAGCCCATTGCCCTAAAGCGTAGTTTTGTAATTTGTTCATAGAAATAAAGAGATAATACGCATTAAATATAAAAAAAATGGGGGAATAAACAGGGATTTTTTATGCTTTAATTGGAGGAAAACCAGATTTGAGGTTTTGTGGAATTTGGTTAAATTTGATAGAGCTAGAAAAAGTTATTTTATGGCGGTTATAAGCTAGTTAGCGGTAAGCTTAAAGAAAGACAATATGAAAAAAATATTTACACTTGTATTTGGACTTTTAACATCAATATATTTTGCGCAGGATGGTTTTCATCTTAAGTATAATGTGGATAACATGCCTCTCGATAGTAATAGACAGACTCTTAATGTGTATTCAAAAAATGGAAATTCAATAAATGAGTTTATCAAAATCTCTGATGGTGTCGTCTGGTATAAAAGTTTAAAATTAAAAAAGCATTCAAATACCGATTATAAATATTTTGGCGACGACTATATTAAAATAGATGACAACCAGTTAAAAAAATATTTAGTTGAAATAATTGGAACAGAAAAAATAGGTAATTATAACTGTACAAAAATATCCGTTCAGACCTATGAAAAAGGAGGCAAAACATTGGTTTGGGTAACAAACGAAATAAAGGATTTTCAAAAGTACTTAACGGCGGACGTTCAAGTTTTTAATTTAAACAAACTTAACGATGCTTTAAAAACTTTCAATTTAAACGGATTTCCAATACGAATAGAATACAGCGGTAATCCTGGACAAGTTTATACCTTTATTAAAGCAGAATTTATAAATATTGACGACTCTTTCTTCAACCTGGATAATTCAAAAAAATTAGAAGGACACTCTAGTGATTATTTAAAACGTAAAGATAAAGTTACAGACGAACAATACAAGCAAATGAAAATTGAAGAGGAAAAGGCAAGAAAAGAGATGGAAGAAAAAATGAAGAACGAAAAATAAGCCAACTGCTAACACACCCTTCTTTGTAGTTCAAATAAAAAAGGAAATTCAAACCCATCATAAAGTACAATCGGCAGAAGACTAAGAAATTACTTTGTAAAATATTCTGTACCTACGGCACAGGTGTAATTATGTATTATTGTTTTCTATTGATATTTGACTCCTACGGAGTCTGGTTTTTATAGTAACAAATTTATTTGCCGCCTCTTTTATAGAAAGATAATTTAATAAAGTGAATCTATTTTTTCTTTGTCCCAGCGGGACAAAATATTGTTAGAAAATAGATTTTGTTTTATATTAGTGTGCCGTAGGTACACAATATTAGTTTTAAATACACACAACATGAACAAAGACATCCAAGCCTATCACAAATCACAAGCAGCAGAAGACAAAGCTATATGTGAAGTGTTGCATGAAGAAATTAGCCAACATTTACCAAAAGCGGAAAACAAAGTTTGGCATGGGCATCCCGTTTGGTTTTTAGATGGGAACCCAATTGTAGGGTATGATAAATTAAAAGCGGGTGTACGCTTACTATTTTGGAGCGGCGTTACTTTTGAGGAAGAACAGCTAGCGCCTGGTAAAAGCGGCAAATTTAAAGATGCTTCGATTACTTATACATCTGCTGAACAAATTAATACAAAGGATTTAAAACGTTGGTTAAAGAAAGCTAATGATATACAATGGGATTATAAAAACATAGTAAAACGCAAAGGTGTTTTAGAGAGATTGAAATAACCATTCGCAGACCCGAAAGGTTATTTCAGACCTGAAAGGTTTTGGAAACCTTTCAGGTCTTACTCGATAAAATCTAAACCAACCTCTTCAAAAAGAAAGTCCCAAAAGGAACTAAAGACAATAAAAAAGCGAAGCAAGCATTTTTAAAAGAGAGCTTCACTTTAAAAAACATCAGTGCTAATAATAGCATAAAAGCCACAAACAAAACACCGTGTATGGAACCCATTGGACGCACATATTCGGGTGTGTTGTAAAAATATTTTAAAGGCATAGCAATAAACAATAATAGCAAATAGCTATAGCCTTCTATTTTTCCTACTATTAAAAACCATTTGGTGATTGTTGTGTTTTCCATTTGTATAAATGTAAGGTAAATTTTTAAGTTTCGTTTAGATTTATGTCACTTCGAGCGAAGTCGAGAAGCGTTCTTAAAGTATATGTCTAGTTCTCGACTTCGCTCGAACTGACATGGAAATTAGGCAATGCACAGTAAATCTTTTCATTATCATTAAACTTTTGTACCTTCATTAAGTTCAAAGTTTAAACTTTCATACATGAAAAAAAATAGTACTCTCTTTTTTGCGATTATACTTTTTAGTTTTTCGGCTAAATCCCAAAGTTTATATTTTCCGCCAACTACGGGCACTGTGTGGGATTCTATTTTACCGTCTAATTTAAACTATTGTCAAGCACGTATCGATTCATTATACAATTACTTACAAGTAAAAAACACCAAATCATTTATCTTATTAAAAGATGGCAAACGTGTTTTAGAAAAATATTTTGGCACTTACACTAAAGACTCTTTATGGTATTGGGCTTCGGCAAGTAAAAGTTTAGCAAGTTTTATTACAGGCGTTGCACAGCAAAAAGGACATATTAATATTAATAATAAAGTCTCGCAATATTTAGGAACTGGTTGGACAAGCGCTCCACTAGCTAAAGAAAACTTAATTACGGTCAAACATTTAATTAGTATGAATAGTGGCTTAGAAGATGCGCCACCTTTACCTTGTGATAATGAAGATACGGCTAAAGTGTGTTTAACTTATTTGGTTGATGCAGGAACGCGTTGGGCTTATCATACAGGCGCTTATCGTAAAGTGCAAGATGTAGTAAGTAGTGCAGTTGGACAGAATTATAATGTGATAACAAATAATTGGATAGAAAGCACAACGGGAATGAGTGGTACTTGGTTTCAGCAAGTGTATTATAGTAAAGCGCGAGATATGGCACGTTTTGGTTTATTAAATTTAAATAAAGGTATTTGGAACACAGATACCATTATGAAAGATACTTCCTATTTCAGAGCAATGACAAATACATCGCAAAACTTAAATTTAGCGTATGGCTATTTGTGGTGGTTGAATGGCAAAGCTAGTTTAATGTCACCAGGATTTCAATTTGTATTTCCTGGCACATTAATGAGTAATGCGCCAAGTGATATGTATTGTGCCTTAGGAAAAAATGATCAAAAAATTTATGTGGTTCCAAGTACAAAAATGGTAGTGGTGCGACAAGGTAACACCGCTGGCGGCTTTAATTTGGCGGCCTCAGCCTTTGATAATGTATTGTGGGATTATATTAATAAATTGGATTGTAGTGTGACATCATTATCAGAAAACGAAAATCAATTTCAGACCATTTATCCAAATCCTGTAACCACTTTACTATCTATTGATAATGCTAATCAAACCATTTATAAAGTAAGTGTGTATGATATTTACGGAAAACTTATTTACAATTCTACTAAATCTGAATCAACTATGAGTATTGATTTTACTGATTTCTCGAAAGGAGTTTATGTAGTGGAGCTACAAAACAACAATAAGGAAGTAGTTAGAAGAAAAGTACTGAAAGAGTAATACAATGCGGTAGCTGAGGCTCTCGAAGTTACGCTTCCACATCAATTACAATAGGAGCAACAATAAATTTTTCAATTAGCTTTTCAATTTTTGGCGTTAAATCATTTGTAAACACTAAATGCTGACATTTAGGTAAACTCAAGGCTAATCTATCTATTTGACCTTGTAAACCATGTTTGATAATCATTTCAGCATCATCAATCACAAATAATTTTATTTTATTTAAATTGAAATTTTTACGGAAATAAATTTCTAAGACACGCTTTGCGGTTCCAATAACGATATCAGTTCCAAAATAAATAGCCTCTGTTTGAGCATCAATTTTCCCCCCATCAAAGGCAACCTCTGCTCTTAAATCCGTGTTTTTAGAAAATAATCTAAATTGATCTTTCATTTCCAAAGCTTTTACTTCGTCGGAAACAATAATTAAAGCGCGAGGTGCATCTTCAAAAGCCATTCCTAATTTTTGAATAGCACTCATGATGATAGTTGAGCTTTTTCCTGAGCCATTTGGTCCAATAGCAATTACATCAGCACCTCCATTAATTTTTGGAATACATTTTTTTTGTAATTCTTTAGGCTCTTCAAAACCGTTTTCTAATAAAGCCGATGATAATTTTTTATGAAGTTTTTCTTTGAACATAATTTTAATTATCGTTTAATTCCTTTTTTATTCAATGCTTCTTGATAAGCAGCCGCATTTTTCATGTGTACTTTATAATCATTAGTGAAGTTAGAATAACCACTAAAATCTGCTTTCGCACAAAAATAGGTATAATTATGCTTCGTAAAATTTAATACAGCATCAATAGTCGAAGGATTTACTAAACAAATAGGTCCTGGAGGCAATCCTTTGTAGCGATAAGTATTATAAGGCGAATCAATTTCTTTGTCGGCAGATAAAACACGTTGTACATCAAAATTACCATTAGCAAACACAACAGTAGGGTCGGCCTGTAATCTCATATCTTGTTTTAAACGATTAATGTATACGCCTGCGATTTTTTGTTGCTCCGTTTTAATACCGCTTTCGCTTTGAACAATGGATGCAATCGTTACGAGTTCAGGAACAGAATAACCTAATGCTTTTGCTTTTTCTTTTTTAGCTTTTGTCCAAACGTTGTCGTATGATTTTTCTAGAAAACTAAATAAATCATTGATGTGAGTGGTCCAATTTACTTCATAAGTTTCTGGAACAATCAACGCCATAAAATTCTCGCTGTTTAAACCGTATTGATCCGCTAAGATATCTTCATTAGAACAATAGTCTTCTAATTCACTTTTTTCAATTTCTAATTTTTCAGATACGTAATCAATAAATTGCTCTTTGGTTCTAATTTGTGAATTGAAAAATAGTTTTACTTTTTCTTGTTTCCCATTCATAATCATTTTCACAATCGAACGATTGCTCATCTTTGCATCTATTCTGTATTTTCCTGCATTAATATGGTCTTGTAAATGCATGCTTTTAGCCATCCACTCAAAGCTTTCATGATCATCAATAATGTTTTCAGAATATAATTCATCAAGCACATCTTCAAAAGTAGCATTGCTTTTAATGTAGATGTAGGTGAATTTTTTACCATTCAAATGCACATTACTTTTAAAAATATTTTCATAAGCCCAATAGCCTGCAAAAGCTATTGCGCCAAGTACTAATAAAATAATTATTTTTTTAAATGTTCCTCCAGACTTTGCCACGATACTATAATAAGGTTTCTTTAATTAAAACAAAAATGCCCACTACTAAAGTAAACCAACCAAATGCAGGTTTTAATTTTTGAGAAGATACTTTAGATGATAATAAGCTTCCTAATAAAATACCTACGATACATATTGCAGATATAATCATCAACATGAGCCAGTCCATTTTTTGATGGCCAAGATTTCCAGTAAATCCTATTAAGGAGTTTAAAGCGATAATGCATAAAGAAGTTCCGATTGCTTTTTTGAAATTTAACCGCAAAAAGAAAATTAATACAGGAACAATAATAAATCCTCCACCAGCTCCAACAAATCCAGTAATAAATCCTACCGTAATGCCTAATAAGATAACAAAAGGCAAGCCTAAGGGGCTTTTTGCGAACTCATCCCATTTTACTTCGTTTATTCTGTTGTAAGTTTTCTTTTTTATCATACTGATTGAAGAAGCTAATATCAATAAAGAAAACAATACCATGATTAACATGTGTTTTGAAATTTCGAAACCAACAAACGAAATTTCTGATGGAATATTAGGCATGATAAATTTTCGAACGCAAAACACAGTTACGAGTGATGCGATAGCAAACTGTAAAATTGCTTCTACACTAATATTTCCTTTTTTCAAATAGGTAATTGCTCCCACTAATGAAGTAGCGCCAACTATAAATAAAGAATAGCTTGTAGCTTCATCAGCACTATAACCCATCACATATACTAAGACAGGAACTCCTAGTATGGAACCACCGCCTCCAATTAATCCAAGGATTAATCCGATTATTAAAAAAGCTATACAACCAGCTATAATCATTAATTGTCATGCTGAACTTGTTTCAGCATCTCCTAGTTATTTATTTTTTATTAAATGAGACCCTGAAACAAGTTCAGGGTGACATAATATAAATGTTAGTTAGTTACAGTAGATAAAATATTTAACTCCTTTAATTGCTCATCGCTAATTTCACTCGGGCTGTCAATCATGACATCACGTCCCGAATTATTTTTAGGGAAAGCAATAAAATCTCTAATACTATCACTGCCACCAAATAACGAACACAGTCTATCAAATCCAAATGCTAAACCACCATGAGGAGGAGCGCCAAATTCAAAAGCATTCATTAAGAATCCAAATTGCTTTTGAGCTTCCTCTTTTGTAAATCCTAATAAATCAAACATTTGAGCTTGTAGTTCTTTGTTATGAATACGAATACTTCCTCCACCAACTTCAACACCATTAATAACTAAGTCGTATGCATTTGCTCTTACAGCGCCTGGGTTTGTTTTAAGCAACTCAAAATCCTCTGGGTTAGGAGAAGTAAACGGATGGTGCTTTGCATGCCAACGGCCTGCTAAAGAAGCTAATAAATTAGGATCTCCATCATTCCATTCTAATAATGGAAAATCAATTACCCATAAGGCAGAGAATTTTGATTTATCACGTAAGCCTAAACGAGCGCCCATTTCTAAACGCAACTCACTCATCGCTTTGCGAGTTTTTTCGTCAGAACCAGCTAATACCAAAATTAAATCACCTGGTTGCGAACCGCATGCCACCGACCAAGCTTTTAAATCTTCTTCGTTATAAAATTTATCTACACTTGATTTAATTGTTCCATCAGCATTATGACGAGCATATACTAAACCAGTAGCGCCAATTTGTGGACGCTTTACCCATTCTGTTAACTCATCTAACTGTTTGCGAGTATACTCAGCGGCACCTTTTGCACAAATAGCAACCACTAATTCTGCTTCGTCAAATACCTTAAAGTTTTTTCCAGCCACAACTTGATTCATCTCCACAAACTTCATTTCAAAACGAGTATCAGGTTTATCGTTACCATAATATTTCATCGCATCCGCATATGTCATATGAGGCACGAAAGGCATATCAATATTTTTCACCGCTTTAAATAAATGACGTACTAAGCCTTCAAATGTATCTAAGATGTCTTTTTGTTCCACAAAACTCATCTCACAATCTATTTGAGTGAACTCTGGTTGTCTGTCAGCTCTTAAATCTTCGTCACGGAAACATTTTACGATTTGATAATATCTATCAAATCCACCTACCATTAATAATTGCTTAAATGTTTGAGGTGATTGTGGTAATGCATAAAACTGTCCAGCATTCATACGGCTAGGCACCACAAAGTCACGTGCCCCTTCAGGCGTTGATTTAATTAATACAGGCGTTTCAACTTCTAAGAAATTTAATTTATCTAAGTAGTTGCGAGTTTCGATAGCCATACGGTGACGTAACTCTAAATTTTTACGCACTTCATTTCTACGTAAATCTAAGTAACGGTACTTCATGCGTAACTCATCGCCACCATCTGTATTATCTTCAATGGTAAATGGAGGAGTAACTGATTCGTTTAAAATTTTAAATTCCTTAACTAAAATTTCAATTTCACCAGTTGGATTATTTTTGTTTTTGCTTTCACGTTCAATCACAGTGCCTGATACCTGAATCACAAATTCACGACTTACACTGCGAGCTTGAGCATTCATCTCTTTATCCACATCTTCGTTAAAGGCTAATTGAGTGATACCGTAGCGATCTCTTAAATCAATAAAAGTCATCCCACCTAAATCACGAGATTTTTGAACCCAGCCACTTAAAGTAACTTGTTTATTAATGTCTGATAAGCGTAATTCGCCGCAAGTGTGTGTACGTAACATAGTAAAAAATTTGAGGTGCTAATTTACCTAAAATTGATGAGGAATAGAAACAAAAAACCCGATTAAAATAATCGGGTTTCGTTAATTTATTTAGAAATATATAGTTCTTCGGCCTTCTGCCAATTGGCTACATTCCACCAATTAGCAATATAATCAGCGCGTTTGTTTTGATACTTCAAATAGTAAGCATGTTCCCAAACATCCAAAGCCATTACAATTTTGCCTTGTTGTTCAGCCACTTTCATTAATGGATTATCTTGGTTTGGGGTAGTTGTAATCATTAGCTTTCCATTTTGTTCTATCAACCAGCACCAGCCACTACCAAAGTGTTTTAGGGCCTTTTCAGAGAATAGTTTTTTAAACTCATCAAAGGATTTAAATTCTTTATTAATCGCTTCGGCTAGTTTTCCAGAAGGTAAATTTGCTTTAGTTTCTTTATTAGGTTTTAATAAGGTCCAAAACAAAGTATGATTGACATGTCCGCCTAAATTATTTCTAATAACAGAAGAGGAGTACTGGTCAATATTTTTGCATTTAGTCATATCATCTACCTGAAAATCGATATTGGTAGATGGAGTTTCGTTTAATTTATTTACGTAAGCTTGATGATGCTTTGTATGATGAATTGTCATCGTTTGTTCATCAATAAAAGGCTCTAATGCATTATAGGAATAAGGTAATGCAGGTAAAGTAAAAGGATTAGTTTGAACAGCTTCTTTTCCTAAGCTTTCTAGGGCGTTTAGTTGTTCGTTACTTACTAATTTAGTAGCAATTCCAGAAAGCCCTAATAGCCCCATTTTCTTAAAAAACGCTCTTCTATCGCTCATTTTAAAATTGTATTAGTAATTGATTTTTTTCTACAGCAACGCCTTTGTTAATGGCAATTTTTTTAATCACACCATCTGTAGGAGACTTTAAAATGTTTTCCATTTTCATGGCTTCCAAAACAATTAAAGCATCGCCTTTTTTCACTTCTTGTCCTTCAGTAACTAATATATTTAATACCATTCCAGGCATTGGCGCCTTAATATCATTTACTTTTTTAGTAGCTAAATTATCAAGTCCTAAGCTGTGCAGTAAGTCATCGTATTTGTCTTTAATGTCGAGGGTATAAGAGGTGTTGTTGATTTTAACTACCATTTTTTTCTCTTCAGGAACTTGCTTCACAATCTCTAAATTATATGAAACATTATCCTTTAATAAATGATAAACTCCTTCTCTTACTTTAATAATATCAGCCAAAAATTCTTGTCCGTTTAAGGTACCAGAAATGGTATTATTATTTGGCTTATTTAGCTCTGTTTTAAACTCTTTTGAGTTGTTTACTTTAATTGTGTACATATAGCAAATGTAAAGGAAATTAGTGTAAATAAAAACGCCTCGAATAATTTTCGAGGCGTTTTAAGTTTTTTTATCTTTAGAGATTATTTTTTAATAAATTCTCCCATTTTGTTATCGTAGTTTAAGAAGTAACCTCCTTTAGCTAAGTTCGACACATCAACAGTAGAACCAAATCCTCTTTTTACCACATTACCATACTGATCATATATTTCATACATGGTTTCAATTGGTTTATCATTAGCTACGAAGTTAATATCTTTAGATGCCTTTACTGGTGCAAATGTTACTTCAGGAACATCAGATGTAAAATCAACTGGTTTAGATAATCTTGGTTGTCCGCTATAATCTGTTTGACGAACTCTTACTTGATTTTTACCAGAGTGAGGGGCAACTTTAAATGTGTAATTATTTGTATTTGGTGTACCAACACCATCAGCTTCACCTACCTTTACCCATTTGTTCCAACGGAATTGTTCAACTGCATAGGCTAATTTTCCAGTTTCAGATTTTGTAGACCATTTAACAGTACCATCTTTATCAATCGTCATTGATATAACTTCAAAAGTACTCTTAGGTTTTAAAACCTCAGGATTTAAAACTTTAGGCTTACAATCGTCCTTATGTTTAATTTTTATTTCAACTTTTTCTCCAATAGCTAATTTGTGTGGTTTGAAATCAATCTCAAAAGCACTTGAGTTTGTTTCATCAGTAGTAATGTTTCCATTAACTAAAACTTCGGTTACGCAAAAACCAACGCCCCCACTACCAAATGGGTTTTGTACATATAGGTTTTTACCTTGATAGTTGCCTTCTAAAATAATAACACCGCCCTGTGCAAATCCTTTGTTAGAAAGAATTAAAGTAAGTATTAATATCGAATAAATTTGTTTCATAGTCTGTTTGTTTTAGCACGTCTGCGAAAAGTCTTGCAATATTAAAACGATATTTGAGAAAAACAAAATAAAAATCACTTTTTTATTGAAAAAATGTAAATAGTCAGTAAAATTTCAAAAATAGTCGATTATTTGTTATATTTAGGCAGTTTTTAATTTTTTAGGTAATTATGAATTTTAACATTTCTATTTTACTGCTAGCGTCCTCTTTAGTACTGTTTAGCTGTAAAGATAACGGTAACGGGAAACTTTCTGATAAAAGTGGAGGTACATTTGTTATGGCGGAAAACTTCCCCATTGCTAGTATTTATCCAGTTTCAACCACAAATCAGGTAGAAGCATTGGTTGTTGGGCAAATTCACGAATCTTTATTGAGATTGGATGCTAAAACACTAGAGGTTATTCCAGGTTTGGCAGAAAAATGGGAAATATCAAAAGACGGGAAGACAATTACTTTTCATTTGGTAAAAGGAGCGCATTTTCAAGATAATAAATGTTATAGTGATGGTAAAGGACCTGAAATCACAGCTAAAGATGTAAAATTCACGCTAGAACTTTTAGCTACAAAAACAGACGATAACTACCAATTTTCTACAATTTTAAAAGACAGATTAGTTGGTGTAAATGATTTTTTTGATAAAAAAAGTAAGTCCATTTCTGGTGTCAAAATTATTGATGATTACACTATTGCACTAGAGTTGGTAAACCCTAGTTTAAGCTTCATGAAATTGTTAGCAAATCCTTCAGCGGCGATTATTAACGAAACAGCATTTAAGGCTTATGGGAAAGATTTGAAAACTGGCGCAGGGCCTTTCATGTATGATATTTCATCAACTCCAGAGAAATTAGTTTTAGTTAAAAATCCAAATTATTTCAGAAAAGATAGTCTTGGTTTTGTACTTCCTTATTTAGACACTGTAATTGTTCAAATTATGCCTTCAATCGAAGACGGCTTATCTTCTTTTGAAAATGGAAAAATAGATTTAATTAATACTTTACCTTCTTTAAGAGTTAAAGATGTGGTAGAGAAAAATATTAAGGAGTTTGTGAGTCATCCTCCAAAATCATTATTACACAGAGAGCCTGAAATGTTAAGTCAGTTTTATGTATTTAACACTAAACAAAAACCTTTTGATAATGCGAGTGTTAGACAAGCTATTAACTACGCTATTGATAGAGAGAAATTGGTAGATAATGTATTGCAAGGACAAGCCATTGGCGCTGCTGTGCATGGTATTACTCCTAATACATTTAGTGGCTATGATATTAAAAAAATTAAAGGATATAGTTTAGACATTGAAAAAGCAAAAAAACTATTAAGTGATGCCGGATATCCAAATGGAAAAGGTTTCCCAGAAGTGAGAATTTTAGTGAACTCCGGAAACTCAAGAAATAGTTCAGTAGCTGTAGAATTGCAAAAACAATTAAAAGAACATTTAAACATCAATGTAAATTTTGAATCGTTGCCTAATATTCAAAAATATGAATTGCAAATGCATGGCAAGAGTGATATTTACAGAGATGCTTGGGTAGCTGATTTTTCAAGCCCTGAGTCTTTCTTAAGTTTATTTGTTGGAGATGATGTGCCTGCGGATTCATCTGCGGCAAGTTTTCCAAATACATCTCGTTACCAAAACCCTACTTTTGATTTGTATTTTAAAAAAGGACGCGACTCGAACATTAAAGATACCAGTTTCGCTTATTTCATGAAAGCTGAACAGGTTTTAATGGATGATGCTGTTATTATACCACTTTGGTACGAAGGTTCATATCGTTTATTAACTAATAACGTAAAGGGATTAAGTTTAAACGCCATGCGTTATTACGATTTAACTAAAACGTATAAAGTGAAATAAATTTACTTTGTGTTCATTCGCAAGTAAATAAATTGTTTTTGTTTTTTTAATGGCAGATTATTATTCAATATTAGGGCTCACAAAAACTGCTACAGATATTGAAATCAAGACTGCTTTTAGACGCTTGGCAAAAGTTTATCATCCCGATAAAAATCCAAACGACCCTAATGCAAAGCATTTATTTGAAAACATATTAAAAGCCTATAACGTACTGATTAATCCTCATACTAGAAGACGTTACGACAATAATATTAGTTTCTCGTCATCATCAACATCAAACACTAGCACTACTTCACAGTCTAAGCACCGAAGAAATAGAGGACAGAAAGAATGGAATACAGATGAAGAGGATTTAAAAAGAAGAGAATACTATAAACAACATTATCATCACGCCAAAAGCAAAATTGCAACACAGGCGCAGCCAATAAAACCTCCTTACAGTGATTATAAATATGTGTTATTTGCAACTCCTATTGCCGTGGGGTTATTAATGATAATTATTTCCTTGTTTAACTCAGAGCCTAAAGTGGAAACTGCCTTAGAAAAAAATATTGCTACTACTGTTGATACAATGGCACAGGTGGTTGCGCTTAACAATGGCGATAAACCATACAATGGATTTTTTGGAGGCATAAAAACATTTGATACGCCACACGTTTTACAAATAAATAATTCGAGTTCTTATGACGCCGTAGTTGTTGTGTTTGATAAAAAGACAAATGATTATTTACAACATGCTTATTTAAAAAATTCGTATACGATTGAATTTTCAAAGCTCCCAGATACTGGAGTGTATTGGAAATGTGTATTAGGCAAGAATTGGAACCCTGATAAATTATTTTTTAACGACAAAGTTTCTGGTGGTTTTGATAGCATTGTGCAATATCAAAATTGGAAAACAGAACCTACCTTATTCTCTCAAGTTTCAGAAGAAGAATTAACGCTTTTGTATGTATTAAATGATCAATTAAAAAACAAACAATACATTAGCAACGATATTGATTTTTTTGAAAAATAAACGATGATCAAAACAACAAAATTTAAAAAAGGAACCGTTACTTTTTCTGATACAGGAAAGGGTAGGGTAGTTGTTTTGCTTCATGGTTTTTTGGGCTCTCATAAAATATGGGATAATACCATTAAAAGTTTATCAAAATCGTTTAGAGTTATTGCTATTGATTTACCAGGTCATGGCGATACAGACTGTTTTGGTTATGTGCATACGATGGAACTATTGGCTAAATCAGTAAAAGCTGTAATGGATAGCTTAAGACTTAAAAAATATGTCATTATTGGTCATAGTATGGGAGGTTACGCAGGATTGGCTTTTGCTGACATGTATCCAGATAATTTAAGAGGTTTATGTTTATATCACTCTTCGGCTTATGCGGATAGTGATGAAAAGAAACGAGATAGAACTCGCTCCATTAAAGTAGTGAAAGCGAACCATAAAATATTTACAACCGAGGTCATCAAAAATTTATTTGCGACTAAGAATTTCAAATACTTAAAAGATGAAATTTCATTTGCACAAAAGATAGCCGCTAAAACATCTAAGCAATCTATTATTGCAGCTTTAGAAGGAATGAAAGATAGGCCGCATCGTGATATGATTTTAGGTTTAGCTCATTTTCCAGTAATGATGGTTATTGGCGAGCACGATAATGTATTGCCGTCTAATCAATTATTAGAACAAGCAGACTTAATACAAAATAAACATATTTTATATTTAGAGCATGATGGACATATGGGCTTTTTAGAAAGCCCAAGAGTAAGTAATCAAGCTTTAAAAAGATTTTTAAGAGTTTGTTTTAAATAAAATATAGATATTAATGAAAATAGATTTTATTCACGCCCACCAAAACGATTTACCAAAAATTGTAAATACGTATAATTCTACTATTGCCTCTCGTTTAGTTACAGCTGATTTGGAACCAGTAACAGTGGAAAGCAAACAAGCTTGGTTTGATGCACACTCTTCAAACCGCAGACCTCTGTGGGTGATAGAAGTGGATGGAATATATTCAGGTTGGATGAGTTTTAATTCGTTTTACGGACGACCAGCTTATGATGGAACGGTTGAGGTAAGTATTTATTTAGAAGAAAATGCTAGAGGAAAGGGTTTAGGAAAAGTTTGTTTGCAAAAAGCATTTTATGTTTGCGGAGAATTAAACATTAAAACTCTTTTAGGTTTTATTTTCGATCATAACGAACCTAGTTTGCAGCTGTTTTATAAAATGGGATTCGAAAAATGGGCGCACTTACCAAAAATAGCCAATATGATTGATGCGGAGAGAGGTTTGATAATATTAGGCAAAAGAATTCCTGAATAATTGTATTACTCTTCTTGTCACAAAAATGATATTTTGTCAGAAAAAACAGTCTGGTATTTAAATTGACGTATTTATTAAAAAATTATAAATCATGTTTGATCCAATTTTATTAGTCATCAGTTTAGTGTTTATGGGCATTGGTATGCTTGTGAGCAGTCGTTTAAAAAGCAAATTTGCTACTTATTCTCAAGAAAGATTAAGTAGTGGTTTAACCGGAAAAGACATTGCGCAAAAAATGTTGCGCGATAATGGTATTTACGATGTAAATGTGGTTTCGGTTGAAGGACAATTAACCGATCATTATAACCCAGCAGATAAGACCGTTAATTTAAGTTCAGATGTTTATCATGGACAACATGTAGTTGCTGCTGCAGTTGCTGCTCACGAATGCGGACACGCCGTACAACATGCTACAGCATACCAATGGTTAACGATGAGAAGTAAATTAGTGCCTGCAGTTCAAATTAGTTCTACTATTATGAATTTTTTAACCATCGGTTTAGCATTTGTTGCTTATATGATGCCTACTTTAACCAATGGGATGTTATTACTGTTTATTGTTTTACAAAGTATGATTACGTTGTTTAGTTTGATAACATTGCCAGTTGAGGTAGATGCTAGTCAAAGAGCTTTGGCTTGGTTAGATAATTCAGGAATTACAAGAGGACAAGAAAATACAGATGCTAAGGATGCTTTAAAGTGGGCTGCTTATACTTATTTTATTTCTGCGTTAGGTTCTATTGCAACTCTAGCATACTATATCTGGAGATTTTTAGGAAATAATAGAGAGGATTAATCTTCTCTATTATTTTTTATTCATTAAATCTGTTTGAATACGAATAGATTCTTCGTGCAATAATTGACAGATTTTTTCGGTATGAGCTCTTGGAATGCCTAATTTTTCAGCCCATTGTATGCGGCTTCTTAAAATTTCCTGCCAACGTTCTAATTGAAAAATAGTTAAGTCGTGTTCCTTTTTATATTCTCCAATTTGTTCTATAATCGTGGTTCGTTTTTTTAAGATATTAATTAATTCATCATCCACTTCATCAATCATTTTTCTGAATTGTGTTAATCTATCTATACAATCTGGATTTTGAATAGATGATTGACGATAAACTAATCCATCTAATAACTCTTTTAAAGCGGCAGGCGTTAATTGTTGTTGAGCATCACTTAAAGCTACAGATGGATTGATATGAGATTCAATCATTAAGCCATTCATGCCCAAATTCAATGCTTTTTGTGAAACATGAGGTATTAACTCTCTGTTCCCAGATATATGACTTGGATCACAAATAATAGGTAATTCTGGAACTAAAGTTTTTAATTCAATAGCTAATTCCCACATGGGTTTATTACGGTATTTAGTTTTACCGGCATAATGAAATCCACGATGGATAGCAGCTAATTTTGTAATACCTGAGTTTGCAAAACGCTCAAATGCTCCTAACCACAACTGTAAATCGGCATGAATGGGGTTTTTTATAAATACAGGAATATCAACGCCTTTTACCACATCTGCAATTTCTTGAACACTAAAAGGATTACCTGTTGTGCGAGCACCAATCCATAAAACATCAACACCATGCTTTAATGCAAGTTCTGTATGTTGAGCATTGGCAACTTCAACAGTAGTTTTTAATCCAAAATGTTTTTGAACTTCTTTTAGCCAAATTAAGCCTTCTTCTCCAACACCTTCAAAGGAATTAGGACGAGTACGTGGTTTCCAAATACCAGCTCTAAATAATTTAACGCTTGGAATTTGAGCAATTTCCTTAGCTGTTTGTAAAACTTGTTCTTCTGTTTCTGCACCACAAGGTCCAGCAATAATTAATGGTTCGTTAGGATTTGTAATCCAGTTATGTAAGGCTTGTATCTTCACTTTTATAGTGATACAAAGTAAACAAAAAATTGTTTGATATTACTGCTAAAAAATTACAAATATGGACGCTGATACCATTTTTGAGGTATTGTTCTCTTTTCTAGAAATAAGCAAATTTGATGAGTGAAAGATGATTTTAAATATGAAAAAAGCATGCAGTTAAATCCTAACTGTTCTTTATTGCCTTTTATTGAATGTAGTAAAAAGGGTAAAGATTGCTGTAAGAATTTCAAAAAAGGAGATCGCTGTAAAAAATGCCCTGGTAAGAAAAAATAAAAATTACCTACAATAAGTTTGTAAAGGCTGCTGCGCAGCTGTAAATCCTAAATCCATCGCTTTTTTTAAATCATTACAAGGATTTTGTTTCATGTTTACTTTCACGACGCCTTTCCAATAATAAGCTTCCGCATAATTTGCATCTAAGTTTGTGCAAGCATCTAAATCCTGTAAACATAATTGATACTGTTGCTGTTTGCCGTAAACAATTGCTCTTCGCATATAATACAATGGGTTTTCTGTGCTTATTGAAATGGCTTTATTATAGTAAACTAATGCTTTATCCAATTGGTTTAAATCATCGTAGCAATTGGCTAAGACGTAATTTGCCTTAGGATTATTAGCATCTGTTTTTAAAACGGTTTCAGCATCGCTAATCGCTTTTGAGAAATCTTTTAATTCATAATACGCAGTTGCTCTGGCAACATAAGCCTTTGGGTATTGATTTAAAGCTATCGCCTTGTCAAAATCTTGTAAGGCATTTTTCATTCTATTGGTTTGAGCAAACAATAAACCTCTGTTATAATATCCTTTATAATAATTTGGATTCTCATTGACGGTGGCATTTAAATAACGACTGGCCATATCGTAATTTTTGTTCAGCATGTATTCTGCGCCTAAGCTATTTAAGGCAACATAAGAGTGAGGATATTTTTTGATGATGTCAGAATACAAGGCAATACTGTTTTTCCAAACACTGGCTCTCAAAAAGGTTAAACTTCCAAAAACAAGCACTAAGGCAATACCACCAATTTTTAAATGTTTTTCTTTTAAAGGAATGATGGACAATAAAGCAATGCAAATACCTATAATAGGCAAATACATGTATCTATCTGCGGTTAACACTTCTCCAAACGGAATGAACTGTAGCACTAATAATAGGTTGATAATGAAAAATAATAATCCAAAAAAGATAATTTTTGAAGACGATTTATATAGCTTGTATAAACCGAATAGTATTAAAACCAACATCACATAACCTATACCGATACTTAATGTTTTATTTTGCGGATAAGGATATATCACAGATAAATCCATTGGAATAAAAAACTTATAGATGTATTGTAATAATGCATAGCCAGCGTAACCAATACGCTCGTGAATGGCGTAAGCATGATTTTGATTGATGAATTTATCTTCGGTTCTGGTGTAAATGGTTGCTAAACCTATAATTAAAGCAACTATGATAAATGGAATTTTATTTAGTACAAGTGATTTGAAATTTTGTTTTTCTTTTAAAATATAGTCTAGTGCTACTAATACCAATGGGAAACAAATAGCGGATGGTTTACTTAATCCTGAAAGGATAAAAAAGAGTAGGGCATAGATGTAATTTTTTTTAATACCACTTAGTATAAATTTTGAGTAGTGTATTAAACCTAGTAAAAAGAAAACACTGTAAACTAAGTTGTTTTTAGCGGATACCCATGCTACGGTTTCAACCTGCAATGGATGTAAACAAAAGATGAGTGCACACACCAATGCTTTTAATTTGTCTTTTAAAATGAGCTCTGCTAATTTATATACTAATACTCCATTAAGGAGGTGAAACACCAAACTCATTGCATGATGTCCTATTGCATTACCTTTAAAAATTACCCAATCAATAGCAAAGCCAATCATGGCAATGGGTGCATAGTTTCCTACATAGTAATTGGTAAAAAATGCTTTAAGGTTAAAATCGTGTACATGCTTATTATTGACTAATACTTCGCCGTCATCCCAGCTAATAAAGTTGGCAGAAAACAATTTAAAGTAAGCTAAAACCACTAAAGCAGCTAAAACCAATACATATAGCATGCCTGGGTTAAATGGTATATTTTTATTGGTTGTTTTCAAGACAAACAAATTTAAGATTTAGTTCGTTTCTTCCTATACAAATCTTAAATTTACATCGTGCCAAAGTTATCAGTTGTCATCATAACCTTTAACGAGGAAAAAAATATTGCTCGTTGCTTGGAATCTGTTAAAGAGATTGCCGATGAAATTGTTGTGCTTGATTCTTTCAGTAAAGACAGAACCAAAGAAATTTGCGCCTCGTTTGGCGTTCAATTTTATGAGCATGCTTTTGATGGGCATATTCAGCAAAAAAATAGAGCCATTACCTACGCTTCAAATCCGCATATTCTATCTTTAGATGCCGATGAAGCTTTGGATGAAACATTAAAAAAATCGATTCTTGAGATTAAAAATAACTGGACTCATGATGGTTATTACATGAATCGTTTAACAAACTATTGCGGACATTGGGTAAGACATTGCAATTGGTATCCTGATACTAAAATGCGTTTATGGGATAGCAGAAAAGGTTCTTGGACAGGAATTAACCCTCACGATAAATATGAATTAAAAGATGGTGACCTGCCTACCGGCAAGGCAGGTAAAAACACCAAACATATAAAAGGCGATATTTTACACTATAGTTATTATACTTTAGAAGATCATTACAAGCAAGTAGAATATTTTACCAATATTGCTTCTAAAGCTTTTGTAGAAGCTGGCAAGAAAGCGCCTTTTTATAAATTGATAGCAAACCCTATTGCTAAATTTATTGATCACTATTTATTGCATTTAGGATTTTTAGATGGCAAGGCAGGATATTTAATTTCTAAAATATCGGCTTATGCTACGTATTTGAAATACAAAAAAATCAGAGACATTTACAAACAACAATCACTTGCAAAATAATCCTGTAATAATCATTAGCCGAACCGATAGTATTGGTGATGTGGTATTAACCTTACCCATGGCTGGTATCATCAAACAGTTTTTGCCAAAAAGCAGAATTATTTTTTTAGGAAGAAATTACACAAAGGATGTGATTGCATTATCTGAACATGTGGATCAGTTTGTAAGTTATGATGATGTTTTGAAACTGAATGATTCCGATAAAGTTGAGGCCTTTAAAAAATTAAACGCGACTCATATCATTCATGTTTTTCCTGTAAAAGAAATTGCACATTTAGTTAAGAAAGCAGGAATTAAAAACAGAATTGGCACTACAAATCGCTTGTGGCATTGGTTTACATGTAATATCAAAATTTCATTATCCCGCAAAAATTCTGATTTACATGAAGCGCAATTAAACACTAAACTATTAGCCCCATTAGGCATCACCAAAGAATTTAGTTTAGAAGAATTAGTCTCTGCTTATGGTTTTACTAAAGTTCCTACATTAGAAAAAATACATTTAGATGTCATTGATAAAACTAAAACTTCGATTATACTTCACCCAAAATCTAAAGGCAGTGCCCGTGAATGGGGATTAGATAATTTTTCAAATCTGATTACCCAATTAGATAAAACCAAGCATCAAATTTTTATTAGCGGAACAGCTCAAGAAGGTGAGTTGGTAAAAGATTTAATTGCGAAACATCCCGAAGTAATTAATTTAACTGGTAAATTATCCTTACAACAATTTATCGCCTTTATTAATCAATGTGATGTGTTAATAGCTGCTAGTACAGGGCCTTTGCATATTGCAGCTGCACTTGGTAAAAAAGCGATTGGATTATTTGCACCTATGCGTCCTATTCATCCTGACAGATGGAAGCCAATCGGTAAGCAAGCAAACTATTTGGTATTAAATAAAGATTGTAGTGATTGTAGAAAAACCATGAATTGCCATTGCATTAGGGAAATTAAAACAATGGAAGTCATAAAATTGATAGAGAAATAATGAGCAGCTTACAAAATAAAGTCATTTGGATTACAGGAGCTTCATCAGGTATTGGTGAAGCATTAGTGTATGAATGCGCTAAACAGAATGCGAAAATTATTTTATCGGCTCGTAGAGAAAGTGAATTAGTGCGCGTAGCAAAATCAGCCAATTTAACTACCTCTAATTTTTTAATATTACCTTTTGACTTATCTGATACTAGTCAAGTAAAAGAATTGGCACAACAAGTGGTTTCTACTTTTGGCCGCATTGATATTTTAATCAATAATGGTGGACAAAGCCAACGTGCAGAAGCCATTGATACACCTTCGGAAACAGAAAGAACTTTATTTGAAATCAATTATTTTAGTGCCGTTAATTTATCTAAAGCGGTTTTACCTTTTATGCTAAAAAACAAAAGCGGTAAAATTGTTGTGATAAGTAGCATAGCAGGCAAGTTTGGTTTTTATTTGCGTTCATCCTATTCGGCAGCCAAACATGCCTTACATGGTTATTTTGAAAGTTTACGCTTAGAGGTAGAAAACAAAGGCCTGAGTGTATTATTAGTTTGTCCTGGTAAAGTGAAAACAAACGTGTCTTTAAACGCCATCTCTTCATCAGGCGACTCTCATAATAAAATGGATGAAAGCCACGAAAATGCGATGAGTGCGCAAGAGTGCGCTCAACAAATTATCGCAGGCATTTTAAACGACAAAGAAGAAATTTTAATTGGCGGTAAAGAATTGTTAGCTGTAAAAATAAAACGCTTTTTCCCTAAGTTGTTTGGAAAGATTATTAGAAAGCAGAGTCCTTATTAGTTTACCTTTTCTGCAAAACTATATCCCTTCTCTTTTATAGCTGGAATCAAAACTTCCAATAATTCAGGCATAAAATCTAAACGATCGTGTAATAAAATGATAGCTCCCGGTTTTAATTGCGATAACACACGTTGTTTTATTTTCTCAACGTCTTTGATTGATGTGTCGTAACTGCGCACATTCCAACCGATAGATTGTAAGTTTAGTTGTTTTAAAGCTTTAGCAATATTAGGATTGGTCACGCCATAAGGTGGGCGAAAAAATTTAGTATTTGGTTGATAATGTTCAATTAATTTTTGACAAGCAGCAAAATCTTCAGACACTTTTTTAGTTGGCCATACATCAATAAAATTATGGTGAGTGAAACTATGGTTTCCAATTTGATGCCCATCTGCTACAATTTGTTTTAAGATAGCTTCATTGCCTTGAATATTTTTTCCAATAATAAAAAACACGGCTTTTACATCGTGTTTTTTTAAACCCCCTAAAACCTTAACAGTATTGGTATGCGGACCATCATCAAATGTTAATAGGACTTTTTTTTCGTTTGTGTTTAAACTATTAATAGAAGTTAAATGAAAGTTTAAACCAATAAAATACGCACCACAAAATTGGATAATAGCATATAATTTAATCCAGATAATTAAATACCAAAAATTGAAATGAAATGAAGATTGAAATACAAAGAAGGTGATTAAACCTAAAACAAATGCAACGGTTGTTGGCCAAAATTTTAGCATTGTGATAACAATGTAAACGAGTAATTAATACCTAAGTACTGATTAATAATTAAAACATGTTTTATTTTAGAAGGTGCTTTATCTGAAATAGCTAATACTTTAGGAAGTGTTTGCTTTTCAATTAACTTAACGGCTGTCCACATAGCAAAAGCAGAAGCTGTATGATATTCTCCGCAAACATGCTTATAACAAGCCGCTACAGATTCTTTTTCAATACTTGGTAATAGTTCTTGTAATTTTTGATCAAAATTTACATCATCACTAAAGCCCATCAATGTCACATCTATATCTGACAAGATTAAGCCGTGTAACTTTAAAAAGCTGCGTAATTTATTTAAAATATCAGCCGATGTTTTGGGCTTGTATAGTGTTTGAATACCATCCACACTAGCTAAACTTTTGTCTGTTTTGTTTTTATTCAATACAAAAAAAGCAGTTCCCTCGCTCATTTGAATACCAGGCGTTGTAGATTTCCAAATAGGCGTGTTAGACTGCAACTCTTGAAATTTATGCGCTCTTCTATTTAATATAACAAAATTAGGGGTGTGTTCTTCAATACCACCCACTAAAATAGTTTCTTTACCTTCTTCAAATAACATTAAAGCATCTTGTATTGTGCTTTCAAAAGAAAAGCCTCTATGCACATACGTAAAATTATAATCATGGCATTTCATGATTAAGGCAATTTGAGAACCAACGGTGTTGTGCGTTGACTGAATAAAAGAAGTTGGAGTTAAAAATTGCTCATCGTTATTTAAAATTGCTAATAAAAAACGTTCACTGTCTTCAAAGCAACCTAAGCCAGTACCAGTAATAATGGCATCTACTTTTTCTATTCCAGCTTGTTGTATAGCAATATTTCCAGCAGCTACACCCATTTTAATAGCCCGTCCCATTCGACGTAATAAATTAGGAGCAATAAATTCTTTATAAGATGGTTCTATAGCATCAAAATAATCTCCTTTAGCAGGATTAATGGTATCAAAAAACCACTCACTATCAATTGAGTTTTGTGGCGAGATACAACCAATTCCGTTTATGTATGCCTTAGTCAAAATATTATGCTTTCTTAAAAATTAAAGATGAACAGTTTCCTCCAAAACCAAAAGAGTTAGAAAGGATTGTGTTTAAAGGTGTATTAACTAATGTTGTTTCAGGAACTAATCCCGTTTCGGCAATAGCAGTTGTAAAATTTAAATTCGGGAATATCATACTGTTTTGTAATGATAAAACTGATATAACAGCTTCGATACTTGCCGCTGCTGCTAATGTATGTCCTGTAAATGCTTTGGTTGAACTAAACTTTGGCACTTGATTTCCAAAAATCGCTTTAGTTGCAAAGCTTTCTGATAAATCATTGTTTGGTGTACCAGTACCGTGCATATTAATGTAATCAATTTGAGAAGGCGTTAAACCACTCATTGTTAATGCTTGTTGTATTGCCAATGTTGCACCGTAACCTTCGGGTGATGATGCTGTTTGATGGTAAGCATCATTTGCATTGGCATACCCAACAACTTCCGCTAATGCTTTTCCTTTTCTTAAATTCAAAGTATTTTCTCCTTCAATTACTACAAATGCGGCACCTTCGCCTAAATTTAATCCTTTACGATTTTCATCAAATGGTTTACACCATTCTCTATCTAAAATCATTAAGGTATTAAAACCGTTGAATGTAAATTTTGATAAAGCATCTACGCCACCAACAACCACTCTATCTAATTGCCCGTGCTTAATCATTCGGCAACCTAACATAATAGCGTTAGCTGCAGAAGAACAAGCGGTTGAAATTGTTGTTACATAATCTACATTACCTAAATAATCGGCAATACGCTCCGTACTATCTCCGCAATCGTGAGTATCTAATACATTAAGATGATCATCTTTTTCGAACATCTCTTTGTAATATAATTCGGTTTTTCCCATTCCAGCAACGGTGGTTGATGAAATAACACCTGTACGTAAACCATCGTTAGTATCAATGCCAGAATTGATAACAGCTTCTTTAGCTGCTAACATAGCAATGTATGAATTACGATTTAGTGCTGGATTATTGTCTTTTACCAAATCAGCTAATGCTTCATTAGATAATTTAATTTCTCCAGCTAAGAACTCATCTTTGTAACGAGTGGTTAAATGGTTGATTTTTCCAATACCTGTTTTAGATTGAGATAAAGACAAAAAAGATTCAGGCACATTGTTTCCAATAGCCGAAATCATTCCTAATCCAGTAATATAAACTCGCCGAGACAATTCTTAAGATTTACCTTGAGATTTAATGTATTCAGCCATCGTTCTTAAAGATTGGAAAATTGTTTTTCCGTCTTTAGGATCTTGAATTTTGATACCATAGTGTTTTTCTAATAATACAATTAACTCTAAAGCATCAATTGAATCCAAACCTAAACCTTCGCCAAATAATGGAGAATCAGGATTGATTTCTTCTGGTTTTACTTCAGCTAAATTAAGCTGCTCAATAATTTGTCCTTTTAATTTTTCGATTAATGCGTCCATATGGTTTGATTGTATATTGTTATAACACTTGTTTTATTAAGAGGTTTAAAAATAGCATTTTTATTTGTATATTTTTGTTTTTCAGCCAAAAAAATGAAGGCTTCAAAGTTGGTGCCGTCTACTTCTACCCAGCCCATAACAGAAGCCTCTGTGCCACTTTGTATCAGGGTTTCAGTATAATTCACTAATAAACCAGCATCAAATTGCTCGGATACAAAAAAGGCATTTTCGCCAGTTATTTTATGTTTAATGGCTAATTCGCCAATAGTAATATTAGGAAGCGTGTAAACAAACACGGCTGGAGATGGAAAATAATTGGATTTATCGTCGATAGAATGTTGATGAACTCTATCCGTTTCTAGACTAGAAGCAGCATTAGATAATACAATTGCTGTTTTTGTTATATCGTTTTCTGTTAAAAAGCTGGTCCCATTCAAAGTAAATTCAGTACACAAAAAACCAAGTTTACATTGCGCGTCCATTTTGTGAAACTTAGGATAACTAACACCTAAAGCTTTATATGCTTCAGATAAAAACTCAGGCAAGCTTAATGATGGATAAGATTGAAATATAATTTCACCATTCACCGATACTTGGTTATGTTTGATGTGTGCGTATGATGTTATTGTATCCATATTTATTTTTTAACCACATAGGCACATAGATTTTTAGGAGTAATAGAGTATGACAAAGACAACATAGACAGAAAGCGATGCTTTCTGCTACTGTGTATCTTATTACTCCATTTATCCAAAATCTATTCTATGTTTCTATGTGGTTAAAGTATTTTATATTTTTTTAAATAAAGCCGCTGCATTGCATCCACCAAAACCAGATGCTGTTTTTACAAATGAAGAAAAGATTTTATCTTGATGTGATTCTACCATCGTGATATTTCCAGTCACGCCTTTTGTTTCAAATCCTTCGGATTTTATTAAGCGTTGATGCTTCATGGATTCTAATGATAATACTGTTTCTAAAACGCCTGCGGCACCTAATGTATGTCCGTAATAACCTTTTAAGCTATTAACAGGAATCGTATTTAAACCAGCTCTATCAAAAGCAATGGATTCCATTTCATCATTAAATGGAGTGGCTGTTCCGTGAGCAGAAATAAAACCTATATCGTTTGTGTTCTTATCTAGTATTTGTGTTAAGCACTGAAATAAGCCATCACCAGTACGTGAAGGACCAGAAATATGATTGGCATCATTAGCAGAAGACCCACTAACTATTTGTGTATTATATGGTGTTGCCAATTCTTTTTGATTAGTAATTAAAATAGTTGATACCGCTTCGCCTAAATTAATACCTACTCTGTTTGCATCAAATGGTTTACTTGGTTCGTTACTTAATGCATTAAACGATTTAAAACCACTGATGGTAAACTCCGATAAAATATCGCCACCACATACTAATACATTATCGTAATTACCTTGTTCAATAAATCGTTTAGCGATGATGATAGCTAGAATGCCAGAAATACAAGCGTTTGATAATACTACTGGCGTATGCGCTAATTGAAAATAAGATTGTAAATGTTTGGCGAAAGCAGATAAATAAACTCTTTTATTATCAATATTTTTGTATGCGTTCTCAAGAATATCAATATTTCCTTTTGTGGTAGAATAAATTAATAGCGTACGATTATCTTTTGGATGAATGCCGCTTTGATTTAAAACATCTTGAATAGATAAAATACTTAACTGTTCTAATTTTGTATGAGTATCAGCATTTGTAATTTGAGAAAGATGCGTTTTAATTTTGTCATCACTAATTTTCGCTACACAAAATTCATCTTGCGAAAACGGTAGCTTCAATTTTTTTACACCAATGATAGAATTAGAAACGGCTTGATAATTTTCTTGTGAAGAAAATCCCAATGGACTAATAATATTATTGTAAGATGTGAAAATCATTTCTGTGCTAAAAATTCATCTTTTAAATGTAATAAACAAGTATTACAAACACAATTAGAATAACGTTTTGCTATGTATGATATTTCTTCTGAGCTTAACTCAATTTTAGAGCAATCACATGCAGCAATATTTGTGGGGCTACAAATAAATGGCTGTTGGCAGCGTTCACAAACGGTATTAGGTTTTATTTCTGATTGCATGAGTTTAAACAAAAAAACCTCCTCGATTTCACGAGGAGGTTTTTGAATATATATTATTCAAAAAAGATTAAGCTTTAGCTGCTTTTTCCATTACTACTTTTCCTTTGTAGTAAAGTTTTCCTTCGAACCAGTGAGCACGGTGAAATAAATGAGCTTCACCTGTTGTTGTATCTTTAGCAATCGTCATTGTTGGAGCTTTGTAAGTTGAACGACGAGAATCTCTACGTGATCTGGATAGTTTTCGTTTTGGATTAGGCATGGTATTTAATTTTAATTATTGTTAAACTTTATATTTTTTAATTTATCCCATTCAGGATTTTCACTCGGTTCTTCTTCTATTTTTAGTTCGTTGTATTTAGCTAGTGTTTCTTCATCACATTCAACATCTATGTCTAAATCTTCATCTTCGCAAGGCACTTTACGACTTGGAATAGAAAGCTCTATATATTCAAATAGATATTGCGCGAAGTTTGCTTCATCAACCCCTTCTTTAAGTACTAATATTTCATCATTACTTTCTTCAGGGTTACCATGTTTAATGACTAATTTCTCTTGTCCACTAATGGGGCAGTTATAATCAATTAAACAACGGTCGCAGCTTAATTTTACAGTGCCATCAAAAGTAAACATAATATGCATTAGCGTATTTTGTTTTACTAGTTTAGCTTTAACCTGTATATCAGCTTCGGTTATTTCACTTTCACTAAATTGCTCAAAGAACTTGTTTTTAATCTCAAATTCAAATTGGTGTTCACCCATTGATAAACCGCCAAACTGTATTTTGTACTGACTTTTACCCATAGCTTATTTCCAAAATGGACGGCAAATATACACTTTTTTTCAATCTTATCAACAAATTAGCAAAAAACAATAGCATTTTAGTAAAATATCTAAATGACTATTATTTAAGGCTTTAGCTACTCATTGCTTTTTATTAAGCATTTTGGCAAAAACCACTTCCTTTTATAGTTTTCAATCAAAATTGGCTCATTTTGACAAGAAATGTATAAATTTTGGTTATTTTTCTTCAATTTCCATGCGTTTCCTGCTTTAATTTGTTCAATAATGATACTTTTTAAATCGTCTTTTGAAGCATTTTTATTGTTTTTACCTATTTCAAACCCTAATTCATTATTTCTTAAATCCATCACACAAGCTAAACTATCAGCTCTTTCGCCAAATTCTTGTTGGTTTTTGTAAAAGAAATATTCATTTCCTCTTTCATGAGCTTTTCCTAATTTTCTGAGTTTATTTATTTTTACATAACGAGATAAATAAGCCATCGTATAAGCATGTCTAAAGGCATCTAAGGTTCCGCCGCTTTCAACTGTATCCAATAGTTTAGATGACTTAACGGAATGATAAATTGCCATTGCTTCTTTTAAATGGTTTTGAATTTTTTTTGCTGCAAATGGATGAAAAAACGCCCAACGATATTCATATTTACTAATCTCATGCTGAGAAAAGCCTTGAAAAACAATAGATAACAAGAAATAAGAGACTATAATATTTTTTGATTTTAACATTGTTTTGTTAGCAATAGTAATTATTAAAAAGCTAAGTTAGTCAATCCATTTCATATCTTTGGTTTTGATGGACTTTAAGAATGATATAGCAAAACGCTTTTTTACCAAGCAAGATATTGGTGGAGCTGAAAGCATTAACGATTTACGTGACAAGGAATTTAGCGGAAAATCGTTGAGCGCTGAAGAAAAATTTGCTTTAGCTAATTTTGATAAATACAGATTAAAAATCTTAAATTCACAAGAAAACGAAGAGCAATTTCACTTACATTATCGTCAAATTCAAGTTATTTCTAATTTGGGCGATTGGCGAGAGTTCCTAAAAGACGAATACAGTAAATAATATTTCATCTACAATTTAATGAAAAGTGCTTCCTAAAACGAAGCACTTTTTTATTTTTATATTAATAATAACTTTACCTTTGTAATACTTACAAAAGCTTGTAAAAATTATTAAATCGATATTATCTAATATTTAAAAATATAAAACATGTACGCAAAAACTTTAGGCCAGTTTATTATTGAAAAGCAAAATGATTTCCCATTTGCAAAAGGAGAGCTATCTCGTTTATTACGTGATATTGGTATCGCTGCAAAAATTGTGAATCGTGAAGTAACTAAAGCTGGTTTAGTAGAGATTCTTGGTGAAACAGGGGATACAAACGTACAAGGAGAAAGAGTTAAAAAGTTAGATGTTTTTGCAAATGATCAGTTTATTGCTGCATTAAAAGCGGGTGGAGAATGTTGTGCTATTGCTAGCGAAGAAAACGAAGACATTATCCCTATTGATTCTGAAATTTCGAAAAATGCACGTTATGTAGTGGCTATGGATCCGTTAGATGGCTCTTCTAATATTGATGTAAATGTTTCTATTGGAACCATATTTTCTATATATCGTCGTGTTAGTTTAAATGGACCTGGCACACACGAAGATTTTATGCAACGTGGTACGGAGCAAGTAGCTGCTGGATACATTATTTACGGTTCTTCGGCGATGTTAGTTTATACAACTGGTAAAGGTGTGAATGGATTTACATTAGATCCAAGTATTGGAGAGTTTTGTTTGTCTCACCCAAATATGCAAATGCCTAAAGAAGGTAAAACATATTCTATCAATGAAGGAAATTATTTACACTTTCCAGAAGGCGTAAAAAAATACATTAAGTATTGTCAAGAAGAAGACAAAGCAACTAATCGTCCTTACTCAAGTCGTTATATTGGTTCTGGCGTAGCAGATATTCACCGTAACTTAATTACAGGTGGTATTTATATTTATCCTACTACGACTAAGTCTCCAAATGGTAAATTGCGTTTATTGTATGAATGCAATCCATTAGCATTTATAATTGAACAAGCTGGTGGTGTTGCAACAGATGGTTATAAGCGTATCATGGAATTAGATATTACCGAACTACACCAACGCACTCCTTTATTTTTAGGCTCCACAGATATGATGAAAAAATCAATGGAGTTTATGGAAAAATATAAAGTTGCATCTGTTTAATTGAGCTATAAGTTAAACATCTTGTTTACTTTTTGGTTATTATTTAGTACATTAGATTTTTAATGAAAGATACAACCATAGCGATACCTGAAAGTATCGTAAAGCGAGAATTTTATATATCTACTGAGAAGGCACACATACTTGTTAGTTGGATTGGAATTGCTTTAAATTTGGTTTGGTTTTTAGGAGATTATTTAAGTATTCCAGAATACTGGATTTCATTTTTAATATTCAGAATTGTTGTTTCGGGGATTAGTGCTATCGCCTTATTATCCAAAAATATATTAAATATTAGCTTATACACTTGTATGTTTATATTAGTTTTGGGTATTTCTATCCAAAACGCATATATGTGGAGTGTAATGGATATTCCACATTTACAGAAACATGCTTTTGCTTATATGGTATTGTTTATAGGCGTTGGTATGATGGTGTTGTGGGAAATGAAATTATCCATCATCTTATTAATTATTACAATTACAAGTAATGTCTTTTTTTATATTTTAAATAGTCCGTTAACCGTTGATGAATTTATTACTAACGGGGGCTTATTAGTGTTAACTGTTTTGATATTTTGTGTATTTCTTATCAGAAATCGATATCGCTTAACTTATAAAGAAATTAAAAGTAGACTAGAGCTTGAAAAATCGAAGACATTGATTGAGCTGCAGAAAGAAGAAGTGGACGAAAAAAATGAAGAAATTATTAGCAGTTTAAGATATGCTAAACGCTTGCAAGAAGCTTTACTGCCTCCTAAAAACTTATTAGACGCTTTCTTAAAAGAAAATTATTTTATTTTATATAACCCTCGAGATATTGTTTGTGGAGATTTTTATTGGGCACGAAAAATAAAAACAACACCTACGAACGGCACACCAAAAGATTATTTATTAATAGCAGTTGCTGATTGTACAGGACATGGTGTTCCTGGAGCATTTATGAGTTTACTAGGCTCTAATTTTTTACATCAAAGTGCTGTAGAAAAAAATGTGAACACGCCTGCGGAGGCTTTAGATTTTTTAAATCAAAAAATCATAACCACCCTTAATCACGGTTATGGAGAAGTAGAAATTAGAGATGGAATGGATATCTCACTAATTGCAATTGATTTAGAAAGTAAACAGTTAGCTTATTCTGGTGCCAACAATCCTATTTATATTGTTAGAAAAAAAACATTAGAATGCATAAAGGCCAATAAACAAGCGATAGGAAACATGAATGATGTGGTTTTACCTTATGACAACCGAACTACTCAATTAGAATCTGATGACTGCATTTATTTATTTACCGATGGTTACGCTGATCAGTTTGGAGGACCTAAAGGAAAAAAATTAATGAGGAAACAGTTTGAGGAAACGCTTATTGCAGCTTCAGATAAGCCAATGAAAGAACAAAAACACATACTTGAAACTACCTTTAATGATTGGAAAGGTAATTTAGAACAAGTAGATGACGTTTGCGTTGTAGGGATTAGGATTTAATCCTTTTACGTTTATGAAAACAGCAATTATTATAGGAGCAACTGGATTAACAGGGCAAGCAGTATTAAATCAATTATTGAATGATGATTATTTTAATCATGTGATTGTGTTTGTTCGTAAGAAAATGGATATAACACATCCTAAACTCGTTCAACATTGCGTTGATTTTAATTCATTAGATTCTTATAGAGATTTAGTAAAAGGGGATGTGGTTTTTTGCTATATGGGAACAACAATAAAAGTTGCTGGCTCACAAGACGCATTTAAAAAAGTAGATTTCACATACCCCTCAGAATTCGCAAAAATTGCTAAACAAAATATGATTAACACATTTTGTTTGCAAAGTTCGTTAGGAGCAGATAGTAATTCAACTAATTTTTATTTAAAAGTTAAAGGTGAAACTGAACAAGCTATACAACATTTGAATTTTAATTCATTTGCAAGTTTCAGGCCATCCATGTTACTAGGTAATCGCCAAGAATTTAGATTGGGAGAACAAATAGGAAAAGTAGTGATGCAAACACTTTCTTTTATGTTTATTGGAAGATTAAAACGCTATAAAGCAATACATGTAAATCAAGTAGCTAGCGCTATGATTAAGCATGCGAAGTCAGATAAAACTGGAAATGTAATTATTGAAAACGAAGAAATGCTTTAATTAGTGGATACCTGTACTAATACTTTCTCTTTTCATTGGGTTAACTGTTAAAACAGGTACATTACTGGTTTCAATAATTTTTGTAGAAACAGCACCACCAAACATTTCTCCAATGCTTAAATCTCTTTTATTCATTAATACAATTAAATCACAATCGTTATTGTTGGCATAAGCAACAATAGCTTCAGCGGGGCTGTTTGAAGGAATTGATTTATTAGTACAAGCTACACCTCTATCTTTAATGTATTTTTTTACTTGATTTAAATATGGCAATAATTCGTTTTCGTATTTCTCGTCACTTGGACTAAATACAGAAACGATTTTTATAGTGGCATTATAATATTTTGCTAATTGTACAACAATACCAACTTTTTCGCGGCTTTGAGCGCTCAAATCAATAGGCATTAAAATATTAGCACAACTATTTCTATTGTCTTTTGAACGCATTGTGATTACTGGACAAGGTGCGTTTTTAATAAATTTACTAACGTTTGTTCCTCCTAAGAAACTTCTAAAACGTACTTGTGTATCTAAACCAATTACAATTAAAGCACATTCTAATTCTTCAGCTTTTGGGTCAATTAATTCGTAGATATCACCTTTTAAGTTTAAAAACTCAGCTTCTAAGCCCGAATCTTTTTTAATGTTTGCTACTATTTCTTCTAAATCTTTTTGATGCTCGTGGTTGCTATTTGGAGAAGCATGCATCACGATTATTTTTGAACGAGTGAATTTTGCTAAATTGTAAGATTGCTCAATCGCAATTAAGGATTGTTTTGAAAAATCGATTGGAATTAAAATGGAGCTGTTTTCTTTAATTAGCATAAAAGTAGATTTTCGGCAAAGGTAAATAAAAATCGATGAATGTCAAATTCAAGCATATTAATTAACAATTAAAAGGGTTAAATAAAATCTACTTTTTAATAAATACATGTATGTAATTATCTATCAATTCATCACATAAAGTATCAAATTGTGGTCGACTGATAAGACAAGTCATTTCCTCTTCATAAAAATCTCCCTGATCATAATACATAATGCTGATGTATGCCATCTCTTTTTCAAAGGCCCCACTTTCACTATATTCTTTAACGCAATTGGCATAAAATGAAATCATATTTGGTAAGGGTAATGTTTTTGCTTGAACACCTTTAAGTAATAAAAATCCTTTAGAAACTGTAAACCCATTTTTTATGAATTCAAAACGAGTAAATTTTTTCTCAAAATACATCCAAAACATACCAGCAATAGTAAATAATATATAAGCTGGCGGATATTTGTATCCTTCTCCTGAAAGTGAAATCAAGCCAATTACAAAAAATAAAACTGCAGCAATAACATGCCCATTATCTTTTAACGAATAGGATAATGCATCGTTTACAACATTGTTAAACACTGATTTATTTTGTTGCATTAATCTTTCACGACAATTTAATTCAACAGATCCATCATCTAAAAATGTTTGGTTTAAAATGATAGACGTATGATTATATAATTCGGGAAGCTTAGTTTTAAATTCTAAAGGTTTCTCGAAAAATGTTTCGATAACAACACTAAAAAACTCATTAATGTTTACGGAGCCGTATTTTCTTAATATACTTGAGTGTCCTTTTCGCATTCTACTAAATTCTCTGGCGGCGCAAGCTAGCCAACGTTTAAAATAATGCTCAAAAAAATAATCAGTATCATCTCCATTAATTCCGTTAAATCTTAAGGCGTGGCCAAATTCATGTAAGCCTAAATTTATTTTATCATCTTCTGATTGATTACCAGCCACAAAATCTTTCCAACTAAAACACATAAAACCACCTAAGTTAGTTTCACCTTTATGCATTTTGCCAGTTTGAGGATTTTTATATTCAGATGGATAAACTAATATCTGACTAAAGTGAGAATAATCCCATGTGTCTAACCCAAAAGTTACCTGAACGGCAGCAGCAGCAATCTGTATGCTAATTTGAGGCGTAATTAAAAGACCTTGTCTGCCAGTAATAGATTTGGAATCAATAAATGATTCTACTCGATTTACAAATCGAGTTTTATCTGAAGGATGGAGCTTTTGATAATAAGAATGATTCTTATCTAAAAATGATTTTATATCAAAATACTCTCTAATAGAAATACGTTTTGATTAACTAAAAATTTCAATCACATATTTAGGAACAATTCCTAATGCTAATGTGAAGATAGTTGTTAGAGCTAGTAATAACACATGAGATGTTTCCATCGTTACTTCTTGCTCCCCATCTTCTTGTTTAAAGTACATCGCAATAATTACTTTGAAATAATAGTACACACCAACTGCTGAGGTTAAAATAGCTAGAATAATTAACCATTTAAAAGTAGTGCCAATCATCACTGAGAAGATAAAATATTTAGCAAAGAAACCAGCTGTAATTGGAATACCAGCTAATGATAACATTGCAATAACCATACAAGCTGCCATAAATGGATGACGTTTTCCTAAACCATTAAATGCTTCGATGTTTGCATTGTCTTTTGCTTTAGATACATTATACAAAACTGTAAATGCAGCAATAGAACCTACTGAATACGCTAATGAATAATATAAAATAGCACTTACACTCGCCATTCCTCTTTGGTTAGCTAAAATAGCCATTAACATAAACGCCGCATGACTAATACTTGAGTATGCTAACATACGTTTTACACTTTGTTGTGTAGCGGCTGTAATATTTGAAACGACTAATGATAAAGCAATAACTACTGCTAATACCATGCTCCATGATTCGTTAACACCACCAAACACCACTAAGAATAAACGCATAAAGGAAGCAAAGGCAGCTGTTTTTACAATCGTACTCATTAAGGCTGTGATAACAGTTGGAGAGCCTTCGTAAACATCTGGTGCCCAAAAATGGAAAGGAGCAGCACTTACTTTAAATAACATTGCTACTAATACCATTAACACACCTGCATAAAAGAACGCCGGTAAATCTCCTTGAGCGTGAGAAATAAATGAACGGATTGCCATTAAATCAAAACTTCCAGTAGCACCATAAATTAAAGCGATACCAAATAATAAGAAACCAGAGGCAAATGAACCCATGATTAAATATTTGAATCCTGCTTCGTTAGATGCTAAATCTCTTTTACGACTTGCGGCTAATACATACATTGGGATAGAAAGGATTTCAATACCTAAGAACAATGTCGTCATGTTACTGAAACCAGTTAACATAATTGCGCCAACTAGTGCAAACAATACTAATGCAAAGTGATCAGTGACATGGTCTTGTTCAAAATAATCATTGGCTAAAATAAACCAAAAGAAAGCGGTTACTAAAATCACTCCACTAAATGCTAATGCGACGTTATCAAAACGCATCATGTTAGCAAACATTTCGATATTGGTATTATTATTCCACTCCATGAAATTAGTAACATAAGCTGCTAAAATTCCAATTAATACTAATGGATACAATAGTTTTTTGAATTTAAAAATTTCGGCCAACATGGCTAAAACCCCTAATCCGCTAATTATAAAAAGACCTTTCATACGTTTGTTTTATGCTTTATGAATTATGATAATCGTAATTCGAAAATTATTTTTTGTTATTTGATGTAAGTTAAAATTGCTTTTGTTCCTTCTTCTGCTAAATCATTTAATGGTTTTGGATATACACCAAATGCGATAATAGCAAAACAAATAATGTATAATACCCATTTATCAGTACTAGCTAAAGAACCAAATGCAATGGCAGAATCTTTACGTTCACCTAACATAATCGCTTGGTAGCTTCGTAACATATATACCGCACCTAAAATAACTGTTAAGCCAGCAAATGCTGCAACCCATGCGCCGTATTGATACACGCCATTGATTAATAAAAACTCACCTACAAAACCGTTAGTTAAAGGTAATGCTACAGACCCTAACATGACGATTAAAAATAAAACGGCGAAGTTGCCATTCATATTTCTGATGCCACCTAATTTTTCCATCTCACGAGTTCCTGTGTGACGCATTAAAATATCAGCAATTAAGAATAAACCTACCACGTTAACACCGTGCGCTAACATTTGCATCACCGCCCCTTGAATACCTTGTTGATTAGCTGATAAAATACCTGCTGCAATTAACCCAACGTGAGCTATAGATGAATAAGCAATTAAGCGCTTGAAGTCTTTTTGAACAATCGCAATACATGATGCGTAAAAAATACCGAACACGGATAAACCAATTGCTAACCATCCCCACTCAGCTAGTGCTAAAGGAGTAACTGGCATTAACCATTTAATTAATCCAAATGTTCCCATCTTTAACATGATACCTGATAATAACATCGTGCCTTGTGTTGGAGCATTTACATAAGTGTCAGGTTGCCAAGTGTGTAATGGGAAGATTGGCATTTTTATTCCAAATGCTAAAAAGATACACCAAAATACTACTGATTGTTGGTTTAAAGTTAACGACTTACCAGCTTGATATAAATCAGTTACAGCCCATGATTTAATACCTGTTTCAAATCCAGTGTGGTTATATAAATACACTAAACCAACTAACATGAATAAAGAACCAAATAAAGTATAAACGAAAAACTTGAAAGTGATACGTCCGCGATTTTCTCCACCCCATAATAAACAGATAAAATAAATTGGAATTAAAGCTAATTCCCAGAAAACATAAAATAAGAAGCCATCATTAGCTGTAAACACACCTACTAATGCCATTTGCATTAATAAGATTAATCCGTAAAACGAATTTGGTTTTTCGTATGACGTATTAAATGATGATAAAATAATTAATGGCACCAAGAAAGTGGTTAATAATACCATTAACAACGATAAGGCATCAACACTCACAGCGAAGTGAATCCCTAAAGATTCAACCCAAGGGCAGTTTAACATCAAATCAGCACTTGCGGGATTGTGTTTAAATTGAAACAACACTACCAGTGATAAAATAAATTCTACAACAGATAAACCTAAAGCAACTGTTCTACTCGTGTTTCCTTTTGTGAAAAACACCAATAAGCTTGCTATAAGAGGTACAATGATTAATAATCCAACTAACATATCTTTTTATTATTTACTTTTTAATACTACTTAATGAATGTGAAAAATAAAATGGCAATAATTCCTAATACCATTCCGAAAATATAAAATCCAATGTGACCAGTTTGCACTTTACGAACTAATGAGCTCACCCCAGTTACAGCACTACCAACACCATTTACAATTCCATCCACTACTTGTAAATCCAAAAACTTATAGAATACTTCTGAAAGTAAATCTAACGGTTTACGAATAACTGCTTCATAAATTTCATCCACATAATATTTATTGTAAATTAATTTTTTGATACCAGTTAACTTTTCATCTTTTGCTTCTGGTAGAATATTATTTTTAATATACACCATATAAGCAAAGAAGATAGTTGCTAAAGCTGCTGCTGTTGCAATAAACATTAAAGTCCATTCTTTAGCGTGATTTAATATACTAGGATTTTTATGTGCAATGATTGGATCTAAATGATGGTGGAACCAATTGGTTGTTCCCCAAAATTCAGGTAAACCTAAAACACCACCAAAAATTGAAAGTATCGCTAAAACAATTAATGGAATGGTCATCGTGCTTGGTGACTCATGTAGATGATGTTCTTGTTCATGCGTTCCTCTGAATTTACCAAAGAATGTTAAGAATAATAAACGGAACATATAAAAAGCAGTAAGTATAGATGCTACTTGACCAAAGAACCATAAGGTTGGACTATGCTCATAGGTATGTGCTAAGATTTCATCTTTAGAAAAGAAACCTGATAATAAAGGGAATCCGCTAATTGCTAAAGTTCCAATAGCCATTACTTTTCCGGTGATAGGTAAATGTTTCCATAAACCACCCATCTTACGCATGTCTTGTTCGCCACCCATCGCATGAATCACAGAACCAGCACCTAAGAATAATAAAGCTTTAAAGAATGCGTGAGTTGTTACGTGAAATACAGATGAGCTGTAAGCGCCAACTCCTAATCCTAAAAACATTAATCCTAATTGAGATACTGTTGAGTAGGCTAATACTTTTTTAATATCGTTTTGAAATAAACCAATAGTTGCTGCAAATAATGCCGTTGCTACACCAACTATAGCTACTACATGAGATGCTTCTTCAGACATTGAGTAGAAAATATTTGAACGAACAATCATATAAATACCCGCTGTAACCATTGTAGCCGCATGGATTAATGCAGAAACTGGAGTTGGACCAGCCATCGCATCTGGTAACCAAGTGTATAATGGTAATTGTGCAGACTTACCCATGGCGCCAATAAATAATAATAATGCAATTATAGTTACAGTAGTTTCGTTACCTGTTGATGCAATTGTAAATACTTGATCGTAAGAAATACTTCCAAATGTGATAAAGATTAAAATGATTCCCATTAAGAAACCTAAGTCACCAACACGATTCATAATGAATGCTTTTTTAGCAGCATTATTATACGCAGTGTTTTTAAACCAGAAACCAATTAATAAGTAAGAACATAAACCTACACCTTCCCAACCCACAAACATAATTAGGTAGTTGTTACCTAACACTAATAACAACATGAAGAATACGAATAGATTTAAATACGTGAAGAAGCGTACAAAGCCTTCGTCATCGTGCATATAACCCATTGAGTAAATATGAATTAAGAAACCAATACCAGTAATGATTAATAAAAACCAAGATGATAATGGATCTACTAAAAACTCGAACGGAATTTTTAAGGTATCAGAATTTATCCAAGAGAATAAAGGAACAATGTGAGATTTAACCTCAGAATTTTCTAATTCCATAAATATGAGCAACGATATTACAAATGATGCTAATACAGCTAAACTAGCTATCCAACCGGATAAGCTTTTGCTGATTTTTTTACCAAAGAATCCGTTTATTATAAAACCTAATAAAGGGAATAATGGAATAAGGGCTACTAATTTAATCATATACTTAGTTCTTTAATCTGCTTAATAAATCAATATCAATTGTTTTGAAATTACGATACACCATCGATAAAATAGCTAATCCTACTGCAACCTCAGCAGCAGCAACAGCCATAATAAAGAATACAAATACTTGTCCAGATGCATCATTGTGTAAAGTTGAAAAAGCAACCAATAATAAATTCACTGCATTAAGCATTAATTCAATACACATAAAAATAATAATTGCATTTCTGCGAGCCATTACACCAACTACGCCAATGATGAAAAGCACAGCGCTTAACATGATGTAAAAATTAATAGGAATTCCGTTTAACATATTGAGTCGTTATATTAGTTTGTAGTTTCTTTTGAGTTAATATTTGTGTCACGCTTACCAATCATGATAGCACCAACTAAGGCTGCTAATAATAATACAGAAGCAATTTCGAATGGGAATAAGAATTCACTGAATAATACTTTACCTAAATTCTTTACTAATCCAATTTGAGAAGAACCGCCGTGCACTAATTGTAATTGCTCAGAACCTTTTAAAGCACCAACCATTACAAATAATAACATACCGCCAATTGTTCCAGCAATTAATCTGGTAGCAATGTGTTTACGAGGCTCTGTATCCGCATTCAAATTCATTAACATGATAATGAATAAGAATAGTACCATAATAGCACCTGCGTACACAACAATATGCACCACTGCTAAAAATTGAGCGTTTAATAATAAATAATGTCCTGCAATACAGAAGAACGTTAATACTAAATATAAAACTGAGTTAACGGGGTTACGAGTAAAAACCACCATGAGTGCGAACATAATAGCAAGGAATGATAATATTCCGAAAAGCCATTGTGTAATTGTGTATCCTAACATATTTATTTTTTAATTAATTATTTGTTCCTATATAAGTATAATGAGTTGAGCCTCCGTTAGTGCCATTTGTTACATAATAATATAATGAATCATTGATGAATTTTCCATATTTATTTTTAAACTGCGAGCCATTATCGCTAAACGTATAATAATTAGCAACAGCTTCTAATGAAAATGTACTATTGTTAATTTTGATGCTTTTTTTATTTGCATCACAATAATCTACACTTACACTTACGGTTTCAAAATATGAGCTGTCCTTAGTAGTTGATCCCATTACAGATTCTGTTCTTTTAACAGTGCAATAATAACTTCCTTCTACATTATTTCTATAATTTTTTTCATTATCTACACACGTATCTTTCTGACAACTTACAAGCGACATGCTCATAGCTGTAAAAAACAGTGTATTAGATAAATAATTCATTTTTAGTGTTTGTGACCCTTGTTTAATTTTTTTGCATCAAATAATTCGTTGTGTTTTAATCCTTCAACTTTTTTGAATGCTAATACTTCTGGAGTTTGGCGTTTGGAAACATCTATACGCGCATCCATTTTTTCAACCAATTTATCTTTTCCGTAAATAAAATCTTTACGCTCAAATTGTGCATCTACTAATCTATCCGTTAAAAAGATAGCCTCTTTCGGACAAGCTTCTTCGCATAATCCGCAGAAAATACAACGCAACATATCAATTTCATAAGTTGCTGCATATTTTTCTTCACGGTATAAATGCTCTTCGCCTTTTTTACGCTCACCACTTGTCATGGTAATTGCTTCTGCAGGACAAGCCACAGCGCACATACCACAAGATGTACAACGTTCTGCTCCATTATCATCACGCTTTAAAACATGTTGACCACGATATACGGTTGCAATAGGACGTTTTACATCTGGATAATTAATAGTAGGAGATTTTTTAAACAAGTGACTTGCAGTAATCATCATCCCTTTTGCAATAGCCGGCAAATACATTCTTTCAGCAAGACTTTGCTCTTTATTTGATACGACTACTTTTCTGTTTGTTAATTGCATTTTCAATATTTTTTAAAAATGAATGTTACCTCTAATATATTCAACTACTACTGTTGCTGCTAAATTAAATAGCGATAACGGTAATAACGTTTTCCAACCTAAGTTCATTAATTGATCATAACGGAAACGTGGTAAAGTCCAACGAATCCACATGAATAAACAAATGAAACCAAATATTTTTGCTAATAAAACTCCGAAGCCAATTAAAGACACCATAGCCGAACCTTCTGCTAATCCTAATTTTGCATAAATCTCATGTGCAAAAGGGAAGTTGTATCCGCCAAAATAAAGAGTTGCAATAACTGCTGAAGAAATAAACATATTGATGTATTCAGCAAATAAGTACAAACCTAATTTCATAGATGAATACTCTGTGTGGTAACCACCAACTAATTCTGTTTCACACTCAGGTAAGTCAAATGGTGCACGATTGGTTTCTGCTAATGCACAAATAAAGAAAATTAAAAATCCTAAAGGCTGCCAAACAATATTTGCTAATCCTGCATCTTGTCCTTCAACAATGGATTTTAAACTTAAAGAACCACCAGAGGAAATAATTAAAGCAATTAAAGCAATACCCATTGGAATTTCGTAGCTAATCATTTGTGATGACGCACGAACTGCTCCTAATAAGGCGAATTTATTATTTGATGACCAACCACCAATCATAATACCATACACACCAATAGAAGCAACACCTAATAAATAAATCACACCGATATTAATATCAGTAATTTGTAAATCATAGGTTTGACCGCCGATGATTACTGGTTTTGCCCAAGGCACCACAGCACTTGTGATAACTGCTGTTACCATAAATAATGAAGGTCCTAAAATAAATAGCGCACGATTAGAAACATTAGGAATGATTTCTTCTTTCATGAACATTTTTACACCATCTGCAACTGGTTGTAATAAGCCACCCCAACCAGCTCTGCTAGGCCCTTTTCTATCTTGTAAAAAAGCGGCGAATTTTCTTTCCCATAAAGTAGCGTATGCTGCGGATGCTAGTAGGAGAACAAAAATCCCCACGCACATAATTGCTTTGTATATTATAAATGCTGTCATACTTAATTAAGGTCTTTTATTAATATCCATAAATCCAAGTGCTTTTTGTTGTTTCAAAATTTGCACTTTTAGTTCATTTAAATGATTGTAATGATTTTGAGAAATAACTGAATGACGATCTACTTTTGTAGGGCCTTCAATTTTCCAATCAGATGTTTTCTTTCTGTCAAAACGGCAAGTATTGCAAATGAACTCTTCTGCTTCTCCCCACTGATCTTTACGCGCAGTCACACGTAATACTTCTTCTCCTTTCATCCATAAACGTACTTTACCAGAACATTTTTTACAATCACAACTTGCATCAACTGGTTTAGTAAACCAAACACGAGATTTAAAACGGAATGTTTTATCTGTTAAGGCACCAACTGGACATACATCAATCACGTTACCAGAAAAATCATTTTCAATCACGTTCTCAATATATGTAGAAATCTCAGCTGCATCTCCACGGTGCATCACACCATGAACACGATTATCTGTTAATTGCTCAGCAACTTTTACGCAACGGAAACACATGATACAACGGTTCATATGTAGTTGCACATACTTACCAATATCAATACGTTCAAATTCTCTACGAGGAAATTCGTAACGTGTTGTTGCAGCACCATGTCCGTATCCTAAATCTTGTAAAGAACACTCTCCCGCTTGATCACACACAGGGCAATCTAGAGGATGGTTTACTAATAAAAATTCAACCACACCTTTACGTGCTTCTAATACATCTTTATTGGTTACATTTTCTACAACCATTCCATCCATCACCTCAGTACGGCAACTAGCCACAGGTTTAGGCATTGGATTAGGGTTTGCAGCACTACCTTGTGTTACTTTTACAATACAAGTACGGCAATATCCACCACTGGTTTTTAATGAAGAATAATAGCACATAGTCGGCGGAGCTACCTCCTGACCTATCATACGTGCTGCTTGAAGAATTGTGGTACCCTTTGGTACGTCAATTTCTATTCCATCTATCGTTACTTTCATTAAGCTCTAATTTTATTTAATCTATCGTAATGAGAAATATCTACAAATTTTTTCTTTTGTGCAATTTCAATAAATTCATGTTTGAAGTGGCGAATAGCTGCTGCTACTGGCCATGCTGCTGCTTCTCCTAATGGACAAATTGTTTTGCCTTCAATTTTACTTTGAATGTCCCACAATAAATCTACATCACTTTCATTAGCAGTTCCATCTAAAAACTTTTTTAATATTTTTTCCATCCAACCTGTTCCTTCACGGCAAGGCGAACATTGTCCGCAAGACTCGTGATGATAGAAACGAGAAAATGTAAATAAATTCTTTACAATACTTGTGTCTTCGTCCATAGCAATAAAACCACCTGAACCTAACATGGTACCTGCTTGGAAACCACCATCAGATAAACTTTCGTAAGTCATTAAACGTGGTTCTCCTTTAGCAGTTTTTAAAATTAATTCAGTTGGTAAAATTGGCACCGAAGAACCTCCTGCAACAACTGCCTTTAATTTTTTTCCATTACGGATACCTCCGCAATATTCTTCGCTATAAATAAATTCTTCAACCGTAATTCCTAATTCAATTTCGTAAACACCTGGTTTATTAATATGCCCAGAAGCAGAAATCAATTTTGTACCTGTAGATTTTCCTATACCAATTTTAGCATATTCTTCTCCACCCATATTTACAATTGGAACCACAGCGGCAATAGTCTCAACGTTATTAACAACAGTTGGACAACCCCATAAACCAGCTACTGCAGGAAATGGTGGTTTAATACGTGGATTTCCACGCTTACCTTCTAATGATTCTAATAAAGCAGTTTCTTCTCCGCAGATATAAGCGCCGCCGCCAACTTGTACGTAGCAATCGTGAGAGAAATCAGTACCTAAAATATTTTTTCCTAACCAACCTGCAGCGTAAGCCTCAGCAATAGCTGCTTCTAAAATACGAGCTACATAAAAGTATTCGCCACGGATATAGATGTAAGATTGTTTAGCACCTAATGCAAATGAAGAAGTAATCATTCCTTCAATTAATGCATGAGGAATTTTTTCCATTAAGTAACGGTCTTTGAATGTTCCTGGCTCAGACTCATCCGCATTACAAACTAAGTAACGAGGAACGCCTTCTGGTTTCGCTAAGAAACTCCATTTCATGCCTGTAGGGAAACCTGCGCCACCACGACCACGTAAGCCTGATTTTTTTACTTCATCAGTTACTTGATCTGGTTGCATTGTTTTTAATGCTTTCTCTACAGAAGCATAACCACCGTGTGCACGATATACTTCAAGCGTATGAATGCCTGGTACTTTATCGTTGTGTATTAATAATTTTCTTCCCATCGTTTAATGGTTATAGTGTGTTTTTATAATCTAAATCTGTATAACTTCTTAATCTACCTTCGTTTTTGTAGGTTTCTAAAATAGCATCTACTTTTTCGTAAGTTAAATTTTCGTGGTAACTAGCTCCACATTGTAACATGGGCGCTGTTCCGCAAGAACCTAAACACTCTGCTACTTTTAAAGAGAACATGCCATCTTTCGTTGTTTCACCAACTTTGATATTTAATTTTTTCTCAATGTATTTTACGATGTCTTCAGCTCCGTTTAACCAACAAGAACTTGTTTGACAAACTTCTAATACACATTTGCCCATTGGTTTTAAATTATACATCGTGTAAAATGATGCAACCTCAAACACTTCAACTGGACGAATCTTTAAAATAGATGCTACATAATCCATTGTTTCTGGACTCAACCATCCTCCAAATTCAGCTTGTGCTAAATGTAAGATTGGCAATAAAGCCGATTTCTGTTTTCCTTCTGGATAACGAGAAATGATAGTTTGTGCAGTCTTCATAGCCTCTTCACTGAAAACTGTTTCAGCGCGTTTAGCTTTATCAAATTTTTGTGCTCCGTGAACTTGTGAACTCATTTATTATTAATTTAAAAATTAAAAATTAAAAATTAAAAGGCTAATCTTTCGAAGAGGTCTTTTCATCTTTTAAGTTTAAAATTATTTTTGCTATTACTTTTTCTATTTGTTTCAATTCTTCCCAACATTTATTTAATTCTTCTGATTTGTAATCATATCCTTTTGTTATGACTTCAAACCAAAAATCTGTTTCATTTGCAGATTTTAGTGCTATTGCATAATATTTTACCAACTCTTTTCTTGACACACTTGATTTACCTTCTCTGACATTTGCTCCAACCGATGTTCCACTTCTTCTAACTTGATCAACTATATCAAAATCTATTTTTTCTTTTTTTAATAAAGCAGAAAGTTTAACTATTGAAATGGCAAATTCTAAGGTCCATTCTTTTATATCTTTCTGATATTTCAATCTTTTCTGTTTTTTTAAATTTTAACTTATTTCTTTTTAACTTGAATTAAGCGTCTAATTCTCCTGCAATTACATTCATGCTACTCATCGTTAAAATAGCATCTGACAACATAATTCCTTTAATCATTTCTGGATATGCTTGATAATAAATAAAGCATGGTCTGCGGAAATGCAAACGGAAAGGTGTTCTACCACCATCACTAATTAAGTAAAAACCTAATTCGCCATTTCCACCTTCAACACAGTGATATACTTCTCCCTTAGGGATATCTGTTTCACCCATCACAATTTTAAAGTGATAGATTAATGCTTCCATGTTATTATATACTTGCTCTTTTGGAGGCAAGAAGAAATCTGGTAAATCAGCGTGCATAGCACCTGCAGGCATTTTTTTAATAGCCTGCTCAATGATACTTAATGATTGCCACATTTCGTGTTGACGAACCATGAAACGATCATAAGTATCACCTTGTGTTCCAACTGGAACTGTGAATGTAAAATCTTCGTAAGAAGAATATGGATTCATGACACGTACATCATAATCAACACCAGCTGCACGCAAGTTAGGTCCAACAAAGCTATAAGCTAAGGCCCTCTCTGCTGATATTGGTCCGCAATTGACTGTACGGTCCATGAAAATTTTATTACGCTCTAATAAGTTAGAAAACTCAGTTAAGCCTTTAGGGAATTCTTTTAAAAATGTATCAATTAAATCCCAAGTTTTTTTGCTCCACTCTTTATCAAAACCGCCAATACGGCCAATGTTAGTCGTTAAACGAGCACCGCAAATTTCTTCGAAGATTTCGTAAATTTTTTCTCTCCATTGGAAGATGTATAAGAAACCTGTCATGGCGCCAGTATCAACACCAATAACAGAGTTACAAATAATATGATCAGCAATACGAGATAATTCCATAATAATCACACGATGATATTGTGCACGTTTTGGAATTTCTGCTTTTAATAATTTTTCTACGGTCATGTACCAACCCATGTTATTGATTGGAGATGAGCAATAGTTTAAGCGATCGGTAATAGGTGTAATTTGTGCGTAAGGACGACGCTCTGCTAATTTTTCGAAAGCACGGTGAATATATCCAATTGTAGGAACGGCATCGTGAATAATTTCACCATCCATTTTCAATACGTTTTGAAAAATACCATGTGTTGCAGGATGCGTAGGACCAAGGTTAAGCGTAGAGTATTCTTTCTCTTCGATTACTTCTTGATTAACGGAATATGTTGTTTCTTTTTTACTCATGAGTTGAATATAATTTGATTAACGACCAAACATGCTATCATTTTTGTCTGTTCTTCCTTGATCTTCTAAAGGATATTCTTTTCTTAAAGGAAAAATATCCATTTCATCCACATTTAAAATACGTTTTAAGTTTGGATGCCCTTTAAATTTCACTCCAAAGAAATCGTAAGTTTCTCTTTCCATCCAATTTGCTGCAGGCCACAAATCTGTGGCAGTAGCAACCTCTGGCTTATTGATATCGAAAAAAGTTTTTAAACGAATACGGTAATTTTTTGGCATGTTGTGTAAATGATAAATAACACCTAACTGTTTTTCATCAGCTGTTTGCATACCACATAAATCTGTTAAGAAATGAAAGTTTAATGTTTCATCTTCTTTTAAAAATTTAAGGATATCGTGTACTTTATCTTTGTTTACAGTAAAAACAGGGTAATCGTAAAGTTGCTCAGCTGATTCAATATCTCCAGCAAAGTGTTCTTTCAATTTATTATTTACAATCTCTAAAAGCTCCATAGTATATTTTGAATTATTCTATTCCGTATGAGTTTAACATTTTCTTGTACTCTTCTGATTCTCTTCTTCTGAAAGATTCGTTTTGAGCCATTTCTTGAATTTTTAAAACGCCTTCCAAAATTTGTTCTGGACGTGGAGGACAACCTGGCACGTAAACATCTACTGGAATAATTTTATCAATTCCTTGCAATACAGAGTAAGTATCAAAAATACCACCAGTACTAGCACATGCACCAACAGCTAAAACCCAACGTGGCTCAGCCATTTGCTCATACACTTGACGTAATGTTGGCCCCATTTTTTTAGCAATAGTTCCCATTACCATCAACATATCTGCTTGACGTGGCGAGAAGCTTAAGCGCTCAGATCCAAAACGACCTAAGTCGTAATGAGATGCCATTGTTGCCATGAACTCAATGCCACAACAAGAGGTTGCAAATGGTAAAGGCCATAAAGAGTTTTTACGAGCTAAGCCTACCATATCTTCTGCCTTACCAGCAAAAAAACCAGGTCCTTCAAGTCCTTCAGGGCTCTTAGCGATTTCTAGTTTGGTGCGTTTAATAATTTCTTTTGCCATTTTTTAAAATTTTAAATGTTGAATTTTATTCTTCCCACTTTAATGCTTTTTTCGAAAGCATGTAGTAGAATCCAACTAATAATAAGATGATAAATGTGAATACTTCTATAACACCTAACATCCCTAACTCTTTAAAGTTTACCGCCCAAGGATACATAAAAATTACCTCTATGTCGAAAAGCACAAATAAAATAGCCACTAAGAAATACTTAATGGCAAATGGTAAACGCGCGTTTCCTTCTGATTCGATACCGCATTCAAATGAATCTAATTTAATTTTTGTTTTACGTTTTGGGCCTAACCAATGCGATGCAATCATCGTCGTTACTACAAATCCAAGGGCAACGATAAACATTAAAAGAATTGGTAAATAATCTAAAGGAGATGACTCTGTGTTCATATATAACAATTTAATTATTGATTGTAAGATTAACTAATTTTAAGTAAATCATCAAATATTCGGTCTATTTTTTTAAAGGTTTAATTGTTTAAAAATAGCATAAAAAAACCCTTAGTTGGTAAACTAAGGGTTTTTAAATATTTATTGAGAAAATTACTCAGCAATAACTTCAAAGTTGATAGTTGCAGCAATTTCTTTAAATAAACGAACTTTAGCAGTATAAGTACCTAAAGCCTTAATTGCATCTTCATTCATTTCAATGTTTTTACGCTCAACTTCGTAACCAGCTTTTTTCAAAGCCTCAGCCAATTGAATATTAGTAACTGAACCGAAAATCTTTCCAGATTCACCAGCTTTAGCACCAACTTTAACTGTTACGTCAGCAAATTTAGCTGCCATAGCAGTAGCTTCGTTACGTAATTTTTGTTCTTTAAATGAGCTTTGTTTAATTTCTTCAGCTTGCATTTTTTTGTTACTTTCTGTAGCTAAAACTGCAACACCTTGAGGAATTAAAAAGTTACGACCGTATCCGTTTTTAACTTTAACGATGTCGTTCTTATAACCTAAACCTTTATGGTCTTTTTTTAATATAATTTCCATGTTGTTTTTCCTCCTTTAATTATTTTAAACCATCTGCTAAGTAAGGCATTAAAGCAATGTGACGCGCACGTTTAACTGCTTGAGATACCTTACGTTGAAATTTCAATGAAGTTCCAGTTAAACGGCGAGGTAATAATTTACCTTGCTCATTCACGAACTTTAATAAAAAGTCAGCGTCTTTGTAATCAATATATTTAATACCTAACTTTTTAAAGCGACAGTATTTTTTCTTTTTAACCTCTGCACTTGGCGGGTTTAAAAAACGTACTTCATTTTTTGCCATTTTCGTAATGTGTTTTAGGGGTTAATAATTAAGCCTCAGCTTTTTTAGTTTTAGCAACTTTAGCATCAGATCCTTTAGCACGACGTTTGTCAGCCCAAGTAGCAGCATGTTTTTCTAAAGCAATCGTTAAGAAACGTAAGATACGTTCGTCACGTTTGAATTGTAATTCTAATTCAGCGATTTCTGTTCCGTTTCCAGAGAAATCAACTAAGTGGTAAAAACCAGTTGTTTTCTTTTGAATAGGGTAAGCTAATTTTTTTAAGCCCCAGTTCTCTCTGTGATTAATTTTTGCTCCCAAATCCGTTAGGATTTTTTCAAACTTTTTTGCGGCCTCCTTTGCCTGATCATCAGACAAAACGGGAGTTAAAATGAAGACCGTCTCATAGCGTTTTTCCATTATTATTTATTTTAAATTAGGGCTGCAAATATAGGCTAATTATTTGATTCTGTTGTACTTTAATTAAAAAAAAGCTCAAAAAGCTAATATTTAAAAGAGATACGTTAATGTTAAAAGCCTAAAATATTGATTTTTAATTACTTGAAAGTTTGCTTTGAAAATGTTAAAAAAAGGAGAAATGACTCTGTTCAAACTATATTTTATAATATTACGAGTATTGTTTAACCTAAGGTTGGTTAATTTTTTAATAAATTTATGCTGTTGAAAAATACACTGATACTAATAAACTGGATAGGTATTATAATAGTATCTTTTGGCTGTTATAAAATTATGAACTTCTTTGTCTCCATCATATTCGTCTTTAAGTTTTTTACACATTTTCCCCCTGATAGTAATGTAGTTTTTGACCCTTCTTTTGATATTAGGCAAGAAGTAAGATCTGTGAATCATTTTGTAACAAAAGAAAAGATGGATTTTGTGTATAACACACAAATTTATCAATTAGGATGCGATACGATGCCTAATGTTAAGTTTTGGAGAACTATCATGAACTTACACAAAGACTCCGCCTTGTTTAATACTCCTCATACCAGAAATATATTAAGTAAAGAACATATCAAAGAATGGGAAAGTAAAGATGTCGTCAAAAAATCTTGTTATAAAGATAGTCTCCGTAATTGGTATTGTTTAGAAGATTCAGCTCGAATATTATTAACGAATGGTAAAAGTTTTTTCTATGATTTCGAAAAAGCTTCAGCAAATTTTCATAGAGGCATTAATGATTTTATCGCTAATGGAGTTGATCCTTGGTACGCTCAAGCCATATTAATGATTGAAAGCCCTAATAAACTTCAAAAATCAAATGCAGGAGCTTATGGCTCGTTTCAATTGATGAAAGATGTTGCCCGTTTATTTGGCTTAAAGGTTAATAAACATATTGATGAGCGTGCTGATTTTGATCGTTCGGCTTATGCAGCATCTAGTTTAATTAAGAAAATATGTATCCCAAAAACAAAGCAAATATTAGATTCGTTAGGAATTACTAATTATAAAGAAAATGATTTGTGGTTTAGATTATTAGTTATGCATTCTTACCATGCAGGTGCAGGTAATATTAAAAAAGCACTGTTTTCTTTTAAACCTACCGAAGGAAACATGAATTTAATTTATACTCTTTGGCGTACCGAAACCAAACATTTTAAATCAGCTTCACAAAACTACTCCCAATTAGTTCTAGCAGCTCTATTAGAAGTAAATGAAAAATTTGGATTAGCGCCTCGCCAACTTATAGTTGAGCCAATTCCAAATGAGAATCTTCTAAGGTAATTTATCGATTTAAAAACTCAATTAACCTACTTTAAAATTGAATTTTATTTGAAAATTGAATTTTATTTGATTTTTACTTTACATTTAGCTTATTAAAAATATTACTTTATGAGAATTCTGATTATTGAAGATGAAAAATCATTGCGTGAAGACGTTGTTGATTATTTAACAGAGAACGGATATAAATGCGATTTTGCTACAACTATTAAAAGTGCATTACAAAAATTAAGTGATGTAGTTTATAGTTGTGCTTTAGTAGATGTTGGTTTGCCTGATGGTTCTGGAATCGAAATAGTAGAACATATTAAAAAAAACAATCCAGAGATGGGCGTTATTATAGTCACCGCAAAAAATGCCTTGGAAGATAAATTGCAAGGATTAAAAATTGGTGCTGATGATTATTTAACTAAGCCATTTCACTTGTCAGAATTAAGCGCTAGAGTTTATTCGGTTTTACGTCGAAGAAATTTTGGCGGAAAAAACTCTCTAGTATTTGATGGACTAGAAATAGATACAACCGAAAAAAAGGTAATTGCAAATGGAACACAATTGCAATTAACCAAAAAAGAATACGAAATTTTGGTTTACCTTGCTAGTAATCCAACGCACTTAATTACTAAAGAGGCTTTAGCAGATGCTATTTGGGGAGATAAGGCAGATATGGCAACTTCTTTTGATTTTGTATACAGTCAAATCAAAAACCTAAAGAAAAAATTAAATGAAGCTGATTTAAAAAACTACATTAAAGTGGTTTATGGGATGGGATATAAGTTTAAGGACTAGTTCTTAAATCATGAAGCTTCTTACCAAATCTAATATTTATACAACTATCACTACAGTGTTGCTTTTTGCAATGGGTATTTTTATTGTGTATCAGGTTATTATGATTCGTTTGGATAGCGAAGTGGATGAGCAATTATTATCGACCAAAGAAAAAATTGTAAAGGGCTTATCTGATGGTATTTCTCCAAACGAGTATTTAGCAAATATTGGTCAAAAAATTTACGTCAGAAAGATTGAAACGCAAACAATTTTTGGAAATCAATTTATAGAGTACATCGAAAAAGACCCTAAAGATCCATCAAGTGATGGAGACATTACTCAGCGCGAGTTACTTTTTCAAATTGCCGTAAATGGCAATGTTTATGAAGTTACCATTTGTAACTCGTTAACCGAAGGAAAAAAAATCGGTGATTATATAGCTGTAGTTGTATTAATTTTTATGGTAATTTCTGTTATCATTTTGTTTTTATTGAACCGATTAATTTCAGCATTTATTTGGTCGCCGTTTTATGATACATTGACTAAAATTAAGACATGGAATATTAAAAAAAATGAAGTCTTAAATTTTAAAACAACTGATATAGATGAGTTTCATTTATTAAATGATACAGTAAAAGATTTAACGCATCAAATTCAAGCAGATTACCATAATTTAAAAGAGTTTACCGAAAATGTTTCTCATGAAGCTCAAACTCCATTATCCATTATAAGTACTAAGTTGGAATTATTAATGCAACAAGATAATTACAACGATAAACAAAATAAATTATTAGTTCAGATTTATAACGCTACTCAGCGCATGCATAAATTAAATGAAGGATTAATTTTATTGACACGTATTGAGAATAAGCAATTTGTTGAAACTAGCACCATTGAATTGACGCATGCCTTTGATGAGAAAATAGAAGTGTTGGAAGATTTTATTGAAGCAAAACAAATTACTATCGAAAAACATTACAATAAGCAAATTACAAAAGAAGTAAATCCTATTCTTTTAACTATTCTTTTAAATAATTTATGTATTAATGCCATTAAATATAATCTAGAAGAAGGTGGGATTATTAGAATTACTGTAGATGAAGATTCTTTTTCGGTTGAAAACACAAGTTATATAGATAAAATTAATAGACAGTTTTTATTTGACCGTTTTAATAAAAATTCTATCTCAGGATCTTTAGGATTAGGCCTTTCATTGATTAAAAAAATTGTTGATTTTTATAACTGGCAAGTGACTTATTCTCATAAAGACGGAATACATAAATTTAAAATTTATATGTAGTTTCGTGTTCTAAAAATTACTCATGACAACTTCTATTTGGTACAAAGCGCCCAATTTATCTGATATAAATTCTTTAAATAAAAACACCTTAGGTCAAAATTTAGGGATTGAATTTACAGAAGTTGGCTCTGATTATTTAGTGGCAACAATGCCAGTGGACGAAAGAACTAAGCAGCCATTTGGTTTATTGCACGGAGGAGCCAATGTGGCTTTAGCAGAAACATTAGGCAGCGTGGCTTCATTACTTGTGGTAAATAGCGAAGTTTTTATTGGTGTAGGAGTAGAGATAAATGCCAATCATATAAAGGCTGTGTTGAGTGGTAAAGTTAGAGGAGTTTGTTCTCCTTTAAATGTGGCTGGAAAAAATCATGTGTGGGACATTAAAATTTATAATGAGGCAAATGAATTAACATGTGTGTCGAGATTTACATGTACTATTATTCCTAAAAGTAAATTTGTGTAATGTTGAAGCTTAGATTTATTTTACTGATCATTTTTGCTCATTCTGTTTTAATTTCTCAAACTAAATTAAAACCAAATTTTGATGCCCAAGAATTTTTAGATGTCTTGCATTTAGAATGGGCTCATCAAGATAGTGGAAGCAGGTATGCTCCAAAAACATTACCATTAAATTATAAACGGGTTTACCGATCGCCTGAAGTTGGGTTAAAGAATAAAGTTGATTTTTGGTTAAGAGATGATTCGGTTGGTGTTATTTGTTTGCGATATACTGTTGGCGGCACCAGTTGGTTAGAGAATTTTTATAGCGGATTAATTAAAGCTCGAGGCACATTAAAATTAAATGATTCTACATCTTTTGATTACAAGTTTTCAAATGATGAAAAAGCATTTGTTCATCATGGTTGGGCCATTGGAGCTTGCCATTTAGCGCCGTATGTTACACAAAAAATAAACGAGTATTATAAACAAGGTGTTAAAGAATTTATTATTGTAGGTCATAGTCAAGGAGCTGCCCTATCATTTTTAATGCGCTCTTATTTACAATATGCCCCCGAATCGGTAGTTCCAAAAGACATTACGTATAAAGTATATTGTAGCGCTGCCCCAAAACCAGGGAATTTATTTTACGCCTATGATTTTGATTTTATTACTCGTAACGGTTGGGCTTATCGTATTGTCAATACAAATGACTGGGTTCCTCAAACGCCTTTTTCTGTTCAAACTATTAGCGATTTACATCCAACAAATCCTTTAGCAAAACGCAAACAATTAATGAAAAGAAGATTAAAGAAACCATTAGTTCGCTTATACGTTAATCATGCTGTAAAAGATATGGAAGACGCCGCTCGTAAAACAAACAGAAAATATCATAAATACCTCACCAAACGTATGGGAGTATTCGTTAAAAAGTCGCTAAAAGAATATAAAGACCCAGCTATTGAAAAAAGTAACTTTTATATGACTGCAGGTATTCCAATTATACTACAACCGGATAGTACCTACGATGAGAAATTTAAGTTTGATGGTGTTAATGTGTTTTTACATCATATGTTTGAACCATATATCTATTTAACAGAACAATATTACCTAAAAAAATAGTGAATTTGTCCCCCGATTTTAGCCAGTCAACCACTTAAAAGGTCGTTTATCTAAAATCTGTAATTTGTTTGGCAAATTCTGTTAAATTAGCCCTCGATTTTTAAACTAAAACCCCGTTATGAAAAAACTAGTACTATCAATTGTATTATTATCATTTTTATTTCAGCCAATTGCCAAAGCCGATGAAGGTATGTGGTTGCCAATGTTATTAGGCGAACAAGTGTATGCCGATATGGTTAAAAAAGGCTTAAAAGTATCAAAAGAGCAGTTATACAGCATGAATCAAGCTTGTGTTAAAGACGCTATCATTATTTTTGGTGGTGGTTGTACTGGTGAGATTGTAAGTAAAGAAGGATTAATTTTTACTAATCACCATTGTGGTTATGGAGCTATTGCTGCTGCAAGTTCTGTAGATCATAATTATTTAAAAGATGGTTTTTGGGCTAAATCAAAATCAGAAGAAATTTATGCTCCTGGTGTTCATGCGCAGTTTTTAATGAAAATTGTTGATGTTACTGATAAAGTAAACGAAAAAATTAAAGATATTCCTGCGTTAGAGTTAACTCAAAAATTACCAGGTATTTTAGCGGAAATGGCTACTAAAGAAACAGAAGGTTCTGGTTACGAAGGGCGAATTGCTTCTATGTTTAAAGCGAATCAATTTTTATTATTTGTTTATGAGCGCTACAAAGATGTTCGTTTAGTTGGTACACCTCCTGAGAGTATTGGCAAATTTGGTGGCGACACTGATAATTGGGAATGGCCTCGTCACACAGGTGATTTTTCAATCTTCCGTGTGTATACAAACAAAGATGGAAAAGCTTCTGAATATGCAGCAGATAACGTTCCATTGAAATCTAAATATTCTTTACCAGTTTCTATTAAAGGCGTTAAAGATGGCGATTATACAATGATTTGGGGTTACCCAGGTGGGACTAACCGTTACGAAACTTCTTACGGAGTTAAATTGAAAACAGATATCGAAAATCCTTCTTTAGTTGATTTACGTGACGCTCGTTTAAAATTCATGTTAGAAGAAATGAAAAAAGACCCTGCAGTTAAAATTCAATTAGCAGGTAACTACGCTGGTATTGCTAACTACTGGAAATTTTTTGATGGAGAATCAAAGCAATTATTAAAATATAAAACATATGAAGAAAAACAAGCAAATGAAGCAGCGTTTTTAGCTTGGGCTAAGGGCAAACCTGAATTTGAAAATGTATTTAACGAATACAAAAAAATGTACGATGCCTGGAGGCCTTATGCAAAACAACGTGTGTATATGACAGAAGGTATTTTTGGTTCTCCGTTAATTGCTTTCGCTTCATCATTGCAAAGATTAGATGCTACTTTAAGTAAGAAAGATGTTACTAAAGAAGAAATTACTAAAGCTGCTGATGCTGTAAAAACAGCTCGTGCTAATTTCATTAAAGGAGAAAATGTAGTATCTGATAAAAACATCTTAGCATTTGTTACTCAAGCTTTTTATAATGATATCGAAGCTGCTCAACATCCTGCAGGTTTTTATGCAATGTTAAATAGTAAGTTTGGAGATTTAAAATCAAAGTCTACTTATGAAGCATTTTCTAATTATGTATTTTCTAACACTGCGTTTTTAGATAATACTAAGTGGGATGCTTTTATTGCTAATCCTGATACAGCAACATTGCATAAGGATCCTGCCTTTATGATGGCTAATGCATTTAATACAAACTTTAATAGTAAGTATGCAAAATCATTTGCTGATTTCAATGCTCAGAATTTTGTACTAGGTAAAACGTATTTAAAAGGTGTTTTAGAAATGAATAAAGGAAAGAAAATGTATCCAGATGCTAACTTCACTATGCGTGTTAGTTTTGGTAACGTAAAATCTTATTCTCCTAAAGACGCTGTAAAATATAGCCACATCTGTACTTTATCGGGTATCCTAGAAAAATATAAACCAGGAGATTATGAATTTGATGCGCCAGTTAAATTAATTGAGTTAGCAAAAGCAAAAGATTTTGGTCAGTATGCAGACGCTGCTTCAAAAGATATCGTAGTTTCTTTTATTAGTTCTAACGACATTACAGGCGGTAACTCAGGTTCGCCAGTAATTAATGCTAATGGAGAGTTAATTGGTTTAGCATTTGATGGTAATTATGAAGCATTAAGTCACAAAATTAAATTTGATAAAGACTTAAACCGTACTATTAATTTAGATGTACGCTACTTATTATGGGTAGTAGAAAAATTAGGAGGTGCTACAAATATCATCGCCGAATTAGATTTAAGAAAATAATATTAGCTTAGTTTTTTGAAGCCCTTTCGTCAGATGGCGAAAGGGCTTTTTTATTGGTATTATTTATTTATTCAAGTATCAATTTAAATAATTTAGTTCCTTCATTTGTATTAGCTTTTAAGTAATAAACTCCTTTACTCATCGTACTCATATCAATTGTTGCTTGATTAGAGTTTTTGATGGTTTCAGTTTTTACTGTTTGACCTAATGTATTAATAATTTCAATTTGTAGCTTATCTGTATCAATCGTATTAGATACTGTAAACAAACCGCTACTTGGATTTGGGAAAATATCGACATTACTTAGTCTTTTTTCTTTTGAATCTGTAGAAGTTGTGTTGGCGCAATTTCCAAAAACAATATTTGGTCTTTTATTGTTTATTGTGGATTGAACAGTATCTGTGCCACATAAACTAGTTATATCACTTAATGCATATATACATTTTGTAACACTTGTTAGTGTTGAAGGCATTATAGGATTATTAGTATATAACACGTTAGTATTTAAGTCATAACAAATGTCAACTAATAAACTAGATACTCCATCCCATAAGTAAGGATTTGAAAAATTGTGTGTATTTGTCCCAACTATAGGCGTATAGCTTGTCGTTGAATATACTTGAGTGAGTCCAACATTATCAAAAACATTTGTTAATGAGGTTTGTGAAACGCATTTTAGACTAATTTTTAAACTAGGAAGCGCGCCAATATATCCAGATGGAATAGAATTTATGAAAAATGCTACAGATGATATATTTCCTTGCAAAACACCAGCAGTACTTAATTCACTTGCTATAAAAAAGTAATTGGTGTCGACTGTTTTTATACCAATGTCCGTATATACTTGGAAAATCAGCGGGCGAATTAACTAAAGTCCCTGTTCCAATACTAAATTGCGGAGAAGCACTGCAGTCTCCTGCTGCAGATAAGCTACAAGAAACTTGAGAAGAAATTTTGTATGAAATACATATAATGGCGATTAAAACATATAATTTTTTCATATTTTTCAATTTTACTATAAATAAATATACAAAAAAAGCTCTTATGATTTATCATAAGATCTTTTTATATTTTATCAATAATAATATTATTCTAAAATAACTTTAAATAATTTAGTTCCTTCATTTGTTTTAGCTTTTAAGTAATAAACTCCTTTACTCATCATGCTCATATCAATTGTTGTTTGATTTGAGTTTTTGATGGTTTCAGTTTTTACTGTTTGGCCTAAGGTATTTATAATAGTAATATTTAAACTTTCAATAGATGTTGCAGTAGAAATAGTAAATACACCATTATTAGGATTAGGATAAATTGATATAGTTTCATCAGTTGCTAAGTTTTCAATTCCAGTACAAGGACTAACAGTTAAGGTAATGGAATTGTTGCCGTTACAAGTCCCATTTGATCCGGTTACAGTATAAATAGTTGTTGTTGTTGGATTTGCAACTACTACGTTTGCATTTGCACTATTTAATGTTGCAGCAGGTGTCCATGTATAACTAGTAGCTCCGCTTGCAGTTAATGTAGCAGTTTGACCTGTACAAATTAATGTTGGAGAAGCAATAGATGCAACAGTTGGACTAGGTGTTACGTTTATTGTAAATGTTTTTGATGCTCCAGTACAAACTCCGTTTCTTCCTGTTACTGTATAAATAGTTGTTGAAGAAGGTGATAAAGTACTAGTAGTACCTGAACCTGTTGGCAACCAAGTATAACTAGCTGCACCAGTTAAACTTACAACAACAGATGTTCCATTACAAATAGTTGTATTTGTAACCGATGTAACTACTGTAGGAGTTGTGCTAACATTAATAGCAATTGTTTTTGAGGAACTACAAGTTCCGTTTGACCCCGTAACTGTATATGTTGTATTTGATGTAGGTGTAACAGCTATTACAGATGTTGTTTGACTTCCAGGTAACCAAGTATAAGTTGTTGCCCCACTAGCGGTTAATGTTGTACTTTGTCCAGCACAAATACTAGTAGAAGATGCTGTAACTGCCACAGTAGGAGAAGTATTAACATTCACTGTAAATGTTTTAGATGCTCCTACGCAACCTCCATTACTACCTGTAACTGTATATATTGTTGTTGATGTTGGAGATAATGTACTAGTAGATCCCGAACCTGAAGGTAACCATGTGTAAGTTGTTGCACCGGTTACACTAGCCACAACAGAAGTGCCACTACAAATAGTTGTATTTGTAATCGATGTAACTACTGTTGGAGTTGCACTTACATTAACAGTAATTGTTTTTGGCGCACTATTACATGTTCCATTTTTGCCTGTTACAGTATACGAAGTTGTTGTTGTTGGGGTAACAGCAATAACGGTTGTTGTTTGCCCTCCTGGCAACCAAGTGTAAGTGGACGCACCACTAGCTGTTAATGTTGATGTTTGTCCTGCACAAATAGTGGCAGAGGACGCTGTGATATTTACAGTAGGTGTAGTAGTGACATTAATTGTGAAATTTTTAGGAGCACTATTACAACTTCCTGTTCTTCCAGTTACAGTATATATAGTTGTTGACGTTGGAGATAATGTACTTGTTGTGCCTGATCCAGTAGGAAGCCAAGTATACGTTGTTGCACCAGTTGCATTAACAACTACCGAAGTTCCACTACAAATAGTTGTATTGGTTATGGAAGTAACAACTGTTGGCGTTGCTGTCATATTAATTGAAATAGTTTTACTTGAGCTACAAGTTCCATTTGAACCATTTACAGTATAGGTCGTATTTGCCGTTGGAGTAACAACTATACTTGCGGTTGTTTGTCCGCCTGGCAACCAAGCGTAGGTTGTTGCACCACTAGCTGTTAGTGTAGAGGATTGTCCTGCACAAATTGTAGAAGAAGAAGCTGTAATATTTACAGTTGGGTTAGGAGAAACGGTAATTGTAACATTGCGCACGGCACTCGTACATCCATTTGTAGAACCTGTGATTGTATAAATTGTAGTTGATGTTGGAGACAATGTACTTGTAGTTCCAGAACCTGATGGTAACCAAGTATAAGTTGTTGCACCAGTTAAATTTTCAACTACAGATCCGCCGTTACAAATAGTAGTATTAGTTATTGATGCCACAACTGTTGGAGTTGCTGTAATAGTAATTGATTTTGTGGCAGTAGTTGTGCCAGAGCCATTAGCTACGGTTAAAGTAATTGTTTTTACGCCTGCTGATGTATACGTTACAGAAGTATTTTGTGTAGTAGCTGAAGATGGAGTTCCGCCAGTCATTGTCCATGTCCAAGAAGTAGGTCCTCCTGTTGACGCATCAGTTAATGTAATAGGAACACCAGTACATCCCACACTAGCAGAGGTGATGGCTGCAGTAGGAGAAGTTGCGGTTCCAGCACCTGTAATATTTATATTATCCAAGTGAATAACATCACCATAATGTCCTCTGTTAATAAAAGCGATCATTACATTTGCATTACCAACATAAGGTGTTAAGTCAATCGAATCTTTTACCCATTGAGTAGAAGCGGTTGGAGTAAAAGGAGCAGCAGACGAAGATGATGTAGCAGTAGCTAATTGAGAACCGCCTTTTAAGTATGGATATGTTGTTGAGGTACCACAGTTTGTTGAAACTCCAATTTGTAATGTGTCAATATATGGAGATGCAAATGTTTGAGAATAGGATCTGTAAAAAGTCATTTTCGCTGATGAGAAACTACTTAAATTCACATAGGTTTTTAATTCATCTCGGGTGGGAGTGATGCTATCTGTCCAATTATCAAATACTGTACTTTGTGTACTATTGTATCCAGCCGTTGTTTTTAATTTCCACTTAATATTGTCATTTCCAGCATCATTAATGTACCAGTTTGTTGGAGGATATATTGCTGATTGAAAGTCTTGCACTAAAGGTAAACTTGCTGCGCTAACTACGTTGATGTATGCAGCAACTGAATATGTGCTACTGCCATTGGCATTAGTAGCAATTAACTGAACACTATAAGTTCCAGGAGTGTTATACGTAACTGTAGGATTAGAAACTGCAGATGTTGAAGGTGTTCCTCCAGCAAATGTCCAAGTGGTAGCAGTTGGAGACCCCGTGCTTAAATTTGTAAATATGACTGTTTGCCCAGGACAAACAGTTGTTCTATTAGCTGTAAAACTTGCCGTAGGAGCTCCTAGAGCACAATTGCTTGAATTTAAAGGAATCATTAGTGGTTGTCCACAAGTTCCACCAGCTTGTGCATTTCTTGCCATAACTGCTAAACCACCATTCAAATCATCAGTATTTAATGTTCTTTTTGATTGTCCATTGCTTAATGCATAGTGCATTAAGTCAACACTATTGATAACATGCCCTAATTGATGACCGTGGCCTAATTCGTGAACTGTTACGGATTCAAAGTCATATTGAGAGAAAGATGGAGCTGCTGGTCCATATTGCCAAGTTCCTCCTCCAGGTGTTGTAGAAAACTGAATATCTAATTCAGTAACAAACCATGTCATGTTTGGATTTGATCCGCAACCTGACCAATAGCTGCCACAATTACCTAAAACGCCAGCAGGTAAACTAGAGTTAAAAGTTACAATATTAATTCCGTCGTTTGCGGAAGCTGAAATAGATGAAGTGGTGGCTGATGTTGGCCAGTTAATAAATGTGGCACATCTCCATGATTGAAGGGAACGTTGAAATGCAGCTTTTGCTGCTGTATTTGAATTAAAAGCTGTATTGTATGTCCAAGTGTAACCACCACCAGATTGATTAATATGTTTTGTATTATAAACAATGCCTCCATTTGTAAGATTTAAATGAGAATAAGGGATTGTTAAAGTACCAGAACTATTAGAGCCATTTACACTGATAACACCAGTTCCTGCATCAGTAGGTACTTTTACTTGAATTTGAGTAGCTGTCCATGATACAATGTCATTTGCAATTGGAGAGATTGTTGTAGCTCCTCCATCGTCAGCATTTTTAAATGCAATAAGAGATGGAGTAGAAACCGTACCAAATCCACTGCCATTAATAGTTAAAACAGAAAATGTACCTGCGGTAATTGTGGTAGGTGAAAAACTTGTGATAGCTGCAATATTTTGCGCAGTATTAACAGATGGAGTCGCTAGTTGAAATGGATTAATTGGTTTGACTTGTACATAACTAGCTCCAGTATATTGAGCAATGGTGCTATATAAACTAGAAGAAGCGTTTGTATATTTATTAAATGGTTCTGTAGCAATATCGCTTACAACATCGTATTTAATAAAGCCTTGGGCACTTGCATACGCATCATATACTTGTTTCCCAAACTGAGAAGGTTGGTTGTTTTGGTTAAGGGTAAATATACCTACGTCACCTACTTCTAATTCAAGTGTTGGTTCAAAAACATGTTTATCATTACCAACAATACCACCTTCAGTAATAATTTCAAGGTAAGCAGCTGATGTGTTTTTAAAGCTTTTATATACCTCTACTAGATTAGATGTGTAAATCTTATCATGTGTATTATTCCAAAACGATTGCTGATTAATGACTTTACCCTCAATAATTAAAGATGATTGAGGAACACGTTGGTTTAATAATACAGGATACATTAAGCATTGAGCCGACACCTGAAAAATAGATGCTCCTATGATAGAGCAAATAAGTAATATTTTTTTCATACTGTATTGTGTTTAGTTATAGTAAATATAACAAACAGGGTATTCAAAATCAATTTTTTCAACAAATCTCCAAAATATTTAACAAATAGGGTTTAAACAATTTAGTGTTTATTTCTATTGTTTGTTTCTTTAGCTTTTATAGGTTAAAACAAATAGATTTATAGTAAATCTAAAATTTAGTTTTATGGCAAAGAAGACAGTTTCAAAAAGCAATGAGAAAAAGATATTTGTTCTCGACACTTCGGTTATCATTTATGATCATACCGCAATTAAAAATTTTCAGGAACACGATGTTGTTATTCCAATTACTGTCTTAGAAGAATTAGATAACTTTAAAAAAGGAAACGATACCAAAAATTTTGCAGCCAGAGAATTTACGAGATATGTAGATAATATGTCAGGTAATCATTTATTACAAGAATGGACTCCTATAAATGGTAAAACACATGGTAATTTTAAAATTGAAATGCATAACTCTTCAAAAATTGATGCAGAAAAGATTTTTCAAGAACGTAAAGGAGATCACCGCATTTTAAATGCAGCATTATATACAGCCGAAACAAACCCAGATAGAAAAGTTGTTTTGGTGACTAAAGATATCAATCTTCGCATCAAGGCAAAATCTTTAAACTTACATGCAGAAGATTATACTACTGGAAAAATTTTAGCAGTTGATGAATTATATACTGGTAATAGCACAGTTGAGAAAGTAAATCCAACTATCATTAATACAATTTATGAAAAAGGATCATGTTTAGCTAAAGATGTTTTGAAAAAAGAAACACCTGAGGACAATCATTATTATGTTTTAAAAAACGGTAATGCGTCTGTTTTAGCTCGTTACGAACATTCTTCAAAATCATTAAAACGTGTTACTAAAACATCATCATATGGGATTATTCCTAAGAATGCAGAGCAATCATTTGCATTAGATGCCATTATGAATCCTGATATCAAATTAGTAAGCATTCAAGGTGTAGCAGGAACAGGAAAAACATTATTATCATTAGCAGGTGCTTTAGAGCAACGTCGTAATTATCATCAAATTTATTTGGCTCGTCCTATTGTTCCTTTAAGCAATAAAGATATTGGTTACTTACCAGGCGATGTAACGTCTAAGTTAAACCCTTATATGGAACCATTATGGGACAATTTAAAATTCATAAAGAGTCAATTCTCAGAAAAGGATAGAGAATTAAAGGCAATCAATGAAATGGTTGAGAATGAAAAAATCGTGATTTGTCCTTTAGCGTTTATTCGTGGACGTAGTTTAAGTAATATGTTTTTTATTGTAGATGAGGCTCAGAATTTAACACCGCATGAAGTAAAAACAATTATCACACGTGCAGGCGAGAATACAAAAATTATTTTTACAGGAGATATTTATCAAATTGATACGCCTTACTTAGATGCGCAATCAAATGGATTAAGTTATTTAATTGATAAAGTAAAAGGGCAGCCATTATATGCTCATATCACTTTACAAAAAGGTGAAAGAAGTGAATTAGCTAATTTAGCAAATGACTTATTGTAATCTTTAATGTGTTGTATTTAAATGGTAGTTGTATTCAGCTACCATTTTTTTATGTAATATTTTGTGATTTCTGGAACTTGGAATAATAGTGCTTATAAATATTACACTAGATAATCCAAGAAATGAGCCTCCATAAAATTCCATCAATTGATTTTTTTTACGCTGCTCATTTGCATAGGCTGATTGTGTTTTTCCAGTTGAGTTCATAGCGCTATATGCAAAACAAGCTAATCCTGCTACGCCAATAGTAGCACCCGAATAATTTAGTACAGTTCGAATTGTTTTATTTTTCTTGAAGCGCTTTGCTAATAGTTGGATTGGGGTATGATTTATGTTTTTCAAAATTGCAAAGAATTGTTTCTCGCTAATTTTAATAGTAGAATCGTATAAAAAACTTTTGAAATTTTTATGCTTTATTGATTTTAAGTTAGAGTACGTTTTGTTGAATTTTGGGAGATAGGAGAAAATAGCAGAGTCTTGAACAATAGTAGTTTTTTGATCGATTATGTAGTTTAATACTATGTTTTTTCGAAAATGGACAGTTTTATTATTTTTTGTTTTTATTCCAGAATAGAATTTTTTATTTTCTGAAAACTGGAATACATCTTGACTACCATTAATAGTATTTATTGTGGTAGTTTGAGCTATTAATTTAGTTATTGCTAATACAATAATTGTAATTATGCTAAGTTTCTTAAACATTGTTCTACATTATTCCAGGAAGCATTCCACTTGCCACTGATTTCATTTCGTTTTCGTTTAACTCATTGGCTTTAAATAATGCTTTATTTAAGGTTACAGTTAATTGTTCTTCTAACTCTTCCTTATCTCCATGTTGTAATCCAGGAGCAATGGTTAATGATTTTATTTCTCTATTACCTGTAATGGCAATTTTAATATCACCACCAGCACCTTCAACGTTTATAATAGTTGAGTCTAATTTTAATTTAATTTCATCGGCTTTTTGCTTCATTTCTTGCAATTTGCCCATCATGTCTCCAAATTTCCCGAACATAGTATTTATTTTTAATTGTTATTGTATTGTCAGTTCGAGTAAGCGCTGTTCTTTCTGCGCTGTATCGAGAACTTAAAGATAGGCTTCTCGATACGTATTTGCAAAGAACTGGCAAATACTACTCGAAGTGACATATTTTATTTAAGTATCCTAAATTCGTTTGGCAAATAATTATTTAGTCGATTACCTAAATGCTTAATCCAACCAATGCCAAAGTGATTAAAGGTCATTAAATTCCAACCCTTATTGCCTTCAATGCATTGCAATTCTTTTTTCAAAAATTGCAATGCTTGTTCTTGATTACATTCAATTGTTTGAATAGCATTTGAGCGATGAATACTCCAGGCTAAATCGTGATGAGGTATGACTTCATTTTTAATTAAACTTCCAATGGTTGTACCTACTTTTTTGTAATACAAGTTTGAGTATTTATTTATAAAATCAATTGTAGTTTGATTTGTTAAGAGGTAATCATCTTTGAATTTAGTAATCAAGTGCTCATCTAAATTTTGAATCCAATTCGCAAATAATTCTTTTTCCTTAGGTTTAATTATCGAAAAGGCTTCGTATTTAGATTTTCTTACCTGATGATGATTATCGATATCGCCAGGTTTTTTAAATACAGCACAGAAAAAACCTTCTGATTGTGTTTTATCAGGATAAAAACGATAGCCGAATGCTTGTTGTTTTTCGCTTGTTGTTTCAACAATTCCCCAATTTTTTTCAATAGGAATTCGAATACTTATTAAATTAAATTCAGTTATAAGCCAATCTGCAATATCTTCATTTTCGGTTTGAGAATAAGAGCATGTAGAATATACCAATGTTCCACCTTGTTTTAAAGTCCCAATAATATCTGATAAAATTCGTTTTTGACGTTGACCACATAAATTCACATTATCCAAACTCCATTCATCAACCGCATCATGTTGTTTTCTAAACAAGCCAGAGCCACTGCAAGGTGCATCTACTAAAATAACATCAAATACATCGTTGATTTCAGAGTAGGAGCTAGGGTCATTGTTCGTGACTACAACATTACTCGTTCCCCATTTGCTTAAGTTTTGAGCTAGTACTTCTGAACGTTGTTTAATAATTTCGTTGGCAACTAAGCTACTTTGTTCATTTAGTAACGAATTCAACAGAGTACTTTTTCCACCTGGCGAAGCGCATACATCAAAGGCTAAAAGCGTTTGATTGAAATCAACACAAGAAGTTAACGCATGTTCAATAAACATCGAGCCTGCTTCTTGAACATAATAACAGCCCGCTTGAAATAATATATCGTGGGTAAAATTAGGACGTTCTTCTAGGTAAAAGCCTTTATTATTCCATGGTACTGGATTGTTTAACTTAAAGTTAAGTTGAGTTGGTTTAAAGGGATTGATTCTAATACTTGTTGGCGAATTGGTTTGATGTGCATCAATAAATGCTTGTTCATTAAATCCTTTGCAACAAGAAATAGACTTTATAAATTCGGTAGGTAATTGTAACATAATTGTGTATCAAAGATAAAGAAATATTACTTTTGTTTGTGTTTGAAAAGAAAGCTCCTATAAAAATAACAGATCCACACTTGGCATTAGTTAAAATGCAGAGTTGGTGTGCGTATCAAGAGCGTTCTCAGCAAGAAGCTCGCGATAAATTGTATGATTTAGGAATGTGGACGGATGTTGTAGAAAACATTATCAGTCAATTAATTCAAGATAATTTTTTGAATGAAGAGCGTTTTGCTTGTTCGTTTGCACGTGGAAAGTTTACCATAAAAAAATGGGGACGTGTAAAAATTAAACAAGAATTAAAGCAAAAACGAGTAGGGGATTATTGCTTAAAAAAAGCAATGAAAGAAATAGATGAAGCGGAATATTTAAAAACACTTCACAAATTAATTGAATCTAAACGCAAACTTATTAAAGAATCTAATAAAGTAAAACTTAAATATAAGTTAATGAGTTATGCTTTATCTAAAGGGTACGAGAAAGATTTGATTTTTGATGTATTGAATAACATGGAAGATAATTAAGTATTCTCATCCTTCGACTAAGCTCAAGATGGCTAAGCAAACAAATCACTGGCAATTTTATCGGCTAGTAATTTACCTTTTTCGGTTAAGGTGTAAGTCTTGTCTTTTACAGTTACAGTTTCCTGTTTTATATATTCTTGAATTTGATTTAAGAAATTTTTTGCAAAATCTGAATTGAAGTTTGTTTTTATATAATCCAGATTAATTCCCCAAATAGTTCTTAGCGAGGTTAATATGTATTCGTTAAAGCGTTCGGTTTCGGTTAAAATTTCTTTTTCGAAGTATGCTTCCGATTTTTCTTCAAGATATTTGATGTAAAGGTTATTGTTTGAAACATTCCATTGTCTACTTGTGCCATGAAACGAATGAGCAGAAGGCCCAAGTCCTAGATAATGCTCACCTTTCCAGTAATTAGAATTGTGTTTACTAAAAAAACCTTCTTTGCCAAAATTAGAAATCTCATAATGAATAAACTCATTTTTTTCTAATCTATCTATCATTTCTAAAAACATCTCAGAGCTTTTTTCATCATCAATGGCTACTTCTTTTTTTACTTTAAAGTCGTGCCCTAATTTTGTTTTTTCTTCAATGGTTAAATTGTAGCTTGATATATGTGGGACTTGTAGTGCAATAGCTTTATCTAATGTTTTTTTCCAACTTGTTAAGTTTGAAAATTTAGAGCCGTAAATTAAATCAATGGTAATATTTTCAAACCCTCTGTCTTGTGCACGTTTTACAGATGATTCACTTTCTTTAGCGGTGTGCGCTCTATTCATCCAAATTAATTCTTCTTCATCAAAACTTTGTAAGCCTATACTCAAACGATTTATTTCTAAACGCTTTAATTCTTTTAATTTTTCATCAGACAAATCATCAGGATTGCATTCCAAAGTTATTTCGGCATTATTAGAAACGTTGTAGAGTTTGTACAATTTTTCTAAGATTTGAAATATTTCCTTTTCAGACAATAAGCTTGGAGTGCCTCCGCCAAAATATATGGTTTCAATAGTTTTGTTTGGCAAATAATTAATGCGGGTATCAATTTCCATTAAAATGCTTTTTACTAAAGCATCTTTGTTTTTTAATGAAGTAGAAAAATGAAAGTCGCAGTAATGACACGCTTGTTTACAAAACGGAATATGAATGTATATTCCACTCACAAATTATAAATTAACAGGTATTTTGTAATAGCTTACTAATTCAGCAATTAAGGACCTCACATGTTCAAAATCTCCAGCCTCATCAAACGTTGCTTTTAGTTTTTCAATGTATTGTTTACGTTGATTAGTTAAATATTGAGCAGTGAAATAGTAGGCATCAATTGTTAAATCATTTTCTTTAACAACAATTTGATCTGAGGTAATTTTCTTATAACGTTTGTATGTTGTTATTACTTTTTCATATTGTTGCAAACTAAAGTATCCCATAATCAATGCAACAAACATTCCGTCTAAAAATTTTTGAAAAGGAATTTGCTGGTATGACACTAAAGTATCTTCTAGTATCTTAACCGACTTTGCCTTGTCTGTATTATCTCCCGTTAGTAAAATAGCCGAATAAAAACATTTTAAATTAATAAGCTTAATAATGTATTCTCCATCATCCCAAATGTTTTTTGCTAATTCTGATTCTAATTTTTGTTTCAGAAACAGCATGTTTTCTTTTATGTCGTGTGGCAATGTTTTATGATAATCATCTCTAAAAACAAATGCGTAAGAACTCATGTAATGACTTGCTTGCACAGAGAATGAGAATATTTCAGGAATATTTATATAGCTTTTCCAAAATTTCAAGAATGAACTGATACTGTTCATTTTCTTCACTTCCTGAAGCATCGATTCTGTATTATTATTGTTTACGTCTAGCTGTAAACGTAAGCCCAATATTTTAAAATACATGTCATCTAAATAATGGAAACATACATGCGCATTATTTAAAAAATCTCTTTCTAAATCATCTAATTCTTTTACAGTTTCATGTTTAAAAAAATCGGGGTGACTTAAAAAACTTAACTCGTAATATTTACCGAAACGAGCTAAAATATTTATTGAGTTAGATTTATGGTCAGTGTATTGATTAAAGAAGGCTAAATCTTTATTTGCTTGAGATTTAGAAATATTTTCTTTGCCTTTAAAGAACAAGTTCTCTCTTAAGTATAGGTAAATAGAGTTTTTTATTTGTTCTAACTCAATATACTCTTTTACTTTTTTATGAAATTTATTAGCGTCTTTTGACTCTGTAATAAAACATTGTTGAGCAAAAAACTTAGTAACTTCAATTAAGCTGGTGTAATCTTCTATTTTTTCTGCAACATCCGATAACCACTCAGCCACATCATTGGCTTTTTGTTTTTCTCCTTTGCTTAGTAGTTCTTCAATAACTTGTAAATTATGTTTTAAATAATTAGGATAGTTTCGGCTTAAAAAACCACTTAGTTTAAATGTGTGATGTGTTAATTGAAGAAATTTCTTTTTTGTTTTCTCTGCAGAGTCTCCATAAATTAGTTTACATAATTCATCAGATTCATGATGTGTTTTTGAGTGACGAATTGTGGTGACCAATTTATATGGCAAATCGGCATTAGTGTTTAATAAATATTCTGAGAATTCCTTAAAATGAAACTCTGACAACAATAAAACTTGTTTTTGAATACTAATCATAATCGGTACGTATAATGCAAAAAGATTTCTTTAAACCTAATTATAAAGTTTTATTAATACAAGATTAATTCGTGAAAATGTGAAAAATGGTTTTTATTGAAATAAGTCAGCATTTGGTATAGCCCAATTAATTTGACTTATATTTTTAGATTTTAAATACTCGTTGGTTTTTGAAAAATGCTTACAACCAAAAAAAGCCCCCCCAGCTAAAGGTGATGGATGAGCTGCCTTTAAAACTAAATGTTTATCTAAATCGATTAAGTTAATTTTTGATTTCGCAAAATTTCCCCATAATAAAAAGACACAGTTTTCTTTTTTATCAGATATCAATTTAATAACCGAATCTGTAAATGTTTCCCAACCTTTTTTTTGATGACTTCCTGGTTCTCCTGCTCTTACTGTTAAAGTAGCATTTAAAAGTAATACGCCTTGATTGGCCCAACTGGTTAAATTCCCATGGCTAGGAATTGCAAAGTCAATGTCAGATTTTAGTTCTTTATAAATATTTGCCAAAGAGGGCGGGATTTTAATTCCATAATTTACCGAAAAACTTAAGCCGTGAGCCTGGTTAGGACCATGATAAGGATCTTGTCCCAATATCACAACTTTTACATTTTCGAAACTAGTCAGCTTAAAAGCGTTAAAAACCTCCGTTTTTTTAGGGTAAATATTGTATAATCTTCTCTCCTCCTTTAAAAAACCTTCTAATTTTGCTATATATGGTAACTCAAACTCCTCTTTTAATTTTAAATCCCAAGAATTATGAATGATTTTTTCTGTCATTATGAATTGTTAATTGTTTGTCATTAAAAAAACATGATTTTCCACAGCCTTTTTTTTTGTTCTTAGCGAAATTAGTATATATTTGTTACTCTATTATTTTAAAATTGAAAATTATGAAAAAATTAGCTTTACTATCTGCTTTGTTGATCGCTTTTTGTGCGTCATTAACTTCTTGCAAATCGCACGAAAAATGCCCAGCATACTCTAAAGCTAATACTTCAATTTCTGCTAAAAAATCTGTTTAATTTTTATGCTTTGGCATAAGCTTTCAGATATTAGTCAGTTACAAGACATTAAAGATATTTCTAAAGAACAGCATATTAGTGCTGTTCTTTTATTTAAACATAGTACTAGATGTTCCATCAGTTCAATGGCCTTAAATCGTCTTGAGTCTAAATGGAACGATGATGAGCAAATACCTGCTTACTACCTCGATTTATTAAATCACCGCGATATTTCTAACGAAATTGCTGATTTATTTTCAGTAGAACATGCTTCACCACAAGTATTATTAATTAAAAATGGAGCATGTATTTACCATAATTCTCATAATGGTATTAATGCAGCGGAGATTTTAGCAGCAGCTAAAGCTTAGTTACCACACAAAATTTATTATTTGCTTTAAATCGGGATGTAAACTTTTTGCTACAGGGCAAGTGTGGGCAGCATGTTCGTATATTTTCTTTTCCTTATCTGTATAATTTTTCTTAGGAAATGTTACCGTGATATGAATTTCGCCAATACGTCTAGGGTCAGCATACATTACCTTAGTTACTTCAGCGGTTGCCCCGTCAACAGTAGTAATTCTGTCTTTCATCGCAACAATTCCCATGATGGAAATCATACAACTTGCTAAGGCAGTTGCTACTAAATCGGTTGGCGAAAACATTTCACCTTTTCCGTGGTTATCTTTAGGAGCATCTGTATGAATCGTTGTATTAGATTGAATATGTGTTGCTTCCGTTCTTAATTCACCTAAATAGGTTACTTTACTAGTAATCATGAGCGTTATTTTAACTCAAATATAATAAAGCATTAGGTATTTTATTAATAAATTATTAATTACTTTTGTTATCACATGATGGAACGATTTTCGTACAGTTTTTTGCTTTTGTTTTTAGGTAGTTTGTGCTTTTCTCAAAGTACTTCACAAGCTATTGCAAATGGACAAGATCCAAATGTATTATATAGAAATGAAATGTCGTTTGGAGTATTTGCTCATAGCCGCGGTTTTGGATTAAATTTCATGAGAGCTAAACATGTTACTGGAACCCGCAAACGATTATTAGAAATTGAAGCTTTAAATATGAAGCATCCAAAAGAAATTAAAATTTCAAATAATGCAGATAATTCGAAAAGATTCAATTATGGTAAATTAAATAATATTCTTTTATTCAGAGCTGGAGTAGGGTATCAAACCACGATTTTTAAACGTGCTGATAGAAAATCAGTGGAGATTAGAACGGCTTATTTTGTTGGCGCTAATGTCACATTTGCAAAACCTAACTATGTGTTAGTTTATAGAGATGCTTCTTCAGGAAATAAATTTCAAGAGTCTGTAAGGTATGATCCAGAGGTGCATACGATTGATAGTATTTCTGGTAAAGGACCTTTACTAGACGGATTAGCTGAATTAAAAGTTTATCCTGGTTTTTACGCAAAGGCAAATTTAAGTTTTGAGTATGCTCCTTTTTCTAATAAAGTAAAAGCCATCGAAACAGGAGTTATATTTGATTATTATCCAAAAGCATTGCCTATTATGGCTCATAACCCAGCCGAAAATTTTATTGTTACCTTATACGTAGGTTTTGTATTTGGTAAAAAATGGTTCTAAAAAATGGAAAACAGTAACGAAAAAACTATTCTCGAAAAACCTCGTAAGCCAGATTGGTTAAGAGTGAAATTACCCATTGGAGAAGAGTATTTAAAAGTAAGAAATATTGTAGCAAAGCATAAACTTCATACTATTTGCGAAAGTGGCAATTGTCCAAATATGGGCGAGTGTTGGGGAGCTGGAACTGCTACATTTATGATATTGGGAAATATTTGCACACGTTCTTGCGGGTTTTGCGCTGTTGCTACTGGTAAACCTAAGCCTGCAGATTGGGATGAACCAAAACGTGTTGCAAATTCAGTAAAATTGATGGGGGTGAAACACTGTGTGATTACATCCGTTGATAGAGATGATTTAAAAGATGGAGGCTCAATTATTTGGGCAGAAACTATTAAAGCTATTCGTGAAATTAGTCCTGAAACAAAATTTGAATGTTTAATTCCTGATTTTGCTGGTAAGTGGGAAAACTTACAACGAATTATCGATGTGAAGCCAGATATCGTTTCACACAATATCGAAACCGTTAGACGATTAACAGCACAAGTTCGTATTCAAGCAAAATATGATAGAAGTATGGAAGTGCTAAAACGCTTACACGAAGCAGGCGTGAGGACTAAATGCGGTTTAATGGTTGGATTAGGTGAAACAGAGGAAGAAGTTTTAGAAACAATAGATGATTTAGCCGCAGTGCATTGTGATGTAATGACTATTGGACAATACTTGCAGCCAACACCAAAACATTTACCAGTGGCAAGATATGTTCATCCTGACGAATTTAAAAAGTGGGGAGACATTGCTTTGTCGAAAGGATTTAGATATGTAGAGAGTGGAGCCTTAGTTCGCTCTTCTTATCATGCTGAAAAACATGTATTTTAATGGGTTTAACCACATAGGTACATTGTAAAACGATACCGTAAAACTACTATCAAGAGTTTTACATAGAAAATAACTAAAATTGAAGCATAGCTTCAATGCTATGTGAAACTAGATAATACTGAAACATTCAAACCAAATCGACACTAAATAAAACTATGTGTCTATGTGGTTAAATAAAAAATAAATTATACAATTCAATGAATTCTCTTTTCTCTATTTTATTAAAAAACATTATTTTACTAAGCTTAATTGTTATTAGTTTAGTTTTTGTATTTACTCAGTACATTGGTTATAAGGAAGTACGTTATATTTTTTTAGGAACAGGAATATTATATGTATTAGCGTCTTGTTTAGAAGCATATACTCTTTCTCAAATAAAAAAAGACAGTAAAAAATTCATTTATTTTACGGACGGATTTATAGCAAAACGAATTATTAAAATTATTTCGTTTACATGTATTGGTGTTTTAATGTACATTTCTGGAAGCATTATTAAGTACATGGCTTTTATTTGTTTTTTAATTGCTTTTACTGAAATAGTTGTTACCGTATGGCGCAAACTAAAAAATTTATGTTTTGTTGCATTGGAAGATGATATATTAATCATATCAACCAATAAAATAGACACAACAAGCGCAAAGGAAATTCAAAAAATTGAAACTCGTCATGGATTAACTTATTTTGTTAACTACAATAAAAAAACAATCACTCTTCGCACAGATATGATGAATGAAAATGCAGAGTTTAAATTAGCATTAGAAAACTGGATTGATTCTAATGGTTTGAGAGATAAGGTTGTTGCGGAGTAAACAATAGCTTTTTCATTACAATCAAAAATACAAATAAACTTCAAACTATTGTTGGAACTATGCTGGCTAATGAGTGAGTCTAACATAAATGCATATGTTTTTATTGTATCTTAGAAGGTGTGAACATTAATATTATACATTTAATCAGATGAATAAAATATTAATGAAGATTAATTTAATTAAAAGTATGAAAAAAATAAGCATTATTATTCTATTTTGTTACTTCACTAATTCTTATTCGCAATCATGGTTTAGCACATATACTAAAGGTGCCATCATTTCCGATGTGTGTGATTACAATAATTCATATTTTGGCTTCGGAGGTATTGGTATTGGTAGTTCATACAGCAATTATATTCTTCGTGTTAACTCTAATGGAGATACATTATTTACTAAGTCATTTAATGATGTCTCAGATTCATCACTAGGACATTTATATCGAGGTTTAGTAGATTATAATAAAGATTTGATCATGGTTGGTTACACGTCATATGTATCATCAAGTAATAATCTTGAGTTAAAATTGATAAAGACAGATACGTTAGGAAACATTAAATGGATAAAAACGTTTGCTAACAGCCCCAATGGCGTTCATATTAGTTTGATACAAACTTTCGATTCTTGCTATGCTATATTTGGTAATTCAAATCAAAAAGGATTTATGTACAAAACAGACAAGAATGGTAATTTACTTATTAATAAGGATTATGGATATAATTACACATATATAAAATCAGTTGTTCAGAATTCAGATTCTGGCTTTACATTTTGTGGATTCGATAATATTAATTTTGGAGCTAACTTTAGATCATTCATTTGTAAAACAAAATCTAATGGCGATACACTTTGGACGAAATATTATTACGATTCTAATAAATATTTTTTTCACAGTTTGTCACATGAATCAAGTGGAGGATATTACGTTGGAGTTACAGATACATCAACATTATATATACTTAAACTTTCTTCATTTGGGAGCGTAATTTGGAAATCGCCATTACATAAAAAGGGTTATATATATTCTATTGCAGAAGACTTTGATAATAATATTTTTTGCTCGGGGAATAATCAAACCGCTTCAACAGATTCAGTCTATTTTGCAAAATTTACGCCTAATGGCTACAAAATTTTTGAAAAATCATGGGCATTGGGAGGAAGTGAAGCCTACAAAAGTATTCAGTGTTCTGATTCTGCATATGTAATTTGCGGAATTTATGCTGATAGTTCTTTAGTGATTAGACTAGATTCTACTAATGATTTGGTTACAAAAATTAAAATGTATAATTATAATGGAATTCAAATTTATCCAAATCCAACAAATTCAATTTTAAATATTATTGATAAACAAAATCAATTTAAGAACTCTAATATAGAAATTAGAAATTATTTGGGTCAAATTGTATATACTAGTTCTTTTATTTCACAAATTAATTTGGGTAACCTTTCTCAAGGGATTTATTTTTTAATTGTGCAGGATAGGAATAATAAGTTGATTAATAAAATTATTAAAGAATAAATTTATAATATCTACTCTTCCATTCCAATATGAATTAAAGCATCGCCTTGATTAACCACCGGTTGATTATTAATTCCAATGATATAGCCATCTACAGTAGAAAATATTTTATGTTCAATGTTTCCAAAAGGATTGCATATCACACCCAATAAATCATCTTTAGATACATAAGAGCCATTCATTTTATTCATATGAAATAATCCACTGCTATTCGCTCTTATCCAAGTGTCTTTCGTAATTTTTACAGCATGATTTTTTGGAATATCAATATCAATCATATGATAGCTTTTCATTAAACGTAAGCAACCATTTACGCCTTCATTAATAGCTGAGTAATCAAAGCGCATACTTTCTCCACCTTCGTAAACTAAAATAGGTTTGTTTTTTTTAGCGGCTTCTTTTCTAAATGTTCCTTCTCGGTATTTACTATCAATAATTAATGGTGGAGAGAATTTTTTTGCTAAGGCAATGTTTTCAGGAAATTCAAACACACATCTTATTTGTGGACTATTACTAATTTTTGCACCACCTGTATGAAAATCAACACCAAAATCAATTAAGGGAACAATGTGTTTCATTAAGTCATAGGCTATTCTGCTTCCAAATGAACCATTTTTATTTCCTGGAAAACAACGATTTAAATCTCGGCCATCAGGTAAATCTCTACTTCCAAATAAAAAAGATACACTATTAATTACTGGAATCGCGATGATGTTTCCGCAATTTAAATTTTGAATTTCATCCCGAGTGATAATTTTTCTGATGATTTCAATACCATTGGTTTCTTCGCCATGCATTCCTGCAGATAGCAAAAGAGTAGGTCCTTTATGTTTACTTCTAAAAACAAAAACTGGAATTTCAATATTAGTTTTTGTATGTAGCTCGTATGAGTTTAGAACAATTTGCTTGCTTTCGCCAGCTTTAATGATTTGAGAGTTGATGATGAAATCTTGCATTATTGACCAGGTGTATTAAACTCATTACGTTCTACGTACTCAATAATTTTTCCAGCAATATCAACACCTGTAGCGCCTTCAATACCTTCTAATCCTGGTGATGAGTTTACCTCCATCACTAATGGCCCTCTATCGCTTTGTAATAAATCAACACCGGCAATACCTAAACCTAGTTTTTTACAAGCTTTAATAGCTGTTGAACGCTCTTCGGGTGTTAATTTAATTACGGTTGCTGTTCCGCCGCGATGTAAGTTGCTTCTAAATTCACCTTCTTTTGCTTGACGTTTCATAGCGCCTACAATTTGTCCATCTACTACAAAAACTCTTAAATCAGCTCCTTTAGCTTCTTTAATATATTCTTGTACCAACATGTTTGCTTCTAATTTCAAGAATGCTTCAATAACCGATTTTGCTGCCTTTTGATTTTCGGCTAAAATAACTCCAATACCTTGCGTGCCTTCTAATAGTTTAACAACGCATGGCGCTCCGCCAATAGTTTCAATCACGCTATCAATATCTTTATCGTTTGGCGAACTTGCAAACGCTGTTTTAGGAATTCCTAAACCTGCACGAGCTAAAATTTGTAAGCTACGTAATTTATCTCTTGAACGAACTAAGGCTTGTGATTCAACAGCTGTGAAAATTTTCATCATTTCAAATTGGCGAACAACAGCCGTTCCATAAAACGTTGCGCTAGCACCAATTCTAGGGATTACGGCATTTACATCCGTTACTTCTTTTCCATTGTAATAGATGTGTGGACGACCTTGTTCGATAACCAATACACATTTCATGTGATCAAGAACTAATACCTCATGGCCTCTTTGCTCTGCCGCTTCTATTAAACGCTTTGTAGAGTAAAGATTTTTGTTGCGGGATAAAATTGCAATTTTCATATGTCTTAATGTTTTTTTTAATGGTCATATGGTATAGCCATGTTTAGTTATTTGTGTTTAAGGCAACAAGGCTATTTCATGTTTAATATTTTATTTTAACAAAGTATTTAAGCTTAAGCCATTCGTGTAAATTAAACTAACATCTATAATAAATTTACCTTTTAATAAACGTCTGCCAATAAGAACTGGGTAGCGCATATTTTCTCGGTCGCTTAACGAAATGGTTGTTTTTATTTTTTTTCTACCTATAGTAATTAAAGTTTTGATAATATAACGCTCTTCCATTTCGCCTCCAGAATTTTTTATTTTTTTTCGAGTAAATTCTTCAAAGCGATAAATTCTATCGTCTAATAATTGAAAAGTGAGAATTTGTTTATTGCCTTCTGTTTTTAAAACAATATTGTTGCAATGAATAGCACAAGTGTAAGCCCCAGTATCAATTTTAGCTTCTACTTTATTAATTTCTAATAAAGGAAAACTAACAAATTCTCTTCGGCCAATTAATTTTATTTTAGAGTTACTTTGGAGCATATAATACTACTCCAAATTAATTCATTTTATCGGGAAACAAAAATTATTTTAGATTAAAAATTACTCTAAAAAGTAGATGTCGTTAAATGGGGAATTTATTGGGGAACCCATATTAACAGGCGCCGACCAACTTTGAGTGGTTTCGTTCCATTCACTCTTAAAAATATCATAACCACCCATGTTTTCATAGGCTTTTGAAGAGAAATAGAGCGTTTTACCGTCTTTAGATAAGGAAGGAAATTCCTCGTCTAATGGACTATTTATTGCTGTAATGTTTAGTGGAGTTGGAGACCATTTGCCGTTTCCTAATTTTTTTAATTGGTAAATGTCTTTTCCATTTGAATCATTTTCGCCATAACTCGAATAAAGAACGGTGTTTTTGTCTGGTGATAAATATAGTAGAGATTTAAATTCTTTCTTTTTATCAATAGAAGATCTCATGTCATCTGTAATAACCAGTACTTTTCCACCAGATTCGATTTGTGTTAAAGAATTTTGAATAGCATTTTGATCAACATGCTTTTTGCCATACACTTCAAGCACTACAGGATTATTAACTAATTTAATTCCATGTTGACAGTATAAAATTTCTTGTTCTATTTTTAAACTTTTTATGTCTTCGGACTTGCATAAAGCCATATATTTTTTATAATAATTGATAGCTGTATTAAATCTATAGCTTTGTTGATTGGCTTTAGCTAGGTAATAATACACTTCTACAGGAACATCTTTCAATCCTAAGCAAGCCTCTAAAGCAATGATGCAATTTGTTTTGTCTTTTTTAGTTTTAAACAAGCTTACTCCATATCTATATTCATCTATGGGTTCTAAATCAATATACAATTCTACATTTTGATAAACCAATGCCGCTTCTTGATATATTTCTTGGTTATATAAATTCTCTGCTAACGCTAAATCTTCTTTATCTTTTGCAGCTTCTTCAGCACTGCGTTTTGGTTTTTTTATTTTAACTACTTTTTTTGTTTCTGATTCTGTTGTTTTAGCGTTTGGTTTTGCAGCAACTATATCAAATGAAATTTTTGCCGCTTCAGACTCAGTAAAATAATTATTAATTTTTGCTGATTTTTGAGTCCCTAAGGTTTGAAGTTTGATGATTTGCTTTAATTCGAAATCACCTTTTTTATCTGGCACTTCAAATGAGCTTGTTATTTCGGAATAGCCTTCGGATTCAATAGATACATCATATTTTATGCCGGATACTAATATCATTAAATATTGACCAGTAGTTGGATTGGTTTTATAAACACCTGCAATTTCGCCAGTGTTTGAATTATAAACAGTAATGTAAGCATCTCTTTTTGGAATAGAATCCATTGTACTAAAACTGCCTTTGATAATTGAGTTTGTTAAAGGATGTTGAGGTAGTTTTATTTGAATGTATTCGTAATTATTATTTTTTCTATTGCTACAATATGATGCTGTTTGATTGCTTTCATCTGGTATAAATAAAATATCATCGTAAGTAGAGTTGATAGGATATCCCATATTCACTGGTCTTGACCAAGGAGATAAACTATCTTTACGTGTGCATTTAAACATATCATATCCTCCCATACTATTATGCCCTTTTGACGAGAAGTATAATGTATTTCCATCTTTTGTGAGGTAAGGATAATTTTCATCATAAGACGTATTAATCTCTGGACCTAATATTTGACTAGAACTTAATGTTCCATTTGGCAAGGTGTTATTTTTATATAAATCTGTGTGCTTTTGTTCTTTTTCGCCATAACTAGGGTGGTAATATTCACGTGAGTTATTGTTACACATTAATAAATTTTTATCTTTTTTCTTATCGACAGAAGAGCTAAAAAAATCAGTTTTTACTTTTACTCTTTCATTAATTAAATCAGGGTTGTAGTTGGCGAGAATATTATCTGATTGAATCTGTGATCTTTTTACAATCTCAATATTAACTTGGTCGTTCATTAAATTAATGCCATTCATACAATTTTTAATTAGCTGAGGGCCATTTTGTGTTTCAAAATCATAAGGTTTTATGCGGCCTCTGTATTGTTCAAATGCTTTTATCGCATCTTGAAACAAGTAGGACAAATGATATGCTTTTCCTAAATAAAAATATACATCAACGGGAACTTCCTTAACACTTGATGCTATTAATAACGAATTAATAGCCTTAGCTTTATTCTTATCTAAACTTAGTAAACAAACGCCATAATAATAATTCATGAATGGATCCGCAGGATCATTTTTCAGTAAACTACTATATAATTCTAATGCTTTTTCGTAGTCGTTATTTTTAAAGGCAGCAAGCGCCTGTTCGGGCTTTTTCTTTTCTTCTTCTAATTGTTTTTTTACAAGCTCGTCAATATTTAAAGATTCTTTATTTTTATCCAGTTGTCTGGCAATCTCATCATTATTTAATACATTATCATTATTAATTTTTGTTGTATCAATAATTGTTCTTAAATAAAATACTTTTTCATTTTCATCAGCAAAAAAGCTATGAATCATTAATACGGGTTTATTTTTTTCGTTTAATTTAATTTTTAAATCTTGCTGACAAATTTCATAATCAATTTTCATTGGAATCTCCACAATTTCTTGCGTCGTGCCGTAACCAGACACTTCTACTTTAAAAAGATATTTTACATTAGGGGCTAATATCAATAGGTAATTTCCTGTATAAGAGTTAGAATTATAAACGCCAACTAAGTCGTTAGTAGAAACATTGTAAACACTAATTTTTGCTTTCTTTTCGTTAGGGCTACCAATCACTTCCATATGCCCTCTAATCACAATTAATGCAGGAGTTAGAGAACTAGGTGTCATTTTAAAAACATCTAATTTGTCATCATCACTTAATCTATCAGAAATTAAATAAATGAATTTTCTTTTTTTAGCAACGTTGATGTCTTCTTTTGGAATTGATATTGCGCTATCTTTTTGTTGGGCAACTAAAATTGTATTAACGAATGTTAATGCAATAATAAATATGAGTTTAAAAAAAAGAGATTTTATCATAAGATTAGTTACCTAAAGTATAAATAATCTGTAATAAAAAAAATAAAAGTAATGAGTAATAAATGGTTTAAAGAAAGCGATTTGGGCTAACTTCCTCGTCAATTTTGTAGTTATTCTGTATAGAGTTCACTAATTTTTTTGCAAAGTAAGGAGCAATCATAACAGCCTTAGTCCCTAAACCATTAAATGTAAAGATGTTTTTATATACAGGATGGCTACCAACAACAGGTCTTCTATCAATTACAGAAGGTCTTACACCTGCATCATGAGAAATTATTTCGTATGGGGTAGTGATGACTGCATTAATTTTTGAAATCAATTCTTGTTTGGCTTTTTCTGTTGGTAAATCATTTAATTCATTCCATTCGTAGGTGGCGCCTACTTTAAATAAATCATCACCAATTGGCATAATAAAAAAGCCTTTATTAAAAATATCTTTTTCTAATTGTATGTATTTGCTCTTTATAGTTAAAGTTTCTCCCTTTGCAGGCTTCATTGGAATCCAATTGAAATAAGAATTGTTAGAAATTAGATAGCCTTCACAAAATACAATCTTAGAAGCCGAAGCATCTTTATATTTCACATTAGTTGAAGAAACATCTAATTGGTTATAATCAAATTCCTCTTCTAAATATGTTTGATTCTTCTTTACATATTCTTTCGTATAATCTAAGAATTTAGCAACATCTAAATTGCCAGCATGTAATACTTTTGAAAATGATTTCACTTGATAGTGTTCGTCAAGCTGAAAATTCTCGTAGGTGTTTGGATCTAAAAAAATATTTCTAGATTCGTTATCATTAGATTTTTTAATCCATAGATTTTTTTCTTGTTCTTCAGTAAAAGGCTTAATAATTTCTCGTTTGCGAATAAGAGAAGTATTAAACTCCTTTTCCCAGTATTCGTAAAAATTAATCAGTTCGGGCACTAACTCATCAGCCATCCAGCTTTTGGTTAAGCGTTTAAAAACTATTGGATTCCAAATCCCTCCTGCAACTTTTGAACTAGAAGATAAGTTTGGTTGATTTATCACACATACAGAATATCCAGCCTTAATAAGTGATAAAGATATTACCGACCCAGCAATGCCTTGCCCTACGATAATAAAATCTGTAGTTGAATTATTTAGTTTTGACTGGGGTGCGACCATATTTTATGCCTCGATAGGCTCCCGAAAAATAAGCAATTAACCTTACACCATACACCATTTGAACTCGATTATAATCACAAAAAATTTGCCCACCAAGTCCAATATCATATTTAATTTTATAAATAGTTTCTATGCAAACATGGGCACCTAGTTCATTATAAACCGTTCCTAAATTATGAGTTGCAGAGTCACTTAACGGCCTTCTAAAATAGGAAGTTGACGGTCCGATAAAAGCAGATAAATTATATTTTTCAGTTTCTTTTCTTAAACCGTAACATAAATGAAAACTGTAATTATTGGATAACGTAAAATCGGCTCCACTCATATAGCCACCAATTCTAAAGTAATGTTGTTTTATAAAAAAACTAAAATCTGCACCTAAATTTTTTTCGTCTTTTGGCCATTTAGTGTTATAACTTGGCCCAGCACCAAAGGATAGCCAGCTGTTATGAACTCTGTAGCGTTTGCCATCATAAAAAACTTCTTCCTTTTTATTAAATGAAGTTGAATCCGACTGAGCAAAGAAAGAATCTACAGAAAAAATACAAAATATTAATATGAATACATTTCTCAACTATGCGAAGATATAAAAAACAATTTAACTTTTTTAATTAGAATTTCTATTTCAGAAACACTACCTTTAATATATTGAAAACGAATTTAAACATATTAAATTGTTTTGTTCTTAGCTTTTTTTTGATATCCTGTTCCAATATAAATGTAGAATCTGAAAAAGCTGATGCGAAAAACCCTCCTCTAAAATGGATTAAGGGAAACTATAAACTAAAATCAGATTACGGAAATTATTTTGAGAATTGGAAAATGATTGACAGTGTTACTTACTCTGGCTTTGGTTATTTTTTAGACAATGAAAATAATGATACCCTGTTTAGACAAAGCATGAAGTTGCAAAAGGGATTAGATGCAATCTTTATGTATTTCAATGTCAAAAACCAAAATGACAATAAGGATGTAGAGTTTAGATTAACAAAACAAGAGGGAAGAATATTTACTTTTGAAAATCCTTTCAGAGATTACCCATCAATAGTTACTTATAAAATTCTTTCTGATACATCCGTCAATGTAGTGATGAACGGGTTTAAAAATGGTGTAGAGAAAAAAGAGGATTTTATTATTACTAAATAAAAATTATTTAGCCATTACCCAGGCATTAGGAAACTCATTTCTGATTGACGTTAATAAGCTTGCAGCATCTTGTTTCGAATCAAAGCCTCCGCAACTTACAACATGTAATCCTTTATTATTTACTCCACTAATACCAGCATTGATATTCTTTTTTTGTAAATCGTGAATTAACTTATTTGCATTTTCTTCTACACCAAAACAACCAACTACTACTTGGTATTTACCATCAAATGAATTGTGATTTTTTGATGCGATATAAATTGGTTTTACAACAGATGTATTATCTGTTTTTGCAATACTATCTACAGAGGCTACTAAAACGTTGCCATTTTCTGATAATTTAAACGAAGCAAATCCGTTAGCATCCACTAATAAAGCTGGTTTTTCAATAGAGTGTATAAATACAGCTTTATTATGTTTTTGTTGATTTGGAGTGTAAGTTTTTTCTGGAGTATAAAACGGATTAAAAGAGGACTCTAATAATGGTTTCATTGGTTTAGAGTAGGCAGCAAATAACAAGAAAGCTAAAGTAACAGGAACGCCTATCGCTAAAGTTGCTATTTTAGCATAAGATTTTTTCTTAGGAGCTACTTGTTCAATAACTACTTTTCTGTCTTCAAACTGTTTAGCAATTATTGGTTTTTCAACTTCAATAATAAGTTCATTAGCCATCACTGGTTCAAACCCAAATGAATCTAAAAGAAAATTCACATCTGCCTTCGCTTCAAAACGTAAGACATTTTCGTTATCAATGTAAAAAAGCCCAATATTGTTTAACTCAAAACGTTTTTTTACAGATAATAAAGATTGAATGTAATCCTTATAATCTTCAATTTGTTTTGTAGACTCAACGACAGAAACATTGTTTTTTTGCATGAATGCAGAAATCAACAATCCGTCATTGTGAATTAAGTTTTTATTAAAAAGAATGTGTTTTGATTGAGGATATAAAATATTACTTCCTTTATTAAAATTAGAACTATAACTTCTGGCAACAAAACCTCCAAAATTTGGGACAATAACACAATCATGCTTAAACAAAAGCGCTGCAATTAAATTGGTTATTTGGTTATAGTGTAACATTTCGGTATCGAATGTACTGCTTTTTTAGCTTGAATTTACTTATAAAAGTACCGAAAATGGCGCGTTAAAACTAAATCTTTAATTACCAGTAGATTATGAATTGTTAATAGAAATCAACAGTTTATCCACAGTTTCCTAACAAAATGGACCTTTCGGTATTTTAAGTGATTATAATCAATTAAATGTATGCCATAAAAAACATAAATTATTGTTAAACAGTGAGTTATTTATTTAGATAAGGTTTAAATAACTTTAAATTTATTAAAGATTATTTTACCTTTGCAGCCCATGTTGAAAGTTAGAAATTATATATATATAGTCCTCTTACTAAGTTTATGTCTTAGTAAAGAGTCGTTTGCTCAAAAACCAACTTTAACAGCTAAAGAAGTTGTTTTTAAAATGGTTAAATCTATTCATGATTTGGAAAGATTAAAATATAGTTTAAAAATTATTGAAAGAGGAAAAAAAGGATTTAATCATTATGAGTCTTCTGTGAAGTTAAATAGAAAACCTCGTAAAATTTATTTATATATTAAAGGTATCGAATTATTATGGGTACAAGGCTGGAATGGAAATAAAGCCTATGTTAAACCTAATTCTTTTCCTTATGTAAATTTAAGTTTAGATCCTTTAGGTTATTTAATGCGTCAAGATCAACACCATACACTAAATGAAATGGGAGTTGATTATTTTGCAAGCATTATCGAATACATTGCACTTAAAAAGATGGATCAATTTGATACTTATTTTAAGTTGGAAGGAGAAGAGAGAATTAATAACAGACCGTGTTATAAAATCATCATCGACAATAAAGATTTTGCTTACGAAAATTATACTGTTGGGGATAATGAAAGTATAACGTCAATCGCACGTAAACTTCACATCAGTGAATACATGATATTAGAAGTAAATCCAAAATTAAACGACTATTTTCACATATTGAAAAAGGGACAAGTATTAAAAGTTCCTAATGCATATGCTAAGCACGTAACATTATACATTGATCAATTGTATTTTTTACCTATTAGTATAAAAATATTAGATGATAAAGGATTATTCGAACAGTACGATTACCATTTTTTACAAGTAAATCCAAAAATTGATGATGCGGAGTTTACTAAAACATATAAGGATTATAAATTTTAAGAATAAACAATAACCAACTTAATTGGTTATACATATCAAATGAGTGCAATCATAATTACAAAAAATACTGAGTTAATGCAACGAGTGATTGATGAAATCAAAACTTGTTACGACCCAGAAATACCAGTAGATATTTGGGAACTAGGATTAATTTACGAATTGGATCTCAATGATGACAATGAGCTTAAAATTACGATGACATTAACATCACCTAATTGCCCAGTTGCAGAAACATTACCAGCAGAAGTTGAAAATAAATTAAAGTTAGTTCAAGGCATTAAATCAGCTGTATTAACCTTAACATTTGAACCAACTTGGACAAAAGAAATGATGAGTGAAGTGGCTCAATTAGAGCTTGGCTTTATGTAGGATACTACTAAAACAAATATTATGTCTGACGAAATCATAAATAAAGTTGCCAATAGTGGTTTAATTACGATTGACTTAGAAGAATTATACCCAAAAGGAGAAAGAGTATTATTTGACATCAAGCCACTTTTATTTCAAGAATTAATTTTGAAAGAAAAAGATTTCAGAGACTTTATTAAACAACATGATTGGTCTCAGTACCAAGATAAGTTAGTAGCTATTACTTGTACTGCTGATGCTATTATTCCCACATGGGCTTATATGTTAGTAAGTATAGCTTTAGAACCATTTGCTAAAAAAGTAGTTTTTGGAGATTTAGAAACACTTGAAGCTATTGCTTTTAACGAAGCATTGTTAAGTATTGTGTATGAAGACTATAAAGATAAGCGTGTAGTAATTAAAGGCTGTAGTAGTTTACCTGTTTGCACAAATGCGTATGTAGAATTAGTGAGAGGTTTAAAGCCTTTTGCTAAGTCTATTATGTATGGAGAGCCATGTAGTACGGTGCCTTTATATAAAGCTTCATCAATAAAGTAATGGCGTTTTTCTAAAATCCCTCAATTATTTTTAAGTCGTATATTTGTAACCTTGATTTATCAATTCAAATATTTAGTTACCATATTACTTGTTTCACTTTTTTGTATTAGTTCTGCTCAAGAAGACGGAGGAAAACAATTAAGAAACAGACGCAAAAATCCTTATGTTAAAACAAGAATTGGATTTTCGCCTGTGATGGGTTTATACAAAGTGAATAAAAATCACGCTTCAGGCACAAGGCCTAAAATGTCATTTAATATTTCACTAAAAGAAGAAATTAGATTAGATAGAAATAATCAAAACTTTTTTTTGGTTGGAGTAGAGTATATGATGCATGGCGTCAGTTTTAATTCGTATTATTTTTATTCAGATAGTTTAAAATTATATACACCTGAAAGATTACGTTATAAATATAATTTGACGATACATGAATTGGATTTCCCAATTCAATTAAAACATTCATTCCAAAAAGAGACAAACACCATTTTTTCGAGTTACATTTTTGCAGGATATTGTTATCGTTGGATCATAGAAGGAAATTTGAAAGTGGAAGAAAACGGTAATGAGTTAGTGGATAAATATGAACCTTATAAGTTTAAAAGCCCTGCTTTTAATCCAGTGAATAGTTCATTTTTTAATGTGGGTGCAGGCTTTCAAAAAAACACACCATTGATGCATAACGCGGTGTATGCCGAATTACAATTTAGATATGGCTTATCTCCTTTTTATTTCAATGAGTCGTTTGCGCCCTCAAGTATGTTTATCAATAATCATTTTATTTACTTGACTGTTGGGATAAAAATATAATGAATTTAAAATTACATAAACCAATAAATTCGGTTTCGGGTACAATAAATCTTCCTGGTTCCAAAAGTATTAGCAATAGAATTTTAATCATTAAAGCTTTATCAGGATTAGATTTTTTAATTCAAAATTTATCTGATTCAGATGATACCAAACATCTAAAAGAAGCTATTGAAAATTATTCTACCCATTCAATTATTAATGTTGGACACGCAGGAACTGATATGCGTTTTTTATCTGCTTTTCTTTCGATAAAGAATGGAGATTATGAATTAACAGGATCAGAAAGATTACAACAACGTCCTATAAAAGATTTAGTAGATGTATTAAGAATTTTTGGTGCAGACATTCAGTACAAAAAAAATGAAGGATTTCCTCCACTTCAAATTAAAGGAAAACAATTACAAGGTGGTGCAGTTGAAATTAGTGGTAAAATAAGTAGTCAATTTATAACGGGATTATTGCTTGTTGCACCTTATTTTACTAAAGGATTGGAATTAACGATTAAAGACGGATTAGTTTCTAAGCCGTATGTTGATATGACTATTGCCTTGATGAAAGAATTTGGCGCATCAGTTATTTGGAAAGATAATAAAATTATTGTTGAACCAATTCCTTATACTTACCATAAAAAAGAGTTTATTGTAGAGAGCGATTGGAGTGCTGCTTCTTATTATTATAGTATAGTTGTTTTGTCAAAAATAGGCACACAACTTACTATTACAGGTTTATTCGAAAATAGTTTGCAAGCAGATGCTATTGGGCAATCTATCTACAAAAATCTTGGAGTAAAAACTACTTTTCATAATGATGAAATTATTATTTCAAAAAATAGCAAGTCTTATCCATTACTATTAGAATTAGATTTTATTCAGTGTCCAGATATTGCTCAAACTCTTGTATGTTCTTGTATAGGACTGAATACTCCGTTTAAATTTACCGGACTTCAAACATTAAAAGTTAAAGAAACAGATAGAATTAATGCTCTTCAAAATGAGCTACAAAAATTTGGATATACAATTGAAACCACCGATAATTCTATTCAATGGCAAAAAGTTAAATCTGAACCAATTGATAATTTATCTGTTGTTACTTATAATGATCACCGTATGGCGATGAGTTTTGCGCCTTTGTGTTTATTACAAGAAAATATAGTCATTGAAAATGCAGAGGTCGTTTCTAAATCTTATCCCTTGTTTTGGCAACATTTAAAATCTATTGGAATTAATCAAACTCAATTATAATGAGCTATACAGACATTATTAGTACGATAGGCGTATCATTAATTTTATTAGCCTTTTTCTTAAATACCTTTAAGTATATTTCAGATAATGGGAAATTATATTTTGCATTAAATATTGTTGGTGGTGCTTTTGCTTGCTATGGAAGCGTATTATTAAACTCTTTGCCATTTATTATTTTAGAAGGTACTTGGAGTGTAGTTGCTTTGATTGGTTTAGCAAAAACATTTTCAAAATAATAACCATATAGAGGTATAGAAAGTAAAAGTAAGCAGTAGTTGCATAGAAAACTTGTTTTCACATATAATACTATGTTAAATAACGCAGCTTTTTATGTCTTACTTTTCAATAATTTAAGCTATGTTTCTATGTGGTAAAAAAACTAATATACATTCATTAAAACAATAAATTACCTTTCGCTTTTTTGTCCTTTAAATCTTCTACAAATATTTCGTGAACAATAATAAAAGCAGGATTTAATTTAATAGATTCAAAAATCGTATGATTGTATAGATAACGATTGTCTCCTTTTATTAATAAAAAATAATCAGAGTTTTCTAATTCCGGAATTAATCGTGTAGTTTGCTCCACATCACCAGCAAACAAATCAAACTCTTTTGGTTGGCTACCTTCTATTTTCGGTTGAAAGGAGGTTTGATTTGGTAATAAATTAAATTCAATATTTAATTCATCATGTGTAAAGGTGTATAAGGGAAAATAAAAATCCTCACCTTCTTTATGAGTAAAATCTAGTAAATCATTTAATTGTAGATCAATATTTAATGCTTGATTGAGTTCATGAACTACTCTGTAAATACTCTCAGTACAAGTAATAGAGAATATATCAAAATCAAAATGCTCTTCAGCGTTAATATCTAAACTGTATGTTGCCATGTTAGTTTAAGCTGAAGAGCATTTAATTATGTTTTAGTTTTTATCCTTGAATTTTCTCTAATAACTCAGTACTAATACCAGTAGAGCTATATCCACCATCGTGGAATAAATTCTGCATTGTTACCATACGAGTTAAATCTGAGAATAAACTTACAGTGTAATTTGCGCAATCATCAGCACTTGCATTTCCTAATGGAGATTGCAAATCAGCAAACTCATAAAAATCAGAGAACCCTTTAATGCCACCACCAGCAGTTGTTTTTGTAGGTGATTGGGAAATAGTATTGATACGTACTTTCTTTTGTTTACCGTAATGATATCCAAATGTACGAGCAATACTTTCTAACATGGCTTTAATATCTGCCATATCTGTATAGAATGGATATGCACGTTGAGCAGCAGTATAAGTTAAAGCTACAACAGACGCATGTTCGTTTAACGCATCTAGTTTGTGAGCAGCTGCTAACATTTTATGAAATGATAAAGCAGATACATCAATTCCTTTTTGGAAATATTCGTAATTTAATTCAGAGTAAGGAATGTTTTTACGAATATTTACACTCATACCAATTGAATGTAAAACGAAATCGATTTTACCCCCTAATACATCCATTGATTCGGTGTATAGTTTAGTTAAATCTTCCATACTTGTTGCATCAGCAGGAATAATTTTAGCACCAGTTTGTTCTGCTAATTTATTAATCTCGCCCATACGCATCGCTATAGGAGCGTTAGTTAATGTAAAGGTTGCGCCTTCTTCGTGACATTTTTGAGCCACTTTCCAAGCGATAGAATTTTCATCTAATGCACCAGTAATGATACCGCGTTTTCCTTTTAATAAGTTGTATGCCATAGTGTTTATTTTAGTTGTGCAAATATACTAATTATGCTTTAATTAAGCATTCAGTAATTCTTTTGCGTTTTTTAATGCTGTTTCTGTTGGTGTACCTGTACTTAACATTTTTGCTATTTCAGCTATTCGTTCTTCTTTATTTAATTGCTTAATGCTTGATGTTGTTTTGTCTTTATTATCCGATTTATATACAAATAAATGGTTACTGCCTTTACTCGCCATTTGCGGTAAATGGGTAATAGTTATTACTTGCATGGTTTTACCCATGGCAAATAAAATGTTCCCAATTTTATCAGCTACATCTCCACTTACTCCAGTATCAATTTCATCAAAAATAATGGTTGGTAAGGCAGTGCGCTCTGCTAATAATGCTTTTAAGCATAACATTAAACGTGATAACTCACCGCCCGATGCTGTTTTATGTAATTCTTTAAAATCAGCACCTTTATTAGCTGTAAATAAAAACGAAATAGCATCTAGTCCATTTGATGTTAAACTATCTAATGGTTTTAAATCAATTTTAAACTGTGCATTGGCCATTGATAAACTCGTTAACATGGTTTTAATATTTTGCTCAATACCAGCGGTTGATTTTTGACGTTTGTCAGATAAATCTTTTGCTAAAGTTTTGCATTGCTTTTCTAAAGCAACAATTTCTTTATTTGTTTTTTCAATACTTAACTCTAATGATGAGAATTGTTGCAATTTTGTTTCAATCTCATCTTTAATCAATAATAATTCTTCTTCGGTATTTACTCCGTGTTTTTTTAATAAACGATTTAATTTATCTAATTGTGTGTTGACTTCTTCTAAACGAATATTATCATAAACAACATCTTCTTCACAAACATCAATATCTTTAGCTAATTCTTTTAATTCAATGCTAACTGAATTTACTCGTTCAAACAATTCATTAAACTGTTTGCCAAACTTAGAAACAGATTGTAATTGTTGTTTTACCATGGCTAATGCTGAAACAATATTTTCATCACCACCATTAATTGCTAAAGATGATTTTGATAAATTGCCTTTGATGAATTCGGCATTTTCTAAAGTTTCACTTTCCTCTTCTAATTGTTGTTGAACGCCCACTTTAATAGCCGCTTCATCTAACTCATTAAATTGAAACTGAAAATAATCTAATTCTTTTTTTGCCTGAAGTTCTTGAGCTGTTAATTCTTCTAATTGTTTTTTGAGTTTAGTTAACTGACTAAACTGTTTTTTATAATCAGCAAATAATTGAGTAGTCTGTGCAAAAGCATCTACCAATTCAAATTGAAAATTAGTTTCTTTTAGTAATAATGTTTCGTGTTGAGAATGAATGTCAATTAATTGATCGCCTAATTCTTTTAAAACATTTAAGGTAGTTGGAGTATCATTAATAAAAGCACGAGATTTTCCTTCAGGAGTAATTTCTCTTCTTATTGATGTTAATTCTTCAAAGTCTAATTCATTGCTTTCAAAAAATGATTTTAAATGATAAGCTTTGATATTGAACTGTGCTTCGATAATGCATTTTTTAGTTTTATCGTGCAGAGAACTTACATCGGCTCTATTCCCTAAAGTTAAACCTAGAGCTCCTAATAAAATGGATTTTCCAGCACCAGTTTCTCCAGTAATAACCGTTAAGCCTTGGTTCAATCGAACTTCAGTTTCTTCAATTAAGGCAAAATTTTGTATGCGTAAATTCTGTAACATATCTAGGCTCTAATATCGGAATTTAAATTCTGTAGAAATCCATATTTTACCTAAAATGCCCCTTCATTTTTCAACAATTTAATATGCCAGCCAGTGGCTAAAATAAATACCCCTAAACCAAAATATTCATTCAATCATTTAAAACGGCTTTTCACTCAAAACCATGTAACTAAATTCGTTTTTGGACGTAATACAATACAGAAACACTCAGAAAGCCTAATTATAAGTGTTTTAGTCTATTTTTTTAGTATAATTTTTAATTTTTTTGTGCCATGAGACAGCTAAAAATAACCAAACAAATTACAAATCGCGAAACAGCTTCGCTTGATATGTATTTACAAGATATTGGTCGTGTTGAATTAATCACGGCAGATGAGGAAGTGGTATTAGCTCAAAAAATAAAGCAAGGCGACCAAAAAGCATTAGATAAATTGGTAAAAGCCAATTTACGTTTTGTAGTATCGGTTTCAAAGCAATATCAGAACCAAGGATTAAGCTTACCTGATTTAATCAATGAAGGAAATATGGGTTTAATTAAGGCGGCTCAACGTTTTGATGAAACTCGTGGTTTTAAATTTATTTCCTATGCCGTTTGGTGGATTCGTCAATCTATCCTTCAGGCATTAGCAGAGCAGTCTCGTATTGTGCGTTTACCATTGAATAAAATCGGCGCTATTAATAAAATCAATAAAACCTTTGCTAAGTTAGAGCAAGAATTAGAGCGCGAACCAATTGCTGAAGAAATCGCTGAAATTTTAGATATTTTGCCCGAAGACATTCGTGAAACCATGAAAAACCAAGGCAGACATATGAGTATGGATGCTCCTTTAGGTACTTTAGAAGATGGTGGCAGCATGTACGAATTAATGGAAAATAAACATGAAGCGTCTCCAGATAATGAATTAATGTTAGAAAGTTTGAGAAATGAAATTTCAAGAGCCTTAACATCATTAACCGCTAGAGAAGCTGACGTCGTAAAATTATATTACGGATTAAGTGGTGGTCATTCTCATTCTTTAGAAGAAATTGGTGAGAAATTTGAGTTAACTAGAGAACGAGTACGTCAAATTAAAGAAAAAGCAGTACGCCGATTAAAACATGCTTCAAGAAGCAAAGTTTTAATGGGTTATTTAGGATAGTTTAGTGTGTGTTTAGTGAAATGAAGGAGGCTTGTGTTTGGCCTCCTTTTTTTATTTTTTAACGGTTTGTTAAAAACAAATTCATTCCTTAATCTCTATAATTTTATACTTTTGGGACACAAACCTATAATATGTCACATTTAGTAGCACCTTCTGTTTTATCAGCCGATTTTGGAAATTTACAACGTGATATCGATTTAATTAATAATTCCGATGCCGATTGGTTTCATGTAGATATCATGGATGGTGTTTTTGTTCCTAATATTTCGTTTGGATTTCCGGTATTAAAAGCAATTCAAAAACATGCAAAAAAACCTTTGGATGTGCATTTAATGATTGTAGATCCTGACAGATACACACAACACTTTAAAGATGCAGGTGCTGAGGTTTTAACTTTTCATTTAGAAGCTTGCACGCATTTACATCGCTCTATTCAAAATATTAAAAATTTAGGAATGAAAGCTGGAGTAGCTTTAAATCCACACACATCAATTCATTTATTAGAAGATATCATTGCTGATATTGATTTAGTGTGTGTGATGAGTGTAAACCCTGGATTTGGAGGACAAAAATTTATTGAGAATACATTTACAAAAGTAGCAGCTCTTAAAAAATTAATTATCGAAAAAAATTCTAAAGCTTTAATCGAAATTGATGGAGGAGTAGATTTAAATAATTACAAAAAATTAGTTTCGGTTGGAGCTGATGTTTTAGTAGCAGGTAATACGGTTTTTGGAAGTGCTAATCCAACACAAACAATCACACAATTAAAACAAATATAAACCCCGTCTGCCGAAAGGCAGGCATAAAAACAAAATAATATGTCATTTGAATTACCAAAATTAGATTATGCTTATACAGCATTAGAACCACACATTGATGCCAAAACAATGGAAATTCACCATAGCAAGCATCACCAAGCTTATGTTACAAATTTAAATAATGCGATTGCAGGAACAGATGCTGAAAAAATGAGCATTGAAGATATTTGCAAAAACATTTCTCAATTCCCAATGGCTGTTCGCAACAATGGTGGCGGACATTACAACCACTCTTTATTTTGGCAAATTATGGCACCAAATGCTGGTGGTATGCCAACAGGTGATTTAGCAAAAGCTATTGAAACAGATTTAGGTGGATTTGATAAATTTAAAGCTGACTTTACAGCTGCTGGAGCAACTCGTTTTGGTTCAGGCTGGGCTTGGTTATGTGTTAAAGAAGGAAAATTATGTGTATGCTCTACACCAAATCAAGATAATCCTTTAATGGATATTGCAGATTGTAAAGGAACTCCAATTTTAGGAATGGACGTTTGGGAACATGCATATTATTTACATTACCAAAACCGTCGTCCTGATTATATGGCTGCATTTTTTAATGTGATTAATTGGACAAAAGTTAGCGAGCTTTACGCTGCAGCTAAAAAATAAATTGATTTAATTTATTGAAAACAAAAAACCCTCATTAATGAGGGTTTTTTGTTTTAGTGAAGATTAGTTTATTCTTTAATTAAACGAATGGTTGTATATGAACCATTATCTTTTAATCTCACATTGTAAATACCTTTTGCTAATTGTTCTAAAGATATAGTCGTGTGGTTGTTTGAAGTTGTTTGAGTTAATACTAATTTACCAATAGCATCGTATACTTCAATTTCAATAACGCTATTTATTGATTTATTAAAATCAATAGTAAAGATACCTGTTGTTGGATTTGGATATGCTACAAATGTATTATTGTTTAATTCAGTAATACCTGTACATAAATCTACAGTCATTACTTTTGAATCTGAATTAGAACAAGCATTAGCATCAGAATAACTGTATGTAATAGTATGAGTACCAGCTCCAGCGGTAGCAGGATCAAATACGTTTCCAGTTACTCCATTTCCAGCAAAAGTTCCTCCGCTAGGTGTTCCACTTAAAGAAACTGTCGCGTCATTAATACATACTAAAGTAGTCGTTAATGCGAAAGAAACAGTAGGTAAAGGATTTACAGTAACGTTAGTTGTTTTAGAGTTAGTACAACCATTTGTTGTTCCTGTTACTGTATAAGTAGCATTTGAACTCGGACTAACAGAAACGCTAGAAGTAGTAGCTCCTGAACTCCAGCTGTATGTAGTAGCACCACTTGCTGTTAAAATAGCAGAATTACCTGCGCAAATTGTTTGACTAGTTACAGCTACTGTAGGCGTAGCTTTTACTGTAACAGATACTGTTTTGTTTGCAGTACATCCATTTGTTGTTCCAGAAACTGTATAAGTTGTATTTGCTGTTGGCGAAACTGAAATACTAGAAGTAGTTGCGCCAGAATTCCAACTATAAGTTGTTGCACCACTTGCATTTAATGTAGTTGAATTTCCTGAGCAAATAGTTGCATTACTTACAGCTACAGTTGGAGTAGCTTTTACAGTTACTGTTGCAACTTTTGCATTTGTGCAACCATTAGCTGTTCCTGTTACTGTATATGAAGTAGTTGTAGTTGGGGAAACAGAAATGCTAGATGTAGTTGCTGAATTACTCCAGTTATAAGTTGTAGCACCACTTGCTGATAATGAAGCAGAACTTCCAGAACAAATTGTTGAACTTGTAACTGCAACAGTTGGAGTTGTATTAACTGTTACTGTTTGGCTTGATGTGTTTTGCCCTGTTGTATTTTTTGCAATTAATGAAATGGTGTATGTTCCTGCATTTGCAAAAGTTACTGTTGGGTTTTGCGCATTAACATTTGAGAATGTAACACCTGTTCCAGATGTTGCACTCCAAGTCCATGTAGTAGGAGCATTTAATGATTGATCATTTAACTGAATCGTTGAACCAGTGCAAAGATTAGAAGATGCTACGCTAAAATTAGATACTGGTGCAGCAGCTGCTCCAGCAACAATTGTTAATGCAGCATTATTTAAGTCATAAAAAATGTTTCCAGCGCCACGCACCATAATACGTCCTGTTGTAGTAGTAACAGATGGAACTACAATCGTTGCAGATCCATTATTTGGAACGCCAGTAGCAAGCGTTATTGGATATAAGTAACCTCCATTTGTAGATAAGAAAATATTTACGCTAGGTGTATTTACCGCACCTGTATTTGTATTTGCTACATTCCAAGTAATTGTTTGTGTAGTACCAGCTGTCCATGTTGTTGCTGTATTTTGTGATGTTACAGAGAAAGGACCAGCTGCAGAACTTACAGTTACCTTCATTAAATCTGAAGCTGTTTGACCACCACCAACGTGATTATCTCTAACAATAAAAGAGAAATTCATAGTTCTTGCCACTGAAGGTGTTTTTTCCCAAGTTGAATTTAAAGTGTTAGATAATACGGTTGCTAATGCAGGCATATATCTATTTGGTGAAGTTGATGGAGAAAAAGATCTGTATAAAGGACCCACACTATATGTAGATAAAGGTGCTGCATTTCCTGGAGACTGAGTGGGGTCGTTTTGGCTCCAGTTATATGTTAATGAAGTTGTACCATCTACATCACTTGCTGTTCCTTCTAATATATAAGCCGTTGAAATAGGAACCGTATAATCTAAACCAGCACTTGCTGTTGGAGGAGTATTGGTTAAAGTTGTAATAGCAGCACAAGAACTACTGTTACCTGTTTTAATATTATTACTAATATCTCTAACATTCACATAATTAAAATCATCGTGACTATTACTTTGTACGTTTGATGAGCAAATTCCTGCATAACCCATAATAGAACTTCCACTTGCTGGTTCAACCTCTGTTGTTCCATTTCCACTTCTACTGCATGTATTCATGACATGGTAGCCACCAAATTGATGTCCCATTTCATGAGCAACGTAATCAATATCAAAAGCATCACCAGTTGGGTTTGAGCGCCCAGTATAACCTCTTCCTTTATGAGTACCCGATTGAGAAGAACTTAAACAAACGCATGATAAACAGCCCGCATTACCACCGCCAGTTGTATTAAAGTTATGTCCAATATCATAATTAGCAACACCAATAGCAGCATCAATAGTTTGTGCTGTTTTTGTGTTCCATTCATTACTCCAAGGATCAGCAGTTGTACTACCAAGATAAATAACTAAATCGTTGTTAGAAACAAAAACCATCTTAATAGCTAAATCTCTTTCGTAAACACCATTTACGCGATTCATCGTAATTGCCATTTGAGCTTGAATATTTGCTTTTTGCTGAGCTACGGTCCCAGTGCCTGCAAAAATATTTCCATACTCTGCTGTACAAGATTGTGCTAAACGATACGTTCTTAATTTTTGATCATTTATGTTTTGAACTGATAAATTTCCATCACCAGAGCTTCGTAACGATTGTAAATTAACACCATCATCAGTTAAACATTCAAAGCTTTGAGGATCTGAACCTAAACTATTTTTATCATATACTATATATGTAACTAAATCAGTTGTATATGGGTCAATAAAAACTGTACTTTTAATTCCAGATAAAGACATCGTATGTAATCCAAACTGAGTAACGCTAAAACGCATAGTAGCCGTTGGATCATCAATACCTTGAGCGGCATAGGTTTTAATCATTGGGAATTTTGCTTCCAAAATAGGATCCATAATAGAAGATTCATATACTTTGAATTTTTCTAAATTTCCAGTAGAATTTGGAAACTCTATTATTAAATCAGACTGATTTGTATTAGCAAATAAAACAGGAGCGTTTGCTAAGATTGATTTTAACTGATTTAGATTTAGTTGAAATAAATGATAAGTAGAAGGAAATGAACTTCTTCTTACTTTTTCACCCGAAACTTCGGTAACTGTAAGTTTACTCCATAATCCATGATTGGAATTTTGAGCAAAAACATTTGAAATAGTTACTACTAATACAAATGTAATAATTGATTTTAGGTAATTTTTATTCATGGTGTTTGTGTTTAGTTATATCTAAGCTAGTGAAAATGTTATTCGAAGTCAATTTATTCGTCTAAATTGAGGATTAAAAAAATCTCAATAATCACATTCCTATAGCCTTATTTTACAACAAATTACAATCAGATTCTGTAGTTTTTATGGAATTGAATTTTTTTTTGTCTAAGTCCGCTAGATTTTAACAAATGAGAAAGATGTTTTTTAGGAATGTACTCATATGATATATGTTTCCTCTATTGTTTTTTATGAAATTAGACAAAAAAATAACGTAATTTTGTTTTGATGAAAAAACACTATTTCATATTATGTATACTATTTGCTTTTTTTTTGATGCCAAATGATATCGAAGCACAATGTGCCATGTGTAAGGCATCGGTTGAAAGTAGCCAGGGACAAAAAAATTCTGTAGCTGGAGGAATTAATCAAGGCATTATATATTTGATGTTAGTGCCATATGCATTAATAGCTTTCATTTTTAGAAAGCAAATTGTGACGGTTTGGAAATTAATTAGAGGCAAACGTGTCGCCGACGAAGATTTGTAGGCTATTATTAGTTCTCTTTTAAAATCGTGTATTCAAAATTCTCTAAATCGTAAGTAAGGTTTTGCATGATGTTAGAGATAAATTCTTTACCATACTTGGTGTAATACATACTAAAATTATCATAACGCTCTTGAGGAGTGCCTTTGGGAAATAACTTTTCTTTAATGCTCCAAATTTGATTTACATCTGTTTCTGATTTTTGCTTTAAAGCCCTGTTAATTTTTTGTTCAATAGTAGTAACACCGTTAATTGCTTTTTGCTTTTCAGCTTCCGTTGTGCCTACTAATGATTTGTCAATGCTATTAACGGTTTCAGTAATTGAAGCGTAGATTTCTGCTAGTTGTTTTTTAGCTTCTTCTAAATTAATATCGTTGTGTTGAGTTTTGATAAATTGTTTTACTAATTCTTCACCATCTTTAAACGTATCATTAATTGTTAAGTTTAATTTTTGCAATTTATTTTGTGTGCCTTTATCCAATAACATCACAAAATTACGAGGCATTAAAATAGGCAAATGGATTACGAAAGCATCAAACATTGTCTTGTATTCAAGCCAATATGCTAATTCACCAGGTCCGCCAACATAAGCAATATTTGGTAATATTTTTTGTTGATAAAGCGGACGTAACACCACATTTGGACTTAATTTTTCGGGAGTAGTTTGAATGATACTTTCAATTTCTTCCTTAGAAAAACTGAGTTCAGTATTTAAAATCACAAAACGCTCACCTTGTTTTTCGATACGCTCTCTTAAACCTTTTTCTTTATAAAAAATATTAATTTCACGCGGAGTAACTTGAGCAGAATACTTTTTTTGCAGTTCGGTAATGGTTTCCGACACTAATTTGTAAGAAGTATTTTCGAAAATATCTTTTTTAAATTCTTCTTTAAATAAGTGTTTTAGTTCCGAATCGTTTCCATCTAAAATGATAATACCGTATTCTCCAAAAAGCTCATTTATCAGGTAACGCGTAGCATCTGCTAAATTTGTATGGTTAATGTATGCTTTTTCAAACACAGATAGTATTTCATTAGCTTTTTCATTGTCACCTAAAATAGTTTTTAATTCAGTGATCAATTCTTGCAATCCTACTGTACTAAACTCCCCAACACTTCCTTTTTGAGCGCTATTCCAAACTACTTTTTTGCCAAATACATTAGCATGATTTATTTCTTCAAAATCATGATCTTCGCTAGCCATCCAATAAACAGGCACAAAGTTTTTATCTGTAAAGTTTTCTTTTAATGATTTACATAAATTAATAGTGCTCGCAATTTTATAAATAAAGTATAGTGGACCTGTAAATAAGCACAATTGATGTCCAGTTGTAATAGTGAAGGCGTTATTATTTTCTAATAATTGGATATTAGCCAAAGAAGCTGATGAAGTATTTGATACTAATTTTGCTTGTGATTGAAGTGCTTTTACTAAAACAGATCTATTTAAATAATCAAATTTGTTTTTTTCTAAATAAGCAGAAAAATCTTTTTTATTTATATGATGATTGTAGAATGGTTTTACTTGAGAGGATTGATTAATATAATCTTCAAATAGCGTAGAGAAAAGTCCAGTTGATTTTAAACTTGTGTTTTGTTTGGAAAAAAGCATATGCAAATGTATTACTTATAAAATTGAATGGAAATAATTTTAAAAAGAGACTTTTTAGGCTAGTATTTCTCTCATTATCAACGTCTAATTAACACCAAAAAAGCTATTTATCAAGTAGTTACGAATTCATAACCTCGAGTTTCGTTAATTACCTTGTTTTTTGTTAATAATCCAAATTCATTGGGCTGCAAAGCCTTCGTATTTTTAAGAGTTAAACAGAACTATTTTAATGAGTTTACAAGTTAATGTTAAAGATTTGCTATCAAATCTATACTACAATCGTGGTGTAGTGGAATTGCTATTTGGTCAGCGCGACCATGTGACAGTAAACGAATTATTGAGCAGAGATGATATTACGGAAGAACAGTACCGTAAATTGGTGTCTTTAGATATTCTTTACGAATACGAAAATGTGGTAAGCTTAAACGATGCCGTTGTTGCCATGTTTGAAGATTTTATGGAGATTGGAGAAGTTACTCCTGGCTTCATTAATGATTATATCAATGAATTAAAGCGCCATATTAAATTCTATCAAGAAGCACGCGAAATGCGTTTCTTGCGTAGTATTAAAAAATATTTAAAGCGTATTAATTCTACCTTAACTCGCGAAATTATTAAGCTTCAAAAAAATGTAGATGATACTTACAAAAACGAAAGTAACTATCGCATTAAATTACAAAAGCTAGAAGATTACCGTGAGAAGCGAGATACCATCATTGAGTTTATTAAACAAACCAATACTATTGTTGATGAAACTAGAGTATTGTTCAATATCACTAATGATACTGAGCTATTTGGTATTGTATCTTCATTAAAAGCAAGTTTGATTGAGAATCTGGATTTCTTAATCGAGATTCAAACAGATATTACGGATTTCATAAATAAAATTCAATATCAATTAGACGTTTACAAAAAAGCACAACGTTTAAAAGAAGTTAAAGATCATGGAACGCTACACTTTAAAACAAATTTTCGAGAGATAGTTTCAAACATTAATACCCTTAAACACAACGGACATAAAACGCCAAAAACAAAAATCCCTATCGACTTTTTATACAGCGATGATGGACATGTGTTATGTAAACGTATTGCAGAAAAGTATAAAATTACTCGTTTAATGGTTCGTGGACTTGCCGATAAAATGGCAGGTAACTTTAAAGACAAAGGACTTGAGCAACAAATAAAATTAGATACAGAAAAATTAGTTGAACGTTTTTTAACTCAAACAAAATTAAACTTGTTTGAATATTTAATGGAATACAAATTCCCAAAAGCAATTGGAACGGTATCATTTGAAGAGCGTTTATCGTTGTTTGTAGAAATTGCGATGGAGTATCAAAATCAATTAGATTTTAAATACAGATTACAATACCACGATTATGTAGAGGCAGTAACTGAAATTAAAAAGCGATTGGGTTATACATTGATATTGCCATTGAAAGACAAACCAAAAAAAGAAAAAGCAACTAAGTAGAAATTATATACCATGGAAGAAACAACTAGTTTTAATTTACCTAAACAAACACACGATATTTTTGCTGTGTTGGCCCGTGGCGCTTTTATTTCAAGTAATGGAAGTAGAGATGGCATGAACCGTTTGTATGATGTGATTAATAACCCTGAAAATTTCGACAGACTTCAGGCTTACTTTAATGTGATTAGATATAACATTGAACGTGGAAATAACTTTTTCTATTTTTCAAAGTTAAGTGAACCAAATTCTGAATTAGAAAAAAAACTAGAACGTTTTGAACGTTATATTGATATCATTGATTTGTTTGCCAGTATGGATAACAAAATTGGTATTGGTAGTCGTTTTCGTCCAAGTGAAATCGCTGAAGAGTGTAATGCGAATGTACGTTTAAAGCAAAAGCTTCAAAAAATTCCATTATACCGTTCTGAAACATTGCATAATAAGGTACGTGAAATTTGTGATTTAATGAGTCGTGATTCGTTTTTAGAATTAGAAGACGAAAAATCAGAATCGTACAAAGTATTAGATTCTTATAATTATTTATTAGATGTAATTAATTCAATAGCTATCTACGAAGATAGTAGCTCTAGTTCTGATGATACTCAAGCAATAATTTATAACTAAATAATTTTCAAATGAAGACATCACTTTTTTTACTCATGTTTGTTTTTAGTTTAGGCACAATCGCCCAAACTAAATATTCAACTGTATCAGACGATTTCATCTCTTATCATGATAATATATCTGCAGCTGAGCGTATGTTTAAAAATGATTCTTTGCTTCAAGCTTACGCAAAGTTTGATATTGCATTTGAAGGATATAAAGGAGCTGTAAATCCAGGACATTATTTTAGAGCTGCTTTATGCGCCATAAAAATTAAGGAAGAATTTAAAGCATTACATTTTTTAGAAAAGGCAATTGTTAATGGTTATGAGCTTGATAGTGCGAAAAGAGGAATGGTTACTTTTTATAATCAAAATACAAAGAAAGAGTTTATGGAAAATTTTCCTAAATGGGAAGAAACCAGAGTAGCTGCTCGAAATACTGATTGGGAGAGTGAGTTAATGGCAACACAAGAAGCAAATAAAAAGTTTAACACTTCTAAATATACAGCCGCTATAGATTATTGTACAGCATGTATGAAAAATAAAGCTTGTAATAAAACAGCACCAGATTTTACTTCTAAATATAAATTAGTGAAAGAGAAAATGAAGGCCGATTCTTTATCTGCTGCAACATTATTAGCAAAGGCTCAACAATTAGGATTTCCTACTGTAAAGTTAGTTGGTAAAAAAGCTAATGAAGTTGCACACTCCATTTTATTAAATTATGATTCGGATAAGAAGAACGAACGATTAGATGGTTTTTTAACTAAAGCGTTAACAGATGGAAATGTTTCTCCAGAGTTTTACGCTCAGCTTGTTGATCGAAGAAATGTGAAGAATGGGTTATTGCCAGAGTTTTATGAACCAATTACAGGTTATGAAAAAACGATTGGAAAAGAAATTGGAGTAGCAAACAAAAAACGTAGAACAATTGGTTTATATCCAATTAAGTTAGTGAGTTCAGCAGCTCCAAAAAGTAAAGATCCTAATGCCGCAAAAAAAGTGTACATAGGATTATATGATTATTAATAGATTAAGAAATTAGAGATAGGGAATAGAGAAACATGGAAAATAATTGCAGAATATTAAACAGAATTGTACAAATTAACATTGCCAATGTTAAGTATACCGACTTAGAATTAAGTGGTAATACTTGTTTTGTTGGTACAAATAACTTTGGAAAAACATCATTGCAACGTGCTATTTTGTTTTTTTATAGTGCTAACACTAGAGGTTTAGGTATCTCGGCATCTCAAAAACCATTTGAAGAACATTATTTTAAGTATGAAAATTCCTATTTAATTTATGAAATTCAAACAGAAAGTAAACCGTTTTTTGTAATCATTTACCGTCATAATAAATTAGTATTCCGTTTTGTAGATGCAGAATATAACCCAGATTATTTTTTCAACGAAAATGATGAGGCTATTAAAATTAAAGAAGTAATAGCTGGACTGGATAAACGCGGCATTTTTGTATCTCAACAAATTGATACGTTTGAACGTTACCGTAACATTTTATACGGAACAGAAACTGATAAACAATTAACTAGATTCCATTTATTAAAAGGTAACGAGAAATATCAAAATATCCCTAAGTCTATTACAAACGTATTCTTAAGTTCTAAGAGTAGTATTGATAGTCGTTTTATTAAAGATTTTATTGCCAATTCTTTAACTACTGAAAACAGTAGTATTAAATTAGAACAAGTAGATCGTCAGTTACGTCAGTTCAATGAGAAATATTCAGACATTGAAACATATTTAAAGAAAGAAACTCAACAACTAATTGAGTTTATTGATAAAAAGTATGATCAAGTGCACATGTTAAAAGGTGCGCAAATGGAAATGGCTGATAAGTTAGGAAGTAGTTTGCGTTATGCAGAAACTCAGAACGAAGCTGTTATCAAAGCGTCTCAAGAAAAGCAAGAAGAGTTAGATAAATTAACAGAAGCTAACGAAGAACAAAAAACTTTATTAGAAGAAAAACAAAAAGATGTTCGAGAAGAGATTGGTTACTATGACAGAACGATTCGTGAAGCCAATAAAAAATTAAAAGAGTATAAAGAAAAAAACATTGAACAAGCGGTTGAAAAAAATGCGGAACGTGATAAATTGCAAGTGGATTACAATATCGCGCGTCGTGAGTATGAATCATTAACGTCAAATGTTCAAAGTATTGAGATGAAGTATTCATCTTTAATTGAACAATTACGTAATGATAAAACCGCTTACATTAATAAAATCAATTCTCGTACAAGTGAAATTTTTAATCACTATAACGAATTGCAATTATTGCAAAAAAACGAATTCAATAAAAAAGATGCAGAATTAAAACAAAAGCGCGAAGAAGCCTTAACAGAGCTTAATGCGGAAGTTACTTCTAAGCAAATTGAGTTTAATGAATTAAAGGCCGAAGAAAAAGTTATTCGTAACACGCGTTTTTACGAAACAGAAATTAAAGCGCAAGAAACTGAATTAGCAGATTTAAGAGCGATTAATTATAAAAACAAATCGGAGTTAGCGATTAAAACTAATTTGGTTCAAACCAACCAAAAAGAGTGGGAGAATTTAGAGTCTAAATTAAAAACATCTTTATCTAATCAAATTCAAAAAACCAATAATGAAATCATTCGTGTTAAAACGGAGATTAAATCTATTGAAGAAAAATTAAATGTTCAACACGATGCTTTATATGGTTATTTAGAAAAGAACGTTAAGGATTGGCATAACACAATTGGTAAAGTTGTTAACGAAGATTTATTATTCCGCACAGATTTAAATCCAACACTTACTGATGATAAAGGATTGTCATTGTTTGGCATCTCTTTAAAGTTAGATGATGTTCAAGTTGTTTCTAAATCTATTGAAGTTTATCAATTTGAAAAGAATGAGCGTTTAGCTATTATCAGAGATTTGGAAGAGGCTATGACTCAGTTCCAAACAGCTAATAATGAAGAAAAAATGTTAGCTGCTGATAAATACGGTAAGCAATTAGGTGAGTTAAAAGAAGATTTAAAAGTTTTAACTTACTCTTTAGAGTTAGCAGAAAAACGTGAAAAGAAATTAATATTAGAATTAGAAGACTGGAAGCAGCGTGCAAGCACAGAAATTGAGCAATCTTTATCTGGTAACCGTCAAAAATTAAATATTATTGAAGAAGAGTTAGCGATCTTAAATAAAAAGAAAAATAATTTATTAAACGATTTCAATACTCAATTTGATAAATTAAAAGCGTTTAACGATGAGCGTTTAGCTGATTTAAAATCTCGTCAAGAAACAGAGATTTCTGAATTAGAGGTTGAGAAGAAAAATCAAGTTAAAGAATACGAAGAAAAAGAAGTTCAGTTAAGTAACGAAAAAGAAACTAACTTCAAGGCTAAAGGCGTTGATAGCAAAGAGATTAAGAAGATTGATGCACGTATTAAAGAACTGCAAGAGGCATTAAAAGAAATTGATCAATACTCACAAATTGTAAGTGATTACTTGAAAGATAAACGTGAAATTTTTGATAAACTTCCTGATTTAATTCAAAAGAAAGAAGAGTATGTAAAATCAGCAAATGATTTAAGTGCTGAAATTGAAGAAGTTTCTCGTAAGTTTAATATCAAACGTATGGAGTTGAATAAACAAAAACGTGCGTTTGAAGAAGAGTTAATCGAGTTTAATAATGGTATTAATTATTTCACAAAAAATTTCCGCGAAACACCTGTATTTAATAAATATGCGGATATTATCGATAGAGCAGAGCCTAAGAAAACGAATTACAGTGTAATGGATTTGTGTACTCAGTTATTGAAAAACGATTCACATTTCAATGAAGAGTATACAGCCTTCCAACGTTACGTTAATGAGTTTGCAGGTAAATTCAGATTAGATAATCACTTTAACTTTGTGATTCGTAATGATGCGACTCAAGGAGAGTATGAACGTTTTGCTCAAAACCTACGCTCATTCATTAACGAAAATAAAATTGAATTATCTATCGCCGAAACAGCTACTCAAATTGGTTTAGTAACAGATAGTATTGCTACTAAAGTTCGCGAATTAAGTGGTCAAAAAGATAAGATTCAACACATCATTACTTTAATTGCAGAAGATTTTAAGAAAGCAGAGTTTGAGGAATCGAAATTAATTGAGTTCATTAAAATTCGTTTAGAGGATTCAGATAATAAGGTTTACAAATTATTAAAACGTATTCAAGAGTTCCGCGAAGAAAATGGTTTAGTATATAACGAAGGATTATTTAATACAGATTTCGCCACACACAAAAACCGCGAGATTAGTAATCGTGCGGTTAAATTATTAGATCAATTACGCACAGCTATTAAAGAGCAAGAGCAAGAAGAAATTCGTTTGCAAGATTTATTTGAATTGAAATTCAACATCAAAGAAGGTTTAAACGAAACTGGCTGGACTCATAAAATTGATAGTATTGGTAGTACTGGAACGGATATCTTAGTAAAAGCGATTATCTATATTACTTTATTACATGTATTTATTAAAGAATCTTCTCACCGTGGAAGTACTGATTTTAAAGTACACTGTATTATTGATGAGGTAGGTCAGATTTCGGCGCATTACTTACGTGAGTTATTACGTTTTGCTAAAAACAGAAACATTATGATGATTAATGGTTTACCTAATAAATCAGGATTAGAAGCACATTACAAATACACATATCAATTCAGAAGAGAAGAAAACAACAACGTTCGTATCTTCCCAAGTATTGTAACAGAAGTAGAGGCATAGTAATTCTTTTCCCCTTTATACACCTGTCAGTTTTTTAAAACCTGACAGGTGTTTTCATTTTTTAGATGTTTTATAACCGATTTGCGTTCTTGGTTTTTCATTTTCTTTTTTGTCCAACAGCTCATCCAAGTATTGAAAAACGACTTCAATATTTTTTGTATTATTTTCGGTTTTCTTTCTGAGTTCTTCAATTCCTAAACGAAGTTCGGTATTGTCACTTAACATTTGTCGTATTCTTGTAAATATTCGAATGATCTGAATATTAACAGAAATTGCCTTTTCGCTATTTAGTACACTCGAAAGCATTGCTACACCTTGTTCTGTAAACGCAAAGGGCAGGTATCTTAACCCCATTTTGTCAGAATTGGAGGTCACAAATTGTGACCTCCAATTATTTAATTCAATTTCAGTTAATTCGAACATGAAATCTTCAGGAAATCTATTCAAATTTCTTTTAACTGCTTGTTTTAAAACTTTCGTTTCTACTCCATATAGTTCTGCCAAATCTCTATCTAGCATTACTTTTTGGTTTCTAATCACATAAATTTTATTCATGACTATTTCGTCAGGAATGTGTAATAATTCGGCTCTCTTCATCATAATAGTATATGATTCAAAATTGAGAAAATTTATGGTAGGTGCTTGCTATGGATTGTAGCATTTTTTGTATTCGTCATTGCGAACGGAGTGAAGCAATCTCAAACATTGTTAAGTATCGTGTGAGATTGCTTCGGGTAACCCTCTGCAATGACAAAGAAACTATAAATAAACCTTCAATACATCATACCCATATTTTAAAATCATAACAGATACAATCACTAAAAATATGATACGCACAAAACCATTTCCTTTTTTTAATGCCAAATGGCTTCCAATAAAACTTCCAATAATATTAAACACTGCTAGCAAAATAGCTAAGTGTAAAATGTAATGACCATGATGTATAAAAACAATGAGTGCCGAAATATTTGTGACACAGTTTACAATTTTGGCATAGGCAGAGGCTTTCATAAATTCAAAACCTAAAACCACTACAAAGCCTAATACAAAAAAACTTCCAGTGCCTGGTCCAAAAAATCCATCATAAAATCCTACTATTAAACCAATGCAAGCGCCATACAGCATTTGTTTATTGAGAGGCAACTCTTTTGTTTCAATGGCACCTAAGTCTTTTTTGATGAATGTATAAATAGCAATAATAATAAGGATGATTAAAATAAGAGGTTTTAGTAAATTGCTATCAATGTGATTGATAATTTGTGCACCTAAATAGGAAGAAATAAAAGAACTCAGAGCAATAACTAAAAGCAGTTTATAATTGAAGCTAATTTTTTTTGCGTACTTAAATGCGGCAATAGAAGTGCCAGCAAGAGCTGCAATTTTATTAGTGCCAAATAAAACAGGTAGTGGCATTTTAGGAAATGTAATTAATAGAAATGGAGTTTGTATAAGCCCGCCACCGCCAACAACAGCATCAATAAAGCCAGCAGTAAACGCAGATAGGGCTAATAATAATATAGTCAATATACCATATTCATTATATAAACTAAATAAATCCATTTTGTGCGAAGGTACTATTTATGACATAAAAAAAGCCCGTTTAATTTAAACGGGCTTTAATTTTATTTAAAGTTTTTAGAAATCAAACTTACCTCTGTGATCTTCGATGTTTGCTTTTTCTTTTAAAGCATCAAACATTTCATAGTCAACTCTTCCTCCATTCATTCTTTCAATTTCTACTTGTTTACCTTTGAAGTCTTTTGGTAAAACAGCTTCTGTAACTGATGCAACACTTACAACAAATACTCCGTTATCACCTTTGATAGCTTTGCTTGTTGATCCTGCTTTCATTCCAGCGGCTGTTCCAATTAAAGCATCTTCTCTTCCTATAGCTGCAACATTGTATGCAGAGAAAGTTAAGTTATCTGCTTTTTCAGCAGTTAAGCCCATTTTAGAAGCTATATCATCAATTGATTTTGAAGCACCTGCTTTCGTTTCAAATTCCTTAATAAATGTTTCCGCTTTTTTATCACGAATTGCTTTAGCAGTTACATCGTCTTTTACATCGTCTAATGGAGCAATTCCTTTTTCTTTAACTGCTACTAATTGAGCAACTACAAAACGATCTTTAAATTCAAATACAGGAGATACGTCGCCTTTCTTAGCTTTGTAAACCCAACGTACTAAATCTTTTGCGCCTTCTAAACCTGGCAATACTTTGTCACCTTCTTTAATGCCTTCAGCAATACGTTTGTTTAATTTTTCTGCGTCTACACTTTTGTTGAAAGCATCTGCTGTTTGGTTTTTTCCAGCAAAATCACTTGCAATTTTATAGTATTCTTGAGTTGTTTCTCCACTAGGTGCAATTAATTTAGTGATTTGAGCAACTGTATATGAATTGTGACGAGTTTTAGAAACATTTAATACTTCAATAATGTGGAATCCAAATTGAGTAGGTACTATAGTAATATTACCAACAGTTCCTTGTAATCCTGCATTTTTAAATGGATCAACAAACCCTTTGTTTTCATCAAACCAACCATAATCTCCACCTTTATCTAAAGAACCCATGTCGTCAGACATTGCTTTTACTAATGTATCAAACTTAACAGCTTTTGCTTTTAATAATACTAATAAACTATCAGCAATACGTTTTGCAACTTCTGGTGTACGTTGTGTTTGTGTTCTTTGGCTTTGTAAACCAATTAAAATATGACGAACTCTAGCAGAGTCAGCAATTGATTTAATATCAGATAATTTATAAATTTTAAAGAATGTTCCTTCTGCATAAGGTCCAAATACAGTTCCTTTAGGAGCAGTAAATACAGATGAGTCACCAATAATCATATTTTTCTTACCGTAGTTTGCAATGTTCACAACTCCGCCTTCGCTTTCTTGAGAAATATAAGAAGAGTCTTCAGTAGCTGTTTTTGTTTTAAATTCTTCAGCAGCACGTTGAGCATCTTTTAATAATGCTTCGTAATCTCCTTTAGAAGGCATTACATCATATGCAACGTATTCAATTTTACGAGTAGGCTCAGATACTTTATAATCGTTTTGGTGTTTGTTATAATAGGCAGCAATTTCATCTTCAGTTACTTTAACTGTTGAATCTGAAACAGACGCATAAGGTTTTAATACGAAAGCAGCATTTACCTGTTTGTTTTGAGCAATAAAAGCATCTTTAGCTTCAGCTGTAGTAACATATAAACCTTTTTTAATTAAGTTGTTGTATTTTTCAGCAGCACGAACTTCTAAAATAGATTTCTCTAATTGTTTCCAAAATTGCTCTTGTTCTGCATTCATTTGTCCAACCCATTGGTTTAATTTAGCTAAATCTAATGAGCCATCCGGCTTTGCAAAACCTTCGTAAACTTTTCCAGTTTGTTGGTCAGTTAATTGTTGAATGACATATTGGTGAGGGTGAACTAACATTAAGTCATACAATTCATCTTCAGATACCTCGATACCTAATTTTTTGTATTGAACTTTAATCACTTTATCATTAATTAATTGACTCCATACAGATTCAATAATTTGCTCTTTCATTTTTTCATCAATCTGAGCATTTGGATTTTGCTTTTGAATTTGAGCAATTTGTTCGTTTACTTTAGCGCTAAATGCAGGGTAATCTATTTTGTCACCTGCAATTTTACCAACTTCTAAATCTTGACCCGAGAATAAAGCTCCACCTGAACCTAATAAACTCTCTAAAATAAAAATCACTAAGGCTAAACCAACGATTCCAACCAAAAGACCTGTTTTGCTACGTATTTTTTCTAAAACGCTCATATATGTTATAATTTAAGGAATGCAAAGATAAAATTATTGCTGAAAAACGAAAAATTAATCGCAAATAATTTTAGGGGCTAATTCTTGCGCTTGAACCCTAATTTCGGGCACCGCCACGCTTTCCCATAAAATACCTTTTAGCAGGGGACCAATTGTGTAAATATTATGGATGATATAGCCATCTTTTTGCGCATTTATGCCATATTTTATGGAATCAGGGCTAATAATTTGATTATTTATTAAATTTTGGATAAAAGGAGACTTTAATAATTCTAAATATCGCTTGACACCCCAGTATAATTAAAAGCAGCTAACGAATCAATTTGCAAAATGACAGAGCTAGTCTCTAAAAAAAGATCTATCATTGGTTTTATACTAAAATAGGGGGGGTACTATTTTCTGGGCTCGTTGTTGTTTAATCTATCTTGATTTTTGCGCTGGTATCTGCGTAATAAGTACATAATAGCAGCAATCAAAAACACAAAAGTAAAATATAAAGCACTGTCGTTGTCTTTTATAATTAAAAAATATACAGCTATCCCTGCGCATCCTAGTGATGTAATTAACCAAACGATTTCTAATATTCTAAAAAATTTACTCATATTATAATTGATTATCGTCTATACGAATAGACCCTGTAATTTCTTTTATTTCGTATTGTGTAAAATCTTGATTGGCTTCTAAACCTTTACCCATAATAATTTCTTTAGCTGTAGTAATTTTCACAAAAGCATTCGAAATAATTTTCTTTTTTTGTTCATCCCAAATTAAATGTTCTGTATTTAATTTTTCGCCATTCACATTCACAACTTCTACATTATATTTCACTTCCATCTTTTGACTACGTTCATAACGAACTCCATAGTCGGCTTTTAGTGTTGTGTTTTCTTTTCCTTTATTGTCGTAAAATGTCACAAAAAGACCTTTAGGCATAATAGTAACGGGTTCTTTAGCGCCCTTATCGTACTTTTGCATTTGAGGAGTTTGCAATTTTATCTTTAAAATGGTAGAATCAGAATATAAAAGGATTACATCTTTACCTGTTAAATCAGGCATAACAGTTTTTTTACCTAAAGCCATTACTTCATCTCTGTTGGTTTCACATGATGAAATAAAAATGGACAGTACCATTAAAAGAAACAGTTTACTTCTATTTTTTAATGATAACATGGTTTAAGATTAATCGTATTTGTATTTAATAAACCAACGTTTATTAAATGTAAAGCCTAAAACTAAACGAACGTATTCTTCTTGTAATAAATTGTTTGAAACAGTTCCCATGCGGCCGTATTGAGCAGAAATATTTACAACTGCAATGTCATCAAAGCGCCCAATACCTACTGGCAATCCTAATCCTGCAGATACAAAATAGTTGCTGACAGATGTGTTTTTTAAATCTAAATAACCATCTGAATAGGATACTCCTAAACGGTATTGAACACGTTTAATGTAATTAGAGGTACCATAAGCTAATTTGTTTGGAACATAATTTAATCCTGCAGATACTCGGTAACTATTTTTAAAATCTGTACTTGGCGTGTCAAAATATTTAAAGTTACTCCAATTAGTAGTAGCGGCGTCCATTAATACAGTTAATCGTTCTCCTTTTTTTACAGAAAAACCTATGCCCATTTCTAAAGGGAGTGTAATGTTACCTGTATTTCCTTGAGAGTTCAGTAATGTATCTTTTGCTCTTTCAACTCCAAATCCATCAATAGAGTAATTGTAAATGATATTGTTTTGTTGTGCATCAATTGTTGTAGGCGTATTTATAAAAAAGCCTACACCAACTTTTAATTTTTCTTTTAAAGCTCTTCTTTGTCCGTGAGATTTAATAGAATCTATGGTGAAATGAGTTTGTAATCCTCCGTTAAATGTGAAATCAGAGACCTGAATAGAGCGTTGTCTTTTTGAATTATAATAAACAGATGAACCTGGATAAATAACATCTGTGACTTGATTGATGGTTCCAAACAAATAATTAGCAGTTGCACCTATCGATAACTCAGACAAAAGTTGTTTAGCAAATTTTTTATGCTTGTATTTTGATGTTTGTTTGTATTTAATAAGTGTGTCAGCTAGGTCAGAGATGTAAAATTTATTTGCCTGATTGCGAAAAGGTTTTAAACCTGTTCCAATAAAAACTTTATTAATCCCTCCGTCTCCTTGAAAAATATATTTCATGGTACCAACACCAGCTTCTTCTTGAGTAGAGGTGATTTTATAACCAACGGTGCTATAAGGCATAATTCCAAAGGCAGCTCCTCCAATTCGTTTAATAGGAAACCCTACTGAGCCATATGAGAAATTGATATTTTTTTTGTTGAGTGAAGAAGCCTGACTACTAATCTTTGTGAATTGAGCTTGGCCTCCTAATTCAAACGTACTTAATCTAATACCTGCTAAGCCTGCAGGATTTGCCGAATTAATAAAAAATGGTGCAACAGTATCTTGATGGTAAGCAATAAATGATCCCCCCATTCCGGCAGGAGTTGCAAAGGTTTGTAAATTTATTTCACCTAAACCATATCTAGAATAAGGGCTTGAAGTTAATATTTGAGCAAATGAAAAGGAACTTAAACTTAAAAAAGCAAGTGCAATAAATGTTGTTTTCAAAAAAGTAGTATGTTTAATTTTTTTCAAGATTGTAATTTAAAATATCATTAAGTCCTTTTAAAACTAAATTTTGGTGGGTAAAGATGCTATTTTTTAACCGTTTTGCCAAGAATTCGCTATCACCTCCAGTTAAAATACATATTAAATCAGGAAAATTGGATGTATAATCAGAAATTAGCCCATCAATTTCGGCAACAGTACCGTTTAAAACGCCTGATAATATAGAGTTTTTTGTGTTGGTTCCTATTAATTCGCTATAAGATTTATCAAACTCAATTAAAGGTAATTTACTGGTAAAATGTTCTAAAGCTTTAAATTTCATCTCTATTCCAGGCGAAATGGCGCCACCCAAATACTCATTTTTAGAGTTTATGAAATTATATTTAATGCATGTTCCAGCATCAATCACTAAAATAGTTGAATTTGGATATAAATTATAAGCGCCAACTGATGCCGCAAGCCTATCAGAACCTAATGTAGCTGCTGAATGATAGAGGTTAATAAGAGGTATTTTAGTTTGCGAGTTAAAAACTACTGTTGGTAAAATTGAACTTAAAGCCGAGTAAAATAACTCTAATTCATCAACTACACTCCCGATAATGGCATTTTTGGCTTGGCGAATAAAATTAAAATCTGATAAAAGCGCACTAACAGACTCATAGATTTTAAGTTCAAAGAGATGATTATCCTTAAACAAAGCCGCTTTTACACGTGTATTACCTATATCGATAACTAAATTCAATGTTTATAAAAGTAACTAAATACTGGTTATGTGAAGTTCTATTTAAGATTTTTTAATATTTCTTTTTGTAGTATAAATATTTCTATTAAATTTGCACCCCAATCTACTTAAAACTAGATGATGGTACCTTAGCTCAGTCGGTAGAGCAACAGACTGAAAATCTGTGTGTCCCTGGTTCGATTCCTGGAGGTACCACTTTAAAAGCCTTTCAAATAGTCAATTTGAAAGGCTTTTTGCATTTATTGAATGAATACCCCTCAACATATATTGATGATTGGAACGGTTTGGCCAGAGCCAAATTCGTCGGCTGCTGGTAGCAGAACCATGCAATTAATAGAGCAATTTCAAAAATTAAACTGGAAAATAACCTTTGCTTGTGCAGCCGCAGACAGTAATTTTAGTATCGATTTTCATAAATATGGTATTGAAAAGATAACTATTGAATTAAATAATAGCAGTTTTGATGACTTTATTAAAAAACTGCAACCAAACATTGTTTTGTTTGATCGTTTTATGATTGAAGAACAGTTTGGTTGGCGTGTAGCCGAAAACTGTCCTAATGCTTTGCGTGTTTTAGATACCATTGATTTACATTCTTTAAGATTATCACGACAACAAGCGTTTAAAGAAAAAAGAACTTTTGTTAATGATGATTTACTAAATATAGATGTTACCAAGAGAGAAATAGCAAGTATTTATCGTTGTGATATGACCTTGATGATTTCAACATATGAAATGGATTTGCTACAAAGGTTTTTTAAAATAGATGCTGATATATTGCATTACACTCCGTTTTTATTAAATCCAATTCAAGAAAAAGAAATTTTGAGTTGGCCCTTATTTGAAGATAGAAAGCATTTTGTAACGATTGGTAATTTTTTACACGAACCTAATTGGAATGCGGTATTATTTTTAAAAGAAGAGATTTGGCCTTTGATTAGAAAAGAATTGCCAGATGCAGAATTGCATGTGTATGGCGCTTATCCATCGCCTAAAGTTACTCAGCTTCATCAACCTAAAGAGGGTTTTTTAATTAAAGGAAGAGCAGATAGCGCTCAAGAAGTGATGTTAAATGCAAAAGTGTGTTTAGCGCCTTTGCGCTTTGGTGCTGGCTTAAAAGGAAAATTAATTGATGCTATGGAATGCGGAACGCCTAGTGTTACAACTAGTATTGGAGCAGAAGCGATGCATGGTAATTTAGACTGGGCTGGAGCGGTGAGTGATGATGTGAAAGAGTTTGTAAAAGCCGCTATTCAATTATATTCAAATAACTCCATTTGGTTAAAAGCACAACAGCAAGGCGCAAAAATTATTAATCAAGTATTTGAAAAAGATAGTCAGGCAAAATTATTAATACAAAAGATATACAGTATCCAAAATAATTTAGCATTACATCGCCAAAAAAACTTTTTAGGTTCGATGTTAATGCACCATACTATTTCTGGGACAAAATACATGTCGCGATGGATTGAAGAGAAAAATAAAAAGCCTTTGTAATTTTTACAAAGGCTTTTTAATAGTATTAAATTATTGATTAGTCTCTTTTGCCAAATAAACGCAATAGAGATAAAAATAAATTGATGAAATCAAGATATAAAGTTAAGGCACCCATTACTCCCATTTTCTTGAAGTCTGAAGAGCCATCATTTGCTTGAGCTAATGCTTTTATTTTTTGAACATCATAAGCGGTTAATCCTGTAAACACAATCACACTGATAATACTAATGATATAACCCATTGTGTCGCTACGCATAAACATGTTAATTAATGAAGAGATAACTATTCCAATTAATCCAATCATTAACAAAGAACCCATTTTGGTTAAATCAGTTTTTGTAGTATAACCCGCTACCGCCATTATACCAAATAATGCAGAAGTACTAGCAAATACAACACCTATAGAATCTAATCTGTAAACTAAAAAGATAGAACTTAAGCTAATTCCCATCAATGCAGAGAATCCAAAAAATATTCCCATTAAAGCTACAAAGGATAGTTTATTAAAAGCAAAATTCATTACTAATACTAAGCCAAGTGGCGCTAACATCACTACCCAGCCAATCATCGATGTTCCGATTCTGTTACCAAATTCATCATACTTGTAAAGTAATTGCCCTAAATCTGGATTATATGCAAATAATAACGAACAAACGGTTGTAACAGCTAATGCTAAAAACATCCATGTAAATACAGATGCAAAAAGAGATCTTTCGTTTACAATCGTTGCACTTTCAATATCGTTTAAATTCGTATTTCTAAAATTATTTTCCATTATTTATTTTTTGTTGTAAAGGTACTATATATTCAAGCTATGTGGTTGTAAAAAAATGCTAAATAAAATTATATTTTAAGCATAAGTTGCAGTAAAAACATTCGTGGAGCTCTCACATCTCCTGGCCTCAAACTATATTCTGCATTAAGAGCATTATTTATAATTAACGAAGTTTTTAATGTTTTCGAAACTTGATATGAAACTCTAAAATCATGAATCCAATCTCCAGTCCAACCAATAATTTCTTTACCATTCATTTTTATAGAAACCGAATTTTTATGAGTGTCTCTATATTCTGGTAAACCAGGTAAAATATAAGTAGAAGGAATACTATCCCAATAAATGCCGTTTTGAGGTTCGCTGTATTCGTGTAATACACTTTGCACAAAACGTCTGTCAACATTTTCCATTAAACTATAAAAACGTGTACTCCAACCAAATGATATTTTTTTATAGTCTAATTGAATATCGGCTTTAAATAACTGTTGGTTTCTATATTTCAAAACTTTTAATCCTTCAATGCCTAATGTATCTTTTTTAGGATCGTAATTTAGGTAAATAGGATTAGTATAAGTAAAGCCAATTAAAGTTGTCACATTAATTGGCCCCATTTTACCTGTTCCTGTAATAGAAGCATCAACACCATTAATTCGTGCACTTCCTACATTTTGCGATTTAAATCCTGCATATTGTCTGTCTTGATAAAAGATTCCTGTTTTTGGTCCGTAAATATCAAAAGCAAACTCTACCATATCTTGGTATTCTGTCCAAAAACCAGCAATATCTAAGAACCCTTTGAAGTTAAATAATTTAAATCCTTGTTTAATACCAATTTCAGCACTCCATCCACGTTCTGGTTGCAGTGAGGCATTTGGATAAATTTGCAAGGCACTTACACTCGTGCTAACATACTTTTCTGCAATGGTTGGAAATCTGTAGCCTTGCCCAAAAGAAGCTCTAATAAAGGTATATTCCAGTAAATGATAATTTAAACCAGCTCTAAATACAGGTTGAAAAGGAAGATTATTTATTTTTTTAGTTAAATAACCTCGAGTATAAGATGTATCTACGCTATTATACTCTCCTCTTAATCCTAAAGAGGTTGTGAGTTTTTTGAACTTATAATCAAATTGAGCGTAACCTGCATAATTTTTTCCTGAATGTCTTCCATAAAGCGAATCGGCAATAACTTGTTGTTCCATATAAACAACACCATAGGTCATGGTAAAGTTATTTTTGAAACGTTTTTGATATTGAAATTCATTGTAATACAATTCTGCTCTCGAGCCTTGGTTTTTATCATTGTTATTATTGGTTAAATAGTATCTCGAACGTAAACTATATTTGCCACCTTTTTTTGAATAATAATTAATAAATGGATCAACATTAACACGCTGATTGGAAAAGCGTTGGATATTTAATCCTTGAGGGTGATAAACAGAATCTGCATTTTGCCATAGGAAAAATAAACCACCTCTTGTTTCCATCATATTTGTGTTTAAACCGATAGCTAAGCCAGGAATTTTTTTGAAATTGTAACGAAGATTAATATTAAATCGCCCGCGTTTTTCTGTTTCCAGGTAACGATAACCTTCGTCGTTAAACATATGACCACCTAATACTAAATCTAACTGTCCTAGTTTTTCGGAATGAGAAAAGTTAACACCACTTTGCGTTTGACTTGTTCCTTTCCACCATTTATAGCTTGTATTTCTTGGAGCATCATAAGTAGCGCCAAATAAAGAAACGGTTGTTTGTGGTTTATCTTTGGCATAGGCGGTTCTCATATTAATAACCCCATTCATGGCCGAAGAACCAAATAAAGCAGAAGCCGCTCCTTTAATAACCTCTACTTGCTCTAAATTTTCAAGTGGCAAATAATTCCATTTAATATCAGCAGCATCAGCACTAATCATAGGCATTTCATCTACCAACATTAAAACACGCGTTCCTGCTCCGTAGCTATAACCACTTCCACCCCTAATACTGGCTTGTCCGTCAGATACCACAACGCCAGGCACCTGATTCATAATAATATCTAAACTTTGAGACGCCTTATTTTCTATTAAAGCAGGTTTTATAACTTCCATACTCACCGTCACATCCGATAATTTTTGCTCAAATCTACCAGCCGATATGACTACCTCATCCAATAATTGATTGCCATTGCCTAATAAAATAGTAACTGTAGTGGTATCATTACCTTTTACGGTAATTGTTTCTGTATATTTTTTATAACCAACTAAATCGCAATCTAATGTATGTGTACCTTCTGTGGTGTTTATATAAAATATTCCATCTAAATCTGCAGCCACGCCTTTTGTTTTATCTATAACAACCACAGCTCCAGGTAATGATTCGTTATTGGATTTGTCTTTAACAACCCCTTTCACCACACCCAAAGTTTGAGCATAAATCTCACATGTATAAAAAAAGACACCTGTTAAAATATATTTGACGTTCTTAATCATTATCTGTTTATTTTTACGAACACAATATAATAATTAACTATTATTTAACAAATGAACTCTGTCGATTTAACATACCAAATAGGTCTAACTTTATTAGATGGAGTGGGAGATGTGTTGGCTAAAAATTTAGTAGCATATTGTGGAAGTGCAGAACAAGTTTTTAAAACAAAAAAAGTGCAACTGGAAAAGATTCCAGGTATTGGAACTTATACTTCATCGGCTATTTTAAATAGCAAATCAGTATTGTTGCGTGCTGAAAAGGAGTTAAAGTTTATCGAAGAAAAAACAATTACGCCATTATTTTTTACAGATAAAAATTTCCCTCAACGATTAAAGAATTGCAATGACAGTCCCGTTATGCTTTACTATAAAGGTAATGCTGATTTAAATGTTGAAAAGGTGATTGCAGTGGTTGGCACAAGAACTCCATCTGCTTATGGAAAATTAATGGCAGAGAAATTAATTCAAGATTTATCTGATAGTGGATGTTTAGTTGTAAGTGGTTTAGCTTATGGCATTGATATTACTGCCCATAAAGAATCATTAGAAAATGGATTAAATACAGTTGGTGTTTTAGCTCATGGTTTGGATAGGGTATATCCATCTGTGCATTCTAACTTCGCCAAAAAAATGACAGAACAAGGCGGGTTATTAACTGAATTTTTAAGTGAAACAAATCCTGACAAAGAAAATTTTCCAAAAAGAAACAGAATTGTTGCTGGTATGTGCGATGCACTAGTGGTTGTTGAATCAAAGCGAGGAGGAGGAAGTTTAATTACAGCAACTATTGCCAATTCCTATAACAAAGATATTTTTGCATATCCAGGCAAAGCTAATGATGTATTAAGCGAAGGTTGTAATGGTTTAATAAAATCGCATCGTGCTAATTTAATTGAAAGTGCAGCGGATTTGTTGTATATCATGAATTGGAATGAAGAAGTAAAAACGAAAAAGAATACGCAAATTCCTTTATTAATTAATCTAACTTCAGATGAGCAATTAATTGTTAAAGCGTTTGATAATAAAAACCAAATGCATATCGATGAGATTTGCTACGCAACAAATTTTTCAATTAGTAAAACTTCAACATTTCTATTACAGCTAGAATTTTCGAACGTCATTAAGTCCCTTCCTGGCAAAATTTATCAGTTAAATCGTTAAACGAAAACTATGTAAACTCCTAGTTTACTTGATATGTTAGTCTTACAAAAAAATATGATGACAAGTGACATTACTTGTTAAAAACAATGTAAATTTACTTAAATTTAAAAGTATGCAAACTACAAAAGTAGATGTTCTAGTTATTGGTGCTGGTCCTGCGGGATCAATAGCTGCTAGTATGATTAATAAGGCTGGATATAAAGTTAAGGTAGTAGAAAAAGAAAAATTTCCTCGTTTTGTAATTGGTGAAAGTTTGTTGCCAAGAGTAATGGATCATTTGGAAGAAGCAGGGTTGTTAGAAGCTGTTAAGAAAGCTGGGTTTCAAGAAAAATTTGGAGCTAAGTTTGTTCGTGGAAACGAAGTATGTGATTTTAATTTTACAGATCAATTTAGTAAAGGTTGGAATTGGACATGGCAAGTGCCTCGTGGGCAATTTGATAAAATACTATCTGAAACAGCGGCGTCAATGGGTGTTGATGTAGAGCATGAAATGACTGTAACGGATATTAAATTTAATGGAACAGATTCAGTTACTAACGTTGTAAATAAAAATGGAGAACAACAACAAATAGAAGCTAAGTTTATTGTTGATGCCAGTGGTTACGGAAGAGTTATTCCTCGTATGTTTGGTTTAGATAAACCATCTAATTTCGAACCTCGCAAAACGCATTTCACTCATTTCAAAGACTTAAAACGTCCAGATGGTATTGATGGAAATCGGATCACGGTTGTAGTTCATCAGCAACGCACATGGATTTGGATTATTCCTTTTTCAAATGGCATTACCTCAGTTGGTTTTGTAGCAGACCCTGAATTCTTTAAAGATTTCCCAGAAGATGCAAAAGAACGAATGAAGGAAATTATAGCTGCAGATATTCATACAAAAAATCGTTTTGAGGGAGCAGAGATGATGTTTGACCCTAGAACTATTGAAGGATATGCTATTTCAACAAAACAGTTATACGGGGAAGGTTTTGTGCTTTGTGGAAATGCAACTGAATTTTTAGACCCAGTTTTTTCTTCGGGAGTTACATTTGCCATGGAATCAGGAAACAAAGCTGCTAAATTAGTTTGTGAAACTCTAAAAGGAAACAAAGTAGATTGGCAAAAAGATTATACCGATTACATGATGCAAGGTATTAATACATTTAGGTCGTATGTAGCAGGTTGGTATGAAGGAGATTTACATGAAATTTTCTTTTCCGAAAATCCAGACCCTGAAATTAAGAAACAAATATGCTCTGTATTAGCTGGATATGTTTGGGATTTAGAAAATCCATTTGTTAAGAGACATGATAGGGCCTTGAAATCTTTAGCAAATGTTATTCGAATGAACAGAGAAAAAAAATCAGTATAATAATCTAATATTAATTAAATAAAAAAAGCTCTTACATCGTAAGAGCTTTTTTTATTTTGTTTCTGTATTTATTTTCCTTTAAATACGCTTATAAATCCACTGTATTTTTTATCATCAGGAACATCAATGACATAGAAGAATGTTCCATCAGAAACTCCTGCACCATTCCATTCGTTGTTATAGTTAGGGTTTTCATAAACTTTTATACCCCATCTATCAAAGATGGTAACATTAGTGTTTGGATGATGTTCTATGTTTTTAATTTTAAAGAAATCATTAGCTCCATCACCATTTGGCGTGATAATATTTGGAATTTCAACTGCGCAAGGCGGAAGAACATTGATTACTTGATAGGTTGTTCTATTATATCCACAACTATCACCAACTACTACAACAAATGTGTAATTTCCTTCCATATCAGGGCTAATATATTCTAAAACAGAAGTATTAGAAATTACATTCGTTCCCGGAACCATAGTCCATTGATAGTTATATGCTGGATATCCACCACTTGCTAATGCATTTAAAACAAAAGGAGTACCTGCACAAGCTGATGAAGAGTCATTAATAGCAATACCTAAGTCATCAACAAAGTTTGATACAACAACTGTATCAGAAGTAGGATAAGCACAAACTCCACTAACAGTAACTACAAAAGTAGAAGTTGTATTACTATTCACAGTATAACTAGGAGAGTTAGTTGCTCCTGGTGCTGGCATGTTTGCAGGCAACGTCGTCCATGAATATGAATATGGAGTTCCTTGGTTACTAGGAATGGTTGATCCAACGCCTGTAGTTAAAACAAATGCTCTATTCATACATTTTGTAATGTCTTGCATTGGCGATACAAATAAACTAGTTTTTGGTGTAACACTTACTGTAATTGTTTTTGTGTCAGGAGTGCTACTAGGACATGGAGCGTAACCAGTTACAACATATGTATTTGTTCCTATAGCAGGTGGAACAACAGTAATTGTATCAGAGGTTGAAATAGGAACCAAAGTAGTTCCTTGTTGATAATACCAATTGTAATTGGATGCACCACCTACAGATAATAAAGTGTTATCTCCTTCACATAATGTTGTATTAGTAGCTGCAGTTGTAATGCTAGTAGTTAATGGTGGGTATAAAACCTCTAAGGTTTGAGTAGCCACACATCCACCAACTGGGTTAGTAACAGAGAATGTATAAACCACAGATCCATTACCTATAGGCATACTCACTGGAGTAACTTTTAGAGAATCATTAGCATAGTTAGTTGTAATTGTTCCGTTTGCAGATACAGCAACTGTGTAACTTGATGGATTAGATGCTCCACAATGTTCAAATTTAATATTTGGTCTGTATGTGTTATTTGGAGCAAACGATGAACCTGTAGCAATTGGACAAGCAACTGTTCCATCAGAGTTATACCATCTAACGGATGCAAATGGTGTAATAGTATATGGAGAAGATGAATTTTGTGTATATGATGGCATTGTTTGACTATTACAAACATCAATTAATAAATTTGATACGCCATCCCATTCGTATGGAGTTCCAAAAGTATAGGTATTCCATCCTGTTGTAATATTTATAGAAGATGCATTGTACACTTGAGTTAAACCAACTTGGTCAAACGCTGTTGTAGACAAATCTTGAACATTTGTACACTTTAATTTAATACTGAAGTCAGGATATGAAGTAGTCCCGTTAATTGTAGTGATATTAAAAGAAATACTTGATATTTTTCCAGCAGTAATACCTGCTGCAATTAACTCACTTGCTCTGTATAAAATTTGGTGACGTGTATTTCTATACCAATTACCGTATATTGCAGGATAACTTGTAGTAGTGTTTACATTTGTTCCAAAGCCCATTTGTGTTGAGCTAGGAGATGCACAGCCGCCAGTTGTAGATAATCCACAAACACTTGGTGCAGTTTCTCCGAAATCAAAATTCACAGTTGCTGCTTCAGGATAACATAAAACAGTATTTGTTGGAGTTATTGTAAAATCGGTTGGTATAACGCCTATAGTTACTGTATTGTTGTAAATACAAACCCCATCATTAATCACAGCAGTATATGTTCCAGGAGCTAAGGATGTTAGGTTAAGTGTTGTAGCACTTGTAGTTGTAGAAGTTACTACACTAGAGCTAGTTGGACCTGTTACTACATAACTGTAAGGAGCAGAGAATGGTGTTGATAAATTTAATTGAGTTGTTCCATTAGTGTTGCCAGGACAAACATTATTAATATTAGAGAAATAAGAGCTTCCTCCAGCTACTAAAGTTAAAGTGTATTTTATCGAATCTCTACATCCTTGTGCATTGTTATATACAACAGTATATATGTCATTATTTATAGCATTGTTTACATAAAGAGTGTCATTTGAGCCAACAGGAGCTGGTATAACAACAGAATTTTGATACCAAGTATAGTTAGAACCGCCTGGTTGAGGTATTATTGTCGCATTTCCACAAAATGGTTTGTTTTGTGCAACAAAGAAGGGAGGAGATACGCCAACAGATAAATTAGCTGACGCTTGCCCACAGGTTGTTGATGAAACTAAAACGCTATATGTTCCAGGAGCTAAACCAGTAACTGTTTGAGAAGTTCCAGCAGGTGCACCTGTTCCTGTGTTTGTCCAAGAGTAAGTATAAACTCCATTACTACCAGATGCTTGTACATATGCGGTTCCTGAGTTTCCGCCAGGACAAGAACTTGTAGAATTTAAATTAATAATATTTACAGTAGTATAATTAATACTTACTGTTTGATTTAATACACAACCTCCTGGAGAAACCATACTTACAGTATAAGTTGTTCCTGGAGCAGGGGTTGGACCAGTAGGAGGGCCCTGAAATAAAGTGTCGTTTGTCGCACCTGGAATTAAACCAGAAGGACCATACCATTGATAAGAAGTAAATCCCGTTGGAGCAATTAAAGTTGCAAAGTTGGATCCAGAGCACATATTTGCGTAAGGAGTACCAACTCCGCCACATTCTGCATCAACATAAGCATAACCCCAGTGCCCACTTTGTGTACAGCCGCCCACTTCAAAATTAATTGAAACACTTGTGCCTAAAGGTAAGCTTGATAAATCTACTGAGTAATATTGCCATTTTCTATAAAAAGTGGGATCAAAAGCGCTACCAACAACAGATTGTTTTAATGAATCTGAAGGAGAGGTTGATTTAGGGTTAAATGTATATGATGTACAACCTGGTAATATTGTTCCAGTAGCTTCATTTTTCACTTCAACTTTAAAATAAGGAGATTCATTTACTAAATGTCCACTTGGATTTTGAAGAACAACAGCATAGCTAAATGATAATCTTTGATTTGTAGAAGAAGAAGTGGTAATGTATTTTAATCTACAAGCTCTGTAGTTAGCATTAGTTCCATTCATACGAACAGATACAGGGTCAAAACTAAAAGGACTTACAAGAGGAATATCAGAGAGTGTTTGAGTTCCAGCTGCTCTACATGCATTCTCATCATATCCATTAATAGTAGGTAAATTAGGGTCTACAGGAGGAAGTGATAATATTGTATGATAATTAATAGTATTCGTAGAAGGAACATTGTTTCCAGCTGTATTTACAATTGCCGTTCCTGTTGATGTGTAATTAGGATTGCCCCCAGCGGCACCTGTAGAAACAGTTCCAATTCCACCGGTCCAACCATTAAAGTTGTATTGTTCAAAACCCATATTAGGACAACCTAAACTCATAGGTTTATTCGGTTCTAAATAGATTACCGTTTCTTGAATCCCAGGTGTTCCAGCTACTTCATAAGGACTATGTTTATGTCCCTGTTTAGCTAAATCTTGGTGTGATTTAAAATCATTTTTTAAGAATTCAACATATCCTTTTATGTCGGAAGCCTTTATTCCCTTAGCTTTAGCCTGCTCGTAAGCAGCTTTCTCGTCAAAATGATAAGCATCACCCTTTTTAGGCTCATTATTTTGTGAAAAGGAATTGTAATTAAAAATTGTAGCTAAAATTACAATAGGAAACAGTAAATGTTTTTTCATGATATTAATTATATTTAATCCGTTATAAAATTGTAGTATTTTTGAAGAAATGCAGTAAGTTAAAATTAACTTACCTATTCTCAGTATTTTAATACTCATCAAATTTAGTCTATTTTTTTCTATTTTGCAATAGTTTTACGTTTCATAAATATCATATTCGTGTGTTAAAAATGTCGATTTATTGGATTTCTATTAATATTTCTTAATTTTTTTTGATTCTAAGCTTTTAAGTTAACTTTGTTGCTATAATACAATATGTCTAATACAACTTCAAAATATATCTGTTTTACGTGGCTTTTAGTATGGTCGCCATTTATCATTCTATTTTTACTAGTGAGTTTTATATCTCTCGAAGTATTTACTGATTTACCAAGTGTTGCCGAACTTCAAAACCCTAAAAGTAATTTAGCTACTGTTATTTATAGTAGTGACATGAAAACCTTGGGGAAGTATTATGCCGAGAATAGGGTGAGCGTTAAATATTATGAGCTAGACAAAGATTTAATAGATGCCTTGATTGCTACCGAAGACGCTCGTTTTCACGATCATAGTGGTGTAGATGTAAGAGCGCTAGGAAGAGCAGTATTTGGAGCTTTAACAGGTAAATCAAGTAGTGGTGGAGGTAGCACATTGTCACAACAATTAGCCAAAATGATGTTCCCTCGTCAAAAATTAAGTAAGCCTAAAATGGTATTGCAAAAATTGAAAGAATGGGTTATCGCAGCTCGTTTAGAGAGAAATTATACCAAAGATGAAATCCTAGCCTTATACTTAAATAAGTTTGACTTCTTAAATCAAGCAGTTGGAGTTAAATCGGCAGCGCAAATATATTTTAATAGAAGTCAAGATAGTTTAGAAGTTCAACAAGCAGCAATGCTTATTGGGATGGCGAAAAACCCTTCACTATTTAATCCCATTAAAAAAGCAGATACTACCCTGCACAGAAGAAATGTGGTAATGATGCAAATGGTTGTAAATGGTTTTTTAACCAAAGAAAAATATGATAGTTTAAAAAAATTGCCATTAGGAATTATTTATCATCCCGAAGATCATAATGATGGATTGGCTCCTTATTTTAGAGAATATTTAAGAGAATATTTTTTAAAAGAATGGTGCGCAAAACACATTAATCCCGAAACAAATAAGCCTTATAATATTTATAAAGATGGTTTAAAGATTTACACAACAATTGATTCTCGTATGCAACAATATGCTGAAGAAGCAGTAAATGAGCATATGACCGATTTACAAAAAATGTTTACTAAAGAATGTAAAACAAAAAAGAATGCTCCTTTTGCATGGAACGTGAATAAAGAACAAATTGAAAACATCATGATGAGTTCAATGAAACGAAGTGACAGATATCGTTCATTAAAAAATGCAGGCTTATCAAAAGAACAAATTGTAGCAGAGTTTAAAAAACCTGTTTCAATGACTGTTTATAGTTTACGTGGAGATATAGACACTACAATGTCGCCATGGGACAGCATCCGTTATTACAAGAGTTTTTTACACACTGGTTTTGTTTCTATTGAGCCAACTACAGGATATGTAAAAGCTTGGGTTGGAGGGGTAAATCACAGACATTTTAAATTTGATCATGCAAAGGTTGGAAGAAGACAAGTAGGTTCCACTTTTAAACCATTTGTATATGCCATGGCTATTCAAGAAGGCTACTCTCCATGTTATCAAGTTCCTAATGTAAGAACATGTATCGAAATTCCTGATCAACCAGCTTGGTGTCCTGATAACTCAGATGGTGATAAAGGAACAGGAAAAATGGTAACGTTGCGATATGCTTTAGCAGGATCAATTAATTATGTGACAGCTTGGGTAATGAAACAATTTCCGCCGGAAGCTTTAGTGACTTTAGTTCGACGTCTTGGCATTACATCTCCAATAGATGCTGTTCCATCTATTTGTTTGGGTACTCCTGATATTTCAGTATTTGAAATGGTGGCTGCTAATGCCACGTTCGCAAATAAAGGCACTTACATACAGCCTACATTTATTACTCGTATTGAAGATAAAAATGGAAAAGTATTAGAAGAGTTTTTTCCAGAAACAGATGAGGTATTCAGTGAAGAAAAAGCTTACGCCATGATTCAGTTAATGAGAGGCGTTGTAGATTATGGTACGGGACAACGTTTAAGATTTAGATATAACTTGCGTAATGAAATAGCAGGAAAAACTGGCACTACTCAAAATAATGCCGATGGTTGGTTTATGGGATTAACACCTGATTTAGTAGCAGGTTGCTGGGTAGGTGGAGAAGAACGAAGTGTGCATTTTAATTCAACCAACGAAGGACAAGGCGCTAGTATGGCTTTGCCGATTTGGGGTAAGTTTTTTCAAAAAGTATATGCTGATCCTAATTTAAAAATTTCAAAAAACGGTTTTGTTAAACCTTCAAGTATGGGTGATGTACAATTAGATTGTAGTGCTTTTGATGCTCAGTCTGCGAAGGATATTCCGATGGAAAATTTAGATTTTGACGGAGGAAGTAATTAATCCTTATTTCGTTTTTTAAATAAAGTAGCTCCCGAAAAGGGATAAGTTTTTAAAAGTGTTTTGTTTGTTGTATCAAATGAATTTAAATCATTTGACTCCACATAAAAATAATCATAATCACCAGTTAAGCCATCTCTATTTACGGGTTCAAGCCAATTTAAATGAGTTGTTTCTCGGTAAAAATTTATAGTAGGTTCAAATAACCAGGTAATCCCAAGTTTAATTTTTGAATCTGATTTTTTCTTTAATGATAAATCATTCAGCATGTTTTTAGTGTCGCAGTCGTATCTCCAAGTAATATTGTAAGTTAGATTTACTGAGCTAGAAAAAATGATAATAGAAGCTATTACTACTGAGATTAAAGCTGTTGAGCCAAATGCATTAAAGAAAGCATGTTTGCTTTTTAAAAATAATATGATAGAAAGAAACGTAATAAAAAATAATGGGACAAGAAATAGAGCAAAGCGCTCTCTAAAATAACTACTTCCTAATAAAAAATGTTGTAAGGAATTGAAAATTAGGATAAGAAATAAAATAATGGAGATATAACTAAATGCGTTTGTGGTTTTGTATTTCAACTGTAAAAGAAAGATGATAATAAAGCCTACAGCGGTAAATAAAACGAGCGATTGAAAAAACATCAAAAGATATTCATAGTAAAATGAAGCATATAGATAACAAATAACACTAGTAATTACGGTATCAAATCCCTTGCTGCTATCGCTTTCAAAATTAAGCTGATTATTGTCGGAGAGTATTTTTATTGGGCCAATATAAATTAAAAACAAAGCAATAAGGGTTATAATAATTGGTGTGTTTTTTTTAAAAATTGCACCAATAGTTTTGTTGTTCTTTAAAATAATAAACTCAAAAATCACAATGAGTGCTGCCGAATAACTGATTATCACAAAGTTTGCTAGTACAGATAAAATAGAAACTAAGAGACTGATATAAGCGTACTTTATTAAAGATGTATAATAGAACTTTATAAAATAAAAAACACTAATTAGCATCAAAGAAATTGAAAGAGCATAGCCTCTTGCCGAAGAAAAAAAGTCTAGTAAATAAGGATTAAAATTTAGAAGTATAAAACCAAATACAAGAACTGATTTTGATTTTGTTTCTTTTAAAATTAAATAACTAAAGACTAGATATAAAACATGGGAAATCCAGCTGTGTAATCGTAATGAAAATTCGCTATTGCCAAATAAAGAACTTTGCCATTTCATACAAAGTGTATTTAAAATGTGGTTATTAGCAATTACTGGATCAACCTTATATGTAATAATATCCCAAACCGAAAAATGAACATATTTTATAAAGGAAAAACTCTCATCGTGGGTAAACGATAAGGTGGCTGACCTATAGCCAGAGTATATTAACAGAAAAACACTAGATATAAAGATGAAGCTGTTTATGCTGTTATTTAATGATTTTTCTTTCATGCATGAAATGACTAAACAATCTCTAAAATCTTTATATAAGATATAATTTATTTGGCTAAATTAGCGAAAAATTAAGAGTAGTTGAAAATAGTAACAGCCTAATAAATATTAAGTATGATTAATAGAGTTGTAAAAAATGCTGAAGAAGCAGTAAAAGACATTAAGGATAATATGACCTTATTGGTTGGTGGTTTTGGTTTATGTGGTATTCCAGAAAATTGTATTTCTGCTTTAGTAAATAAAAATGTAAAAGGATTAACTTGTATTAGCAATAATGCAGGTGTTGATGATTTTGGATTAGGTTTGTTATTGCAAACTAAACAAATCAAAAAAATGATTTCTTCTTATGTTGGAGAAAATGCTGAATTTGAAAGACAAATGCTTAGTGGCGAACTTGAAGTGGAGTTAATCCCTCAAGGAACTTTAGCTACTCGTTGTTTGGCTGCAGGTTACGGAATGCCAGTTATTTATACGCCTGCTGGAGTTGGAACTGAAGTTGCTATTGGAAAATCAGTGAGAACGTTTACTTATAATGGTGAAACCAAAGAATATTTGGAAGAAAAAGCGTTTGAAGCAGATTTTGCTATTGTAAAAGCTTGGAAGGGTGATACAGCTGGAAATTTAATTTTCCGTTCAACGGCTCGTAATTTTAATCCTATGATGGCAATGGCTGGTAAAATAACTATTGCTGAGGTTGAAGAATTAGTTGAGGTTGGTCAGTTAGATCCTGATCAAATTCACACTCCTGGAATTTATGTTCATCGTGTTTTTCAAGGACAGAATTACGAAAAACGTATTGAGCAAGTTACGGTTAGAAAAAGAGGCTAATTATTTTTTAGCTTTATAAGTTTGGTCATAAGTCCAAATAGCATCCAATGTTATCATTGAATCTATTGATATTTTTCTTTCTTTAGATTTAACAATAACTTGATCATACCAAGACTTATCGTTTTTAATATAATCCTTTACTGTATTTATAACACTATCTCTGTTAACAGGAACTTTGTAATGAGAGATTTGCATACCTTTAATTGGAATTTCCTCTATTAAAATTAATCTACTCTTTAGTTGTTTTTCAACTTGTTTTTCAGGATCGTAGTAAGCGTCAAAAACATGTGTATAATAGATATCATCGTACTTTGAATAGTCAAGAGTATTGGGCCAATTCAAATCCCCACTTTGCATATAAATGCCATGTTTTGATAGAAGTTTAAACCTTGCAGCTTTGTTCTCAGCATTGAAAATATTTTTCTTATCTAAATAGTAAGCATAAAGTGCAGGCATATCTGTGGAAATATAGGTTCTTTTGTTTTCAACTTTTTTAAGAAATTCTACACCATTCTCAAAATCATACCACGACTCTCTTGGAAAGCTCATTTTATTTGCCAAAAACAGAATTAAAATAAAAAACAGACTGAATTTTATTTTAAAGTTTATTTTAAGCATAGAAAAAACATAAGCATATGATAATATAAATCCAAGAAGAGTAAATAATATATATCGTTTTAAAAACACAGGAGTAGAATGAATGGATATATAGTAGTTTAAACACATTAAGAAAGGGCCAATAGCTAGCGGGATAATAATCAACTTATAATTAAACCCAGGTTCTCTGAATTTTTTAAAGAAAATAATAATGAGTAGTGAAATCAAAAACAATCCAATTGAAACAAAAAATAGCTCTTTCGAATTATGAAACTCATATAAACATTTATAAAACTCCTCAATAGACGGTTTAGCAAGCCAAAAGCCACCCTTTTCTTGTGAAACCAATTCAAAAAATCGTTCCTTCCATATTAAAAAGAAAAGCCCAAAAATTATCCAAGAAATTAAATAATAAAATATGTGTTTTAAACTGTAGCCTAAAAACGATAGTTGGCTTTTGTTTTTTTTGATCAATAAATCTTTATTAAATGCTAATAAAAAAATAAGGATTATTTGCCCAACAAAGAAAAGACTGGCGATGGTATGTAAATGAAAAATGACAGTATTGAAAATGCCTAATAAGAGGGCAGTTATGAAGGTAGGCTTTTCAATGAAACTCATGAAAGCGAATAGGGATAAAGTACATGATAGAATAATTAAACCATAGGTTCGACCTTCCTCAGAGTAATAGTAAATTTCGTTAGATGCAAAAAATAGGAATACCGAAAATATAGCTGTTTGCCAGTTAAAAAAACGATTTGCAAATAGGAAGAATACGGCACTTGCAATACTTACCGAAACTGCGGATAAAGACCTTAGCACTGTTTCAGATTCTCCAAATAAATTCATCCAATAATGAAGTATAATAAGGTATAAAGGAGGATTTACATCCTCTTTAAAGTAGTTCTTTATGATTTCTTTAATAGAATTTTTTGCAACATCAACACTATAAACTTCGTCATACCATAAGCTATTTTGCCCAATTTTATACATACTAAGCCATAGGTAGCTAGCAAATATTATAAATGCCAATAAGTATTTATGCTTTGTAATAAAGGCAGAAATATTAAACTGACGAATAGATGAGACATTTACGATATTCATGATTGTAAAATATTTCTGATATAAGTTTAAATTAAACTATTTTTACCAAAAGTAGCATTTTATTTAATAGTTAAACTTCATGAAAATAATAGATTTAGTAAAAAATGTTTTTGTTTTTTTTCTTCCATTTTTGCTTGTTTCCTGTGATCCTCCAAGAAATGAAAAAATTACATTTTTAGAAAAAACTTATATTAATCTAGAAGCTCCTACTGGTGCAAATAGAACTGAAGGAGATGCACATTCTGGTAATTATTTTTCTAGAGCTGATAGCGCCAATATTTATGGAATAGGAATGACCTATAACATGCCTGATAGTTTAATTGAAAAAACAATAAGAGTAAAAATTAATATGTGGGTAAGGGTTGGTGATATTGTGAGCGATAAAAAATATGCTTTTTCATTAGAGGATGGCAAGGGAAATTGTATGGATTGGGTTCAGGTTGATTTTAAAGAACATATTAAAGAACCTAATAAATGGGTAAATGTGATTGATAGCGTTTTATTTCCTGGAGTTTTAATTGATATGCCCGGGATGATTATTAAGATGTATTCCTATAATTCAAGTGCAAAATCAACCCTAGATTGCGATGATTTAGAATTATCATTATATAAAATAGAAAAAATTGTAAAGAAGTAATTTTTGTTATTGTAACTATCCTTTTTTTAGTAACAAGGGTCTATTTATGTCTTTAAAACGGGTTTGTGATGTCCCATTTTTTTAGTTATTTTCGCTGTGCAATAAATTCAACTCAATTATGTTAGATAAAAACGGCATCGCTAAAAGAATAGCTCGAGAAGTAAAGGATGGTATGTATGTTAATTTAGGAATTGGTATTCCTACATTAGTAGCAAATTACATTCCAGAAGGTGTAAATGTAGTTCTACAATCTGAAAATGGTATTTTAGGTATGGGACCATTTCCATTTGAAGGACAAGAGGATGCCGATTTAATTAATGCAGGTAAGCAAACCGTTACCTTATTGCCTGGTTCTTCTATTTTTGATAGCGCCATGAGCTTTGGTATGATTAGAGCTCAAAAAGTGAATTTAACCATTTTAGGAGCTATGGAAGTGAGTGAAAATGGAGATATTGCCAATTGGAAAATCCCTGGAAAAATGGTGAAAGGTATGGGAGGAGCAATGGATTTAGTAGCGAGCGCTAAAAATATCATCGTTGCTATGCAACATGTAAATAAAGCGGGTGAATCAAAATTATTACCTAAATGTGAGTTGCCTTTAACAGGAATTAAATGCGTTAAGAAAATTGTGACAGAATTAGCAGTTTTAGACATACTATCAGAAGGAGGTTTCCGTTTATTAGAAAGAGCGCCAGGAGTTAGCGTTGAGCAAATTAAAAATGCTACCGCTGGCAAATTGATAATTGAAGGAGAGATTTCTGAAATGGTATTGTAATATATGTTCAATAAAATAAAAAGCTTGTTATGGAAAAGAAAGTATATTTTTCTTTTTTTCGGACTATTTCTAATAGTTTTAACACAGCGTTTTTTAAATGAACGTCAAAACGGATTAGTAAATTCTGTTTCTTCTGATGGTTTAGGTTATTACTGCTATTTGCCAGCAGCAATTATTTATCAAGATTTTAGTTATAGCTTTTATTATAATAAAGAAAATAAAATTAATCCATTTTATACTCCAGGGCCTCTAGTTTTAAATTCCTATAAAGGCAAAGCATTAAATAAATATTATTGCGGAACAGCTGTTTGTTTGATGCCATTTTTTCTTACGGGAATTGTAATTTCTGCCATAGCGGGTACTGAGATAAATGGCTATACCGATACTTTTTTAATGTTGGTTACTGTTGCAGCGTTATTTTATTATTTACTTTCTGTTTTTTTGATTTCAAAAATCGGAAAATTCTTTTCAGTTCCCGAAAAAATAAGCGTAGTTGCTGCTCTCATCTTCTTCTTTGCAACAAACTTATTTCATTATACCATTCAAGAACCATCAATGTCGCATGTTTACTCATTTTTTGCGATAACATTGTTCATGTATTGTTTCATGAGATTAGTTGAAGAGACAACAAATAAAAAATTATTGATATTAGGATTGTGTTTTGGATTAGTAGCTTTAATAAGACCTGTAAATGTGGTAGTAGTGCTTTTTACGCCATTCTTTTTTAATACTATTTCAGAATACTTTCTGTTTTTAAAAACATTATTTGTAAAGCATTTTAAAGGAGTTGTTTTATTTATACTTGCAAATGTATTAGCTGTGTTGTTGCAATTTACATTTTATTATCTCCAAACAGGCGATTTCTATATTGTCTCATACGAAGGAGAAACATTTAATTTTGCTCATCCTGAAATATTAAATGTATTGTTTAGTTATAGAAAAGGTTTGTTTATTTACGTGCCAATTTTATTAGCGGCTATTATTTTTATTTTAGTTTTAAAAAATAATTGGTATAAAAAAACAATATTTTTTATTTCTTTTTCTGTTTTTATTTATGTTACCGCATCGTGGTGGTCTTGGTGGTATGGTGGTGGTTTAAGTATCAGGCCGGTCATAGATTTTTTTCCAATATTTATTATTATAACGATGTTTTTTTATTCTAAACTTTCAGTGGTCAGTAAAAAAGTTGTTTTGGTTTTGTGTCTTCCCTTTTTGTTTTTTAGTCAATTAATGGCGTATCAATACTCTAATTTATTATTAGATCCGAATGAAATGACCAAGGATAAATTTTGGGATTTATTTCTTGAAACTGATTTGGCCACCATTAATAACAAAAAAATGGAAAGATTATTAAAGAATAATCTTGTTCTTAAAACTGAAACTCTCTCGTTTGAGGATGATTCAGATCCTAATGTCATTGCTAATGTTGGTTATAAAAGTAAAAAATCGTGTATCGTTGGGTATAAAAATTATTATTCAAGGGGCTTTGGTTTACCAATCAGTGATTTAAATATCAACGAGAATTTTTATGTGATTGCTGAATGTAAAGCTAAAACGTCAAAAGAAGCAAAGGATTTAGGTTTAGCTGTTTCAATTGATGATAACGGGCCAATTATTGCTTGGTTTGTTGTGTTTAAAAATCAGTTTGAGGAAGACGAAAATGGTTGGGTTAAAATGTCGATAGTAACAGAAGTTGATAAAGCCTTCATAACTGGTAAAAGTTATCTGAAAATATTTGCAAACTCAGACAAAGGTGAAAACTTTGTTGATGATATAAAATACACTATAGTTAAAAAGTAGACATTAACTGTCTGTAATCATGATAAACAAACAAAACAGCTTTTATTCCAATATTGTATTTGTATTCATTACTGTATTTGTTTTTTTTGCCACTCCTTTTTTTGTTAATTGGGTTCCTTCTGGTCATCCTTTTGTGATGGATGTAAATCAGTATTACTCATATTTAGTAGCTTTTTTTATTGATCACGATATATACTTTAATAACAATAATCATAGTTATTGGTTGATGGAAACGGCAACTCATCATGTCGTTCCAAAAGTTACGTATGGAGTTGCATTTTTTTACGCCCCCTTTTTCTTAATAGCTAATTTATTTTCAAGTTCTAATTCATCAGGTTATGAGGCTATTTATTCCTGGAGCATTCATTATGGTTGTATTTTATATGTGCTACTTGGAATTTGGTTTTTAAGAAAAGTGCTATTAACGTGGTTTTCTGATTTAGTAGTTGCCATTAGTTTAGTTATTGTGTTTTTCGCTACAAATTTGTTTTATTATACAGTTTCAGAAAGTGAAACTGTGCATGGAATTTTATTTTTCTTAATTTCATTTTTCTTGTATCATGTTATTAAATGGCATCATACAGATTCAAAAGCCAGTTTATTTTGGTTTATGTTATGTGCAGGATTTATTTGTTTAATAAGACCAACAGAATGTTTAGTGCTTCTTTTTCCATTGTTAATTGGAGTAAACAATAAAAAATCAATAATTCAGAAACTTAAAAAAATCATATCCTTAAAATGGTTTTTGATTTTGACCTTAATCTTATTTATGTTGCCAATAGTACCTCAATTAATATATTGGAAGATACAGTCGGGTAATTATTTATTTTTCTCATACGGTAATTCCGAAGGTTTTTTTTGGAAGGATCCACAAATAGTGAATGTCTTTTTTAGCTTTAAAAAAGGATTGTTTATATACACGCCAATCTTAATTTTTTCAATACCTGGCTTTTATTTAATGTATAAAAAAAACAAATTCATTTTTTGGTCAGTTTTATTATATTTTATTCTTAATACATATCTAATATCTTGTTGGTGGGATTGGGCTTATGGAGGATCTTTTGGCATGAGGGCATTTATACATAGTTATTCAATCTTATCAATTCCCTTTGCGTATGTAATTAATTGGATTGTTGAGATTTACTCTTCTTCACTCTTTAAAAAGACTATTATTACAAGCAGTGTTGTATTAAGTGTATTTTTTTGTTTTTTAAATGTATTTCAATCTAATTTATACAAGCACCGTATCATTCATTGGGATGGAATGACAAAAGAGGCATACCAATTCACGTTTCTTAAAAAGAATTATACTAAACAAGATTTAATTTATTTACAATCATTAATTAAAAGTCCTAATTACGAAGATAGGCGACATGGCTTAAGGGATGAATAATTCTTTTGTGTTAAGTTATTGGAGTTTAAATGTAAAAACATATCTATAATAGAGATTTTTTGCTTAGTTTAGACCTCTATTAAATGAAAAAATTATCTGTTATCATACCTGTCTTTAATGAGAAAAACACCATTTTTGATGTTTTATTGAAGGTATCTGCAGTTGAATTACAAAATGGAATCGAAAAAGAAATCATTATAGTTAATGATATGTCAACAGATGCTAGCAGAGAAGAAATAGAAAGGTATATTAAAGCTTTTCCAAATTCTAATATTAGACTGATTAATCATGAAGTGAATAAAGGAAAAGGTGGCGCTTTGCATACTGGAATTAAATATGCAGAAGGAGATTATACAATTATACAAGATGCCGATTTAGAGCTTGATCCTGATGAGTTTAAAATATTAATTAATCCAATACTGAATGAAGGCTATGATATAGTTTATGGTAGTAGGTTTTTAAACCAACAAAAACAAAAAACTTCTCTTAGTCATTTAGCAAATAGGTTTTTAACTTGGCTTAGTAATTTTGTATTTAATCTTCAAATCACCGACATGGAAACATGTTATAAATTGGTTCCAACTAAGGTATTTCAATCATTAATATTAGAGGAGCAAAGATTTGGTTTTGAGCCAGAGATTACTGCTAAGTTAGCAAAAATCAAAACTTTAAAATGGAAAGAAGTTCCAATTACCTATATTCCTCGAACTAATTTAGAGGGAAAAAAAATTGGTTGGAAAGATGGCATTAGAGCAATTTATTGTATCATAAAATACGGATGGCTTACTTCTTTAAAGGCATCCGTTAAATAGTATCTTTTTTTATTTTAATATTTATATGTAGGTTTGTTTTATGATATTGTCAATTGTTATACCTGCCTACAATGAGGGCAAAACCATACACTTAATTCTTGATAAAGTTAAAGATGTGAATTTACCTGTTGGGGTTGAAAAGGAAATAATTATTGTCAATGATTTTTCTAAAGACAATACTGAAGAAGCAATTATAAGTTATAAAAATTCTCACACCGAACTAAATATTCAGTACTATAAACACGAGTTTAATAAAGGCAAGGGAGCCGCTCTTCACACAGGTATCAAAGAAGCGAAAGGAGATTATATTATTATTCAGGATGCTGATTTAGAATATGATCCAGAAGAGTATAATATCTTATTAAAGCCAATATTGTTAGGCATGGCCGATGTTGTTTATGGTAGTAGATTTATTGGCGGTAAACCACATAGAATATTGTTTTTCTGGCATTCGATAGGAAACAAAGTTTTAACCACTTTGTCTAATATGTTTACTAATCTTAATTTAACAGATATGGAAACATGTTACAAATTGTTTAGAGGGGACATAGTTAAAGGACTTACACTAAAAGAAAAACGTTTTGGGTTTGAACCAGAAGTTACTGCGAAAATTTCTCGTATTGAAAATATCCGAATCTATGAAGTTGGTATTTCATATTATGGCCGCACTTATGAAGAAGGTAAAAAAATTGGTTGGAAAGACGGATTCAGAGCTATTTATTGCATCTTAAAATACGGACTTTTTAAAGCTAATTAATAAGCTAAATGTTCTAGCATTTCTCCACAAATAAACTCTGCTGCTTTTCCATCACCATACAATTTAGGAAATTGCATATCTGTTTTCGAAGTTAAAATCAAAAAAGCATCAATGATTTTTTTCTCATCAGCATCTGTAATTATAGCTGTCCCACACTCTACCAATTCTACCCATTCTGTTTCTGGTCGCAAAATCACGCAAGGCTTTTCAAAATAAAAGGCTTCTTTTTGCACACCACCGCTATCTGTCATCACAATCTTACAATTTTTTTCTAAAGCAATCATTTCTAAAAACGACACTGGCGGAATAATTTTAAAATGCGAACTAGCTTTAATTTTTTGATGCAAATCTTGGTCTAAATTAAATTCTAATAATTTGGCAGTTCGTGGATGCAATGGCAACAATACATCTAATTTGTTTTGTTCGCTAATTTTATAAAGCGCACTAAATAATGCATTTAATCTAATAGGTTCATCTGTATTGTTATTGCGATGAATGGTTGCTAAAATGAAATTATTTTTTTGTAAATCATTTTTTGAAATAATAGTTGTTTTTAGCTCAGCAACTTCACTAAAGTGTAAGCTATTATCATACATCACATCACCACTATGATATATTTTTGGATTATTAGCATTGAATGGTTTAGTGTTATTTGATTTAAATCCTTCGTTTAATAAATTTTGAAAACCAGTTTTTGTTGGCGAAAACAATAGTGTTGAAACGTGATCACACATTATACGATTTACTTCTTCAGGCATTGCTTTGTTAAATGAGCGCAAACCCGCTTCAATATGAACTACAGGTACGTGAATTTTACTTGCAGCAATAGCTCCTGCTAATGTTGAGTTTGTATCACCATATAATACAATGGCATTTGGTTTTTCATTCACTAAAATTTCCTCAATACCTGCAATCATTGTAGCAGTTTGTTTGCCGTGACTACCGCTACCCACATTTAAATTGTAATTTGGCGCTGGTATTCCTAATTCATCAAAAAACACTTGACTCATATTTTCGTCGTAATGTTGTCCTGTATGAACAATAATTTCGGAAATAGAATTTGAAAATTTATCTTTAATAGCTCTACTTAAAGCAGCAGCTTTAATAATTTGAGGTCTTGCTCCAATGATTGTTACTATTTTAATCATAATATTATTTATAAAATGCCCTCATCTGCAAAACTCAAATATGTTTGGTCACCAATAATTAAATGGTCTTGCAAACTAATATCAACAAGTTTAGAGGCTTCTTTTATTTTTTTAGTTAAATGTAAGTCTTCTTGACTTGGTTTTAAATTTCCAGAAGGATGATTATGTGCTAAGATAATAGAACTTGCTAAACACTCAATAGCAGGTTTTAAAATTAAACGAACATCTACCACAGTGCCACTTACGCCGCCTCGACTCACGCATTCTGTTTTTATAACAGTATTACTTCTAGTTAAAAATAACACCCAAAATTCTTCATGAGGCAAATCAGATATTTTAGATTTTAAAATGCTGTAAGCTTGTTTAGAGGAAGTGATTTTTATTTTTTCTTCAATAGTTTCATCCGTTCTTCTTCTTCCAATTTCTAGAGCGGCAGCTATTGTTACCGCCTTAGCTTCACCAACACCTTTAAATTTCTTTAAATCATTTAATTGAAGCTTTGCTAATTCATTGATAGAATTTTTATTTTCTTTTAAAATACGTTGTGCTAATTGAACAGCTGTTTCATTTCTATTTCCTGATGCCAAAAGAATAGCCAAAAGCTCAGCATCCGAAAGAGACTGTCGTCCTTTGGTTACTAATTTTTCTCTTGGGCGGTCATCTTCGGCCCAAGATTTTATAGTTAAATGTTTATGTTGAGATTCTTCCAATTTGTCTTAAAATTAATGCTTTTTCATAATAATTAAAATAATACTTTTGTATAACATGTCACTTTCCACTTCCTTACAAATATTAAAACATAAAGAATTTCGTTTGTTTGTGTTTGCTCGTTTCTTTTTAACACTTGCTATACAGATGCAAATGAGTACGATAAATCTTCAGATTTACTATGAGTATTCAAAAGAAGAAATTATTTTAGGTATGATTGGTTTAACAGAAGCTTTACCATTTATTGCTACCTCTTTTTTTTCGGGACATATTGCGGATATCATCAGTAGAAGAAGAATTTTATTAATTGGTTGTTCTGCTTTATTAATCGGATCTTTATTTTTATTTGGATTTAGTAATTCATTATTTACTTGGGTTCATAGTTTTGGAATGTATGCCTTATTTGCTGTTGTATTTGTGTTTGGGATTATTCGTTCATTTTTAGCAGTGAGTACGCACCCGTTTATGAGCCAAATAATACCTCGTGAATTATATACGCAATCTGCTACTTGGAATAGTACCGCATGGCACATTGGCTCTATTTTAGGCCCTGTTATAGCAGGTGTTTTGTATGGATATAATCATTCTTTTCATGCTAATTGGTGTTATGGAATTACCTGTGTGTTATTTATTTGTGCTTTTATTTGTTTTGCTCTCATAAAATCTAAACCTATTCCAGCAAAAACGAAAGAAGAAACCTTTATGGAAAGTATGACGGTTGGTGTGAAGTTTGTTTTTAAAAATAAATTAGTGTTAAGTGCTCTGTCGTTAGATTTGTTTGCTGTATTATTTGGTGGTGCTGTGGCATTGGTTCCCGCTTTTACAGATAAAATTTTACACTTAGGCCCAGATGCTTATGGTTTGTTGAGAACAGCACCTGCTGTTGGCGCAGTTTTAATGGCTTTTTATATGGCAGTGAAACCACCTGCGAAAAATGCTGGTATTAGCTTGTTGTTGGGCGTAGCTGCTTTTGGTTTGTTTACTATTTTCTTTGCTTTATCTACTAATTATTGGCTGGCGTTTGCAATGTTATTATTTACTGGAGCGTTTGATAATATCAGCGTTGTTGTGCGTCATAGTATTTTGCAATTAAGCACACCCGACGAAATGCGTGGACGAGTAGCGGCTGTAAATAGTATTTTTATTGGGAGTAGTAACGAGATTGGGGCATTCGAATCGGGTGTTGCTGCTCGTTTATTAGGCTTAGTGCCGTCTATTGCTTTTGGAGGCGTAATGACCATATTAGTAGTGTTGGGAGTACACAAATTAAATCCCAAATTAAAAGATTTAGATATTACTAAATTAGAATAATGGAAAATCATTTTAAAGAAGTAAAAGAACTATTAGATGAAAAATATTTTCAATTTAATAACATATCTTTTATCGAAACTGATCCTATTTCTATACCGCATCAATTTTCAAAAAAAGAAGATATTGAAATAGCAGCTTTACTAGTTGCTACTATTGCATGGGGGCAAAGAATTTCCATTATTAATAATGGAAATAAGTTGATGCGATTAATGAATGATGAGCCTTATGAGTTTATTATGAATTTTTCGAAAAGAGATGCTACACGTTTTGAGAGTTTTGTTCACCGAACCTTTAATTCGGTGGACTGTGTTTTCTTTTTAAATTCTTTAAAAAATATTTATGCAAAACATGGTGGTTTAGAAGCTGCATTCTCATCTAATTTTTCTAGTAAAGAAACAGACGTTAAAAATGCAATTACTAATTTTAGAGAATTGTTTTTAAGTATTGCACATTCATCTCGAAGTGATAAACATGTTTCTAATCCATCAGCTAAGTCAAGCGCTAAAAGGCTTTGTATGTTTTTGAGATGGATGGTTCGAAAAGATAAACATGGGGTTGATTTTGGTATTTGGAAATCTATTCATTCATCTCAACTATGTTTACCATTGGATTTACATACAGGTAACGTAAGTCGAAAACTAGGGCTATTAACCCGTACTCAAAATGATTGGCAAGCTGTTGAAGAAATAACTGCTATATTAAGAGATTTTGACAAAAAAGACCCAATCAAATATGATTTCTCATTATTTGGATTGGGTGCTTTTGAGGGTTTTAAATAAATGTTACTTTGTCCCGATAATTATCGGGAGTAGTCGAAATGCTATTTCTTCTCAAAAATAATAAACTCAACTCTACGGTTTATCTCATGTTCAGGGTCAGTACATTCAACTCCTTCTAAACATTTGTTTAAAATAAATTCTTCGCCTTTACCATTAACTTGTTCGATTTGTTTTTTAGATAATCCTTTAGATACTAAATAATCTTTTACACGTTGAGCACGTTTTTTTGATAATGGTAAATTGTACGATTCAGCCCCTCGGCTATCAGCAAAACCATAAATAAGGATTGATAGCTCTGGATGTTTAGATAAAACATCTAGGTTTTGTTTTAAAATAGCGATAGCGTCTTCTCTGATATTTGATTTATTTAAACTAAAGTAAATGGGAGTTAAGTTTAAACCTAATGCTTCAAGTTTTGCTTTATTTAAATAAGGTAAAACTAATTTATCATCATAAGGATTTTTTCCAATTTCATCTACTGGATTAGCAACTAAAATTTCATCCTTTGGTTTTTGGTATTTAGTATTGTTGCATAATACAATAGGTTCAATACAAGTGTCGCAGCCAGCAATTACTTTCACAAAAACAGAATCACCAACTTCAGTATTTGATATGGTTTGAGAGATTTGAGACCCACTATCATTTAATTTGGTTTGATTAAATGTCCATTGATAAGCAATTGTTTTTAGTGAGTTTGGAACACTTGCTTCAAAACTCATTAAGTTAGTTGTTTTATCAGTAAATTTTGAATTTAAAGTTAACAAAGAGCTTTTTGGTTCACTACATTCTTTATTAAATTTATCTAAATAGGTGATTTTATAAATATCCATATCTCCATAGCCACCACTTCTGTGAGATGAAAAGTAACTACTATTATTATCAGCTTCTATGAAAAAAATATCGTGTCCTGTAGAGTTAATTGGTTGTTTTAAATTTACAGGTTGTGTCCAAGCTCCGTTTTCAAAAGTACTTTTAAAAATATCGTAATCGCCAAAGCCAGGATGCCCTTTAGATGCAAAATATAATGTCATCCCATCATCAGATATAAATGGAGCATCTTCATCCATAATGGTATTAATAGTTGTTCCTAAATTTTCTGGCTTACCCCAATTTCCGCTAGCATCTTTTGTTGATTTGTAAATATCTAAATCACCATTTCCTCTTTCGTCTTCACTTGTAAAATAAATTATTTTTCCATCTTTACTTAGGCTCGAATGGTTTTGATAAAAATCAATATTTACATTTTTAGATAATTTTTTAGTGTTTTTTGTAGTTGATTCTTCTGATTTTACCTCATAAATTTTGTTGTCTTTAAAAATGTAAATTATTTTACCATCACGAGATGTTGAAATAATAGATACATGTTTTTTCTTAGCACTAGTTTTAAGATTATCAGATAACGTGTAGGTTTTTACTGCAGTAGGCCTGTCGTTTTCTAATTTACTCACGTACATATTTTCAAAATATTTATTGTCAATTTTACTCCTCTTTTCTTTATCAGAATCTTTTCTTCTTGAAGTGAAAATTAGTTCACTATTTGCAGTAACAGTTGGAACATACTCTGGATTTTCTGTATTTATCTTTGTTCCTAAATTTCCAACATAAATGTTTTCATCTATTAGAATTGTTTTGTTTTTATCTGCAAATACACAATCTTCTGTTCTTTTCTTTAAATCATTGATATAAAAAGTGTCTTCAGATTTATCTCTAGTAGCAATAACATATAATTCAGAAAATATACTTTGTGCCTTAGTAAAATTTCCAGTAAAATGATAGCATCTTCCTAGTGCAAATAATAAATCTGGCAAGGTATCAGGATTGCTCTTTTTTAATGCGATTTCTAAGTGAGGAAGCGCTTCTTCATATTTATCCATATATTCAGATAAAACAAAACCTAATCCTAAATTGGCATCATAACTTTCTTTATCAAGATCATAGGCTTTTTGATAATTTTCTCGAGCTAATTGTAAATTATTTTTTTTAAAAGCAGAAGTTGCTTTTCTTAAATAAGTATCGATTTGAGAATAAGAAATGCTTAAGGAAAAAATAAAAATGAGAGTTATTAGTTTTTTCATGAAAAATGAATTAATGCTATAAAATTAATAATATATTTAAAAGGAATCACAACTTTTTAGTGTCCCATTAATGGTTTACTATCCAATGATTTTGAATCTAATGCATCTCTTAGGCCATTTCCAACAAGCATAAACGCTAGTACTAAAACCATAATTGCTAAGCCAGGAACAAAAGCTAAATAAGCAGCGTCAACTAAAACATAACCTCTGTGAGCATTAATCATTTCTCCCCATGATGGAGTTGGAGGCTGAGCTCCAATTCCTAAGAAGCTTAAACCCGCTTCTGTTAATATGGCTGATGCGAAGTTTGAAGCAGCAATTACAATAACTGGTCCCATTACATTGGGTAATATATGCTTCAAAATAATTCTCATATTTTTAAAACCCAATGCTCTCCCAGCTTCCACAAATTCTTTTTCTCTAATACTTAATATTTGTCCACGAATTAATCGTGCTACATCTACCCACATAGTTAATCCTACTGCAATAAATACCTGAAGGATTCCTTTCCCTAAAACTAATGTAATAGCAATGACAAGCAATAAGGTTGGAATAGACCATACTACGTTTATTAACCACATTATAGCATCATCTAACCAACCTCTAAAATAACCTGCTATTGCGCCTAATAAAATCCCAATAACGATAGAAATTAAAACTGAAATAAATCCTACTGATAAAGATATACGCGTACCAATCATTAGTCGGCTTAATAAATCTCTACCTGCTAAGTCTGTGCCTAAAATGTATCGCCTGTCTTTAATATGCTTTTCAGTAATTGTTTTTTGTAAATCAGAAATATTTAGTTTTAATTTTTCTCCAGTGCTTAATTGGTAAAATTCAACTTGATTTTTAAGGCTATCGTTTTTAATTGGATAATTGTTGTTTACATCATAAACAACATCTGCAATATTGTAAGATACTTTATTTCCATTGTTTGGTTCGTTGCCAGTAAATTCTTCAATAACAATATCAAAGCCTTTAAAAGAGTATGTGTAAGCTGGAATAAATGTATAATCGCTCACTTCTCCAAAAATCATTTTTTTAAACCATCCATTTTTATGACTTAGTTCATTTTTTCTGGCCAATAACATTTGCGCTTTAAAGCCAGGCTTCTTTATATGTAATTCAGGCTTTTGATCATTTGCGTATGGTGAAGAATCGGGAGTAATTAAGAAACCTAAAATTGAAATAGATGTAGCTGCTACTATTAAAAATAAACCAAACATAGCTAGTTTGTTTCGCTTGAAGCGTCGCCAAGTTTGAACAGAAAGTGATTCTGATGAATAGTTCGTATGTTTCTTTTTAAATAGCAATTAATTAATTTTTTTTCCTTTCCAATAAGGCTTTATAAATAAAGATGTTATTCCTACAATTAATGCATAGAGCCAATATATGCATTCAAAAGGAACTAGCCACCAAATATATTTAATGCGCCCTAAAAAATCTGAAGCTAAAAATAGTAACAAAAAATCAAAAACAAACTTTGCAAGCACAAAAATCGATAAATAAGGGATAATAACTGATTTTTTAAGGATTGCGACAAACAAAGCCAAAACTAATAAATTGGCTGCCACAATCACAAAACCAGCAAATAGGTTTAAATGATTAGGATTGCTCTTTGATTTGTAAGCCCAGCGAATACGTTGATTTAGTAATTCTTTAATGCTGTTTACAGGAGTTGTTTTCACAATTAGTTCCCTTATTAAAGCATAATGGATTGATTTTGAGCTAAGCTTTTTAAAATCTTCCATTAAAAACACATCTTCTCCAGATGAAATAGACAGGTGCGATTGATAACCTGAAACCGCATGATATGTACTTTGTTTAAAAGCCAAGTTAGCCCCATTACATATAAATGGCTTATGAATGCCTGTAAAACCAGCTGTAAAACCAGTTAATGCTATATTTTCAACAATTTGAAAAGATGATAAAATACTAGATTGAGTCAAATAATCTATTGGCATCACAAGCATATCAGGAGAATGTGCTTTAAAGTAATTAGAGATACTAATAAGCCAATTTTGATGACGATATAACACATCTGCATCTGAAGTAATAATTATAGATCCTTTTGCTTTTTCTATTGCTTGAGATAAATTATATTTTTTTCCTTTATGTTGGGTTTGTTGTATAATTTGAAAATCAATGCCCGATTCTACTAATGACTTATGTGCCAAAGCATAAGTATCATCTTCTGATGCATCATCTATGAGTATTAATTCATATTTATTTTTTGGAAAATTTTGTTTACTAATTTCAAAGATGCATTCTTTGATATGGTTTGCTTCGTTACGTGCCGAAATGATAATAGAAATAAATTCAAGTTCTTGATGTTGAGTTTCTTTAATTGTTCTTTTTAATTTACCAAAGCCAATAATGGCAATGGTTATTAATAAACCATAAAGAACAATAATACACGCAAATATGTATAGCTCAATTAGCATTTGTGAATTTAAAATCTATTTTCTCTTTTAGAATAATGACATAACCAATAATACTAGGCACAACAACATTAATTATCCAAACAAATGTAGACGATAAGATTACAATCACTGTATTATCTCCACTATTATTGAAAACAAACAATGCAATGGCCGCTCGTATAGCGGGCTCAATGATGCTTATCATTGGAATCAAGCTTGTTAACATAAAATAAGCAGCAATACTCATAAACACAGCCGCGACGTCGTTTTGAGGCGATAAGGCGTTGTAAATTAAATAAAATTGAGTAGTGAAAACTAAATACCTTATAATAGAGAGAGAGACTAATTTGAAAATTAAACTACTTGAAAGTTCAATTTTATGTGATGATTCAAATTTTCGAAACCATTTTATGAACTTTAATTTTTGTTGTATATAAGAAACATTAAAAATTGCCCAACAAAAAAACAATATCATACAAAAGCCTCCAATCAAAACCCCATATATAAAAGAAGAGGACTCTGTTTTTTGAAGTTTAAATGCAATAGAGATAATGCCCACGGTCACAGTAATAAGCATTTGAAACATGCCATTTATAAAATGTAAAATTGTGATACCTGGTCTGTTTTCTTTTTTAAAGTAAAAAATTTTAGCCAAAAACTCCATGGCTCTTCCTGGAGCGAGATTACCCACACAAATTCCTGAAAATACTGATTTTAAAGCAGTTGAATAAGAAACGGATTCAATCTGACTTGTGATAGATTTCCATTTATAACTTTCGATCCCCCAGTTAATTGGCATTAAACACAAAACTAGAAACAAAATACTGTACATTTTTGGTTCACTAAACCAATACATACATTGCTCTTGTAATTCAGGAATTTGATTAAGACGACTGTATATAATCCAAAAACTTAAAATACCGATAAGTATTTTTATTAAAAGAGAGAATGTGTTTTTAAATTTTTTCAGCACAAAATAATTCGTATAAATTTAATAAAAAACATCATTTTTTTAAAATAAATTATTTTTTGCTTTTTTTTAATTATTATTATTTTGCTTTTTGAAATCTGTAATAAGTTTGAATTATAATTAAAACTCATGTTTGACTGGGCGAAATGATGTTATAGGTGAGTGAATGGTTTTTTATTGAAGCCTGATTTATATAAATTTGCTTGTTTGTTATTTCATTAAGATTGACTAATTATACTATTTTATAATTTTTGGCTTAAAAATTGTTAAAAATTACCATCTGATGAAGTTAAAAAAACGAATAATTATATCTAAAAATTCAAACAAAATGAAAAAACTCTCATTATTATTTACTTTAATTATCTTAATGTTTTTTGTAGTTGATTTAAAGGCTCAAACAAAAGCTGGTTATTCAGCAGGACATTTAGCCGTATTAGAACCAAAGACAAGTAGTAATACTCAAAATTTTATTTTCCCTGAAATAGAAAACTACGACGGAACGTATCAGTTTATTGTTAAACAAAAAAGTAATTTTTTGTTTACAACAGAAACATTTCAAATCATTGAAAATAGCAGACAGGAAAATTCAGATGTTACAATTACATTGAATGAATTTTTGGATGTTTTTATTTTTTCAAAAAATGCAATTAAACAATCAGGATTTGTTCCGTATAAATCTTTATATATTTTAAAATAACCTACTATGATAAAGTCTATATTTTCAAAAAAATTATTAGTATTTTTTACTTTCTTATCAGTTGTTTCTTTTGCGCAGGTTCCAGGAAACGATGCTTGCGCGGGGGCTACACCTCTTATTTTAGGTAATCCTTGTGTAAATGGAACAACAGTTGGTTCAGCTGATAACATTACATCTACAGCAGGTTGTCAAAGTGGAGGAAATCAGAATAACCATAACGATGTATGGTATTCTTTTGTCTCTACCGGAACTCAGTTTACCGCCACTGTAACAACAAGTGCTCCTTTTACTGGTAACGTCGAATTTATTTTAGTTGCCGGAGCTTGTGGAACGCAAACAATTGTAAATTCAATTTGTGGCGCTTCACCTTTAGCGGTAACTATTAACGGGTTAACTGCAGGCACAACTTATTATGCAATTATTTCAAAACAAGGAGGTGGAACTGATGGTCCTTTTACTCTTTGTAATTACGCTACAACAACGCCAACTAGTAACTGTACTTCAAATGATGATTGTGCAACTGCTCAAACAATTACATTAAATGCAGTTGATGGAGGATCTTTATGTACAACAGGTTGTAATGTTGGTGCTGGACCAGGACTTGATTTTACTGGAAATAATTGTTATGATACTCCAAACGCTACAGTTTGGTATAGTTTTACAACTGGCGCAACAGTGGCAACTATTAATGTTAGTTTAACAAGTACTGTGATGACTAACCCTGAATTTACGATTTTCTCAAATACATCTGGCTGTGCGGGTCCTTATACAATTTTGTCTTGTCTTGAAGGTACTGGTGGTAGCGCTGTAACAAACTCAATTGTTGTAACTCCAAATACGACTTACTATGTTACGGTTTCAGACGCTACTGGAGATGAAGGTAATTTCAATTTGTGTATTGCACAAAATGCTGATAATAGCGCTTGTAATACCAATAATAACTTGGTAGTATCAGCTACATCAATGGGTTCTCCATTAACAGGTCCATATAAACCAGGTGAGGTGGTAAGTTTTTGTTATACTATTACGGATTGGCAACAAATTAACTGTAATTACTTAGGAGCTGTAGTTCCTAGTTTTGGTCCTTGTTGGGACCCTGCATCTTTTAATGCTCAAGGTATGCCCGTTAATATTACAACTCCTTTAAATGTAAATGGTGTTATTCAACCTTGCGGTGTTGGGCCTCCATGCGCATGGAGCGCATGTGTTGGAACCCCAGCTGGAGCTTGGAATTGGTTCCCTGCTGGTTCTGCTACTTATAATGTATCTGGAGGATCATTGCCGTTAGGTTCGGCCATGGGAGCAGGTTGGTATTTCTTATCTTCATACAATCCTGCTACGGGTTCTTGTACGGGAGATCCTACTGATCCAGATAATTCTTTTGGGGATGGTAACTTTCCTGCTTGTGGAACAAATACATTTGATTATACTTTATGTTTTAATCTAATTGCTGGTTCAACAGGAAATTGCACTTCAGGCTTAACAGATTGCGGAGTTACTATAAAAACTTATGCTGATGGTGAATTTGGCGCTTGGGCTAGTGTTGGTTGTATGGTTGATATTCCAACAGTTTCAACAGCTACTTTAGAGTGTTGTGCTCAGCCAAATATGACAAGTGCAAATACAGCAACTATTTGTAGTGGACAAACAGTTTCTATACCTTTAACTAGTGATGTAACATCTACTTATTCTTGGATTGCAGCAGCTAATGCAAATGTTACTGGAGAAAGCACAACAGCACAAAGTACTAGTACAATTAGTAATGTTTTAACTAATACTACTACAGTTGCTCAAACTGTGATTTATACAGTTACTCCTACTTCAACAGCAAGTTGTTCGGGAATACCTCAAACTGTTACTGTAACTATTAATCCTACGCCAACTTCAACAGCATCTACAACGGGAACTTTAACGTGTTCTTCTACAACAGTTGCATTAAATTCTACTTTAGCTGGTATGAATTATACATGGACCGCTCCTTCTGGTGGTTCTGTTGGAAGTGCAAATACACAAACAACAACAGCATCTTCTGCAGCAGGGATATATACTTTAAACATTCAGAGTGCGGCAGGTTGTACATTTTCTACTACTACCACTGTCACACAAAACACTACAACGCCTGCAGTAACGGCGTCTAATACAACTACATTAACATGTACAACTGCCACAGCAGCCTTAACAGGAGGTCCAGCGACAGGGGTAACTTATCAATGGAGCGGAGCTGGTTTGTCAGGAAGTACAACCAATCAAAATGCAACAGCAACAACATCAGGAACATACACGTTAGTTGTAACAAGTACGGCAAATAGTTGTACTGCATCTGCGACAGCAGTTGTATCACAAAATACTGTTGCTCCAACTGGAGTTAGTGCAGGGTCAAATCAAACATTAGGATGTGGTAGCGCGTCGGTGGTAACATTAAGTGGAAGTGCAACTACTCCTACAAATGTAACAGCAAGCTGGACTGGACCTAGTATTTCTGGATCAACAACTAATTTTACAACAACTGCTAATGGCGCAGGAACATATACTTTAACAGCTACAAATCCTGCAAATGGTTGTACTACTACTTCTACGGTATTAGTTAATCCAAGTGCCGGTTCTCCTGCTGTAACTATGAACCCAGTAACTAATACAATTACATGTACAAATACTTTAGTAACAGTAAGCATTACTTCTACTGTATCTCCAGCTAGTTATACTTGGAGTGGTACAGGAATTACAAGCGGAAATGGAACAGGAACCATTACTGTTAATCAAGGAGGTACATTTAATTATACTTTAACGAATACAACTAATAGTTGTTCAGCGTCTGGAAGTACAGTTGTTGTTTCAAATACAACTGCTCCAACAACAACTGCAAGTTCATCAGGAACCTTAACGTGTTCTTCCACAACTGTAGCTTTAAATTCTACTTTAGCTGGTATGAATTATACATGGACTGCTCCTGCTGGAGGTTCAGTAGGAAGTGCTAATACCCAAACTACAACCGCATCAGGAATTGCAGGTACTTATACATTGAATGTTGTAAATCCAACTAATGGATGTACATTCATAACAACAGCTGCTGTGACACAAAATACGACCGCGCCAGCAGTAACAGCTTCCAATACAACTACATTAACATGTGCAACTACAACGGCAGCCTTAACAGGAGGTCCAGCGACAGGCGTAACGTATCAATGGAGTGGCACTGGATTAACAGGAAGTACAACTAATCAAAATGCAACAGCAAATACGGCAGGCACTTATACGTTAGTTGTAACAAGTACAGCAAATAGTTGTACCGCTTCTGCAACAGCAGCTGTGACACAAAATACAACCACGCCAGCAGTATCGGCTTCTAATACAACTACATTAACATGTGCAACTACAACGGCAGCCTTAACAGGAGGTCCAGCGACAGGTGTAACGTATCAATGGAGTGGCACTGGATTAACAGGAAGCACAACTAATCAAAATGCAACAGCAACTACGGCAGGCACTTATACGTTAGTTGTAACAAGTACAGCAAATAGTTGTACCGCTTCTGCAACAGCAGCTGTGACACAAAATACAACCGCGCCAGCAGTATCGGCTTCTAATACAACTACATTAACATGTGCAACTACAACGGCAGCCTTAACAGGAGGTCCAGCGACAGGTGTAACGTATCAATGGAGTGGCACTGGATTAACAGGAAGCACAACTAATCAAAATGCAACAGCAACTACGGCAGGCACTTATACGTTAGTTGTAACAAGTACAGCAAATAGTTGTACCGCTTCTGCAACAGCAGCTGTGACGCAAAACACAACCTCGCCAGCTGTAACAGCTTCTAATACAACTACATTAACATGTGCAACTACAACGGCAGCTTTAACAGGTGGTCCAGCGACAGGAGTAACATATCAATGGAGTGGAGCAGGTTTGACAGGAAGCACAACCAATCAAAATGCGACAGCAACTGCGGCAGGTACTTATACATTATTAGTTACAGATGCCGTGAACAGTTGTACAGCTTCAGCAACAACGGCTGTCACACAAAACACAACCGCGCCAGCAGTATCGGCTTCTAATACAACTACATTAACATGTACAACCACAACAGCTGCTTTAACAGGTGGTCCAGCAACTGGAGTAACGTATCAATGGAGTGGTACAGGATTAACAGGAAGTACAACCAATCAAAATGCGACGGCAACTGCAATAGGTACATACACTTTATTAGTTACAGATGCCGTAAATAGTTGTACTGCCTCAGCTTCAACAACTGTGTCAGATAACACAGTTGTTCCAACAGGAGTAAGTGCAGGGTCAAATCAAACACTTACATGTTCTTCATTTTCTGTTACTTTAAATGGAAGTGTCACAACACCTACTAATGCAACTGTAAATTGGACAGGAGCAATTGTTTGTGGAACAGCTACAAATTATACTACAGAGGTATGTTCCCCAGGAGTTTACACTTTAACAGCTACCGATCCTATAAATGGTTGCACGACAACATCTACGGTTGAGGTCTTTGCTAATGCTGGAGCTCCAACTGTAACTATTTCGTCAACTGCATTAGTAATAGATTGTAATAATGCAAGTCAATCAGTTACTGTTACAAGTACACCAAACACAGATGTTACTTATACTTGGAATAATGTACCTGCTACAACATCTACTGATGGTTCGGTTGCAACCTTTACTAATGCGAATACATATATCTGTACAGTAACTAATACTTTAAGTAATTGTTCAACGCCTGTTCAGGTTGTTGTTACAACAAATACGGCTGTTCCAACTATAACAATCACTGGAACTCAAACTTTAACTTGTGCTACACCTACGGCAGCTATATCTTTAACAACTACACCAACTTCTGGCTTAACGTATAGTTGGTCGGGCACTGTTGTGTCTGGACAAGGTACAGATGCTATCATAGTAAATACACCAGATATTTATACTGTTACAGTTACAGATGCAGCAAATGGTTGTACAAATACGGCAACATCTCAAGTAGATGCTAGCGCAAATGTTCCAGCAGCAACAATATCAGTGACTTCTACTAATAGTGTGATTACTTGTCAAAGTGCATCTGTGACTTTAACGGCTAGTGTAACTCCAGCAGGAACATATTCTTACACATGGTCTACTACAGGTAATTTAGCTTCTGAAACAGTTTCTGCAGTTGGAGTTTATTCAGTAATTGTGTTAAATACTGCTACAGGATGTTCTGTGTCGGCTCAATATACGGTAAGTAGTAACACAACGCCTCCTACAGCTATAGTTAGCAACACGGTTATTCCTTGTGGTTCGCCTTCTGTAACTATTGGAGCATCGTCATCTGCTACCAATGCTTCGTATAGTTGGACAACGTTAGGAACAGGAACAATTTTATCAGGGTCTGCTACCGCTACTCCAACAGTTGGATCAGCAGGGCAATATGTAGTTACTATAACTGACAATAGCAATGGTTGTTCTACAAATGACACTGTTGATGTTGCTACAATAGGTGTTACTGCTGCATTCACAGCTAACCCAACTTCAGGAACGGCTCCGTTACTAGTTAATTTCACTAATCAAAGTACAGGAGCTTCAGTTTATTCTTGGACTTTTGGAGACACTAATAACAATACGTCTGCAGCTACAGATCCTAATCATACCTATAATGCAAATGGTATTTATGTAGTAACATTAGTAGCTACTGATGCTTCTGGATTATGTTCTGCCACAGCAACAATTTCTATTGAAGTTTTTGAAAATTCTGTTTTAATTGTTCCTAACGTATTTACTCCAAATAGTGATGGTTCAAACGATGTGTTTAAAATTACCTCTACTGGAATAAAAGATTTAAATTGCGACATCTTTAACCGTTGGGGTCAAAAAGTATACACGATAAAGGGTATAAATGATTCGTGGGATGGAGGTGATGCCCCAGATGGAACGTATTTCTTTATATTACAAGCTACAGGCTATGATGGAAAAGAGTATAAACAACAAAATTTCATGAGTTTATTTAGATAAAATAATATTCATATTCTTAAAACCCCTTGTGTTTCACAAGGGGTTTTTTATTTTACATTTGTAAATATTAATTTCAATTGGCAACTAACGATAGAATCATATTAGGTATTGACCCGGGAACTTTAGTAATGGGTTATGGCTTGGTGCATATTCAAAATAATAAAATGTCGTTAATTACTCTAGATGTGATTAAGCTTGATAAATTAGATGAGCACTCTGATAGATTAAAAAAAATATTTGAACGTGTTGTTGAATTGATTGACCAATATAAACCAGATGAACTAGCTATTGAGGCACCTTTTTTTGGTAAGAATGTTCAATCTATGTTAAAATTAGGTAGAGCGCAAGGCGTTGCCATAGCAGCCGCTTTATCTAAAAATATTCCTATGACGGAATATTCTCCCAAGAAAATAAAAATGAGTATTACTGGTAATGGAAATGCCTCGAAAGAGCAAGTAGCCGCTATGTTGGAGAGTTTGTTAAATTTTAAACATGATGATAAATACTTAGATGCAACAGATGCTTTAGGCGCTGCGGTGTGTCATTATTTTCAAAATAAAACCGCTAGTTCAGGGGCAAAAAAATCTTATTCTGGTTGGGATGCTTTCATTAAAGACAACCCCAAAAGAAAAGCCTAAAAGCTTGATAAGCATTAATATCTTTCTTACCTTTCTTTTCTATAAAAACTGTACTTATGGCAAAATCTAAAATTTCTAAACTATCTATATTAACTGAATTTGACGTTTATAATTCTGCAAAGGATTTAGATAAAAAAGATGCTGAATTATTGTTAGCTGCTCAAAAAATGGTAAAAACTGCTCATGCACCTTATTCTGAATTTCACGTTGGAGCAGCCGTTTTATTAGAAAATGGTAAGATTGTGACAGGAAATAATCAAGAAAACGCGGCTTATCCAAGTGGTTTATGCGCCGAAAGAGTGGCTATTTTTTATGCATCAGCTCAATATCCAAATGTGGCAGTAAAAGCTATTGCAGTTGCAGTAAAATCTAAAAATGTGGTGGTTAGCGAGCCTTTATCGCCATGTGGCGGCTGCCGACAAGTAATAGCCGAATATGAAAACATGTTCGAAAAACCCATTAGAATCATCATGTCCGGCGAAAAAGGGCAGATTTATATCGCTAAAAGCATTGAAAGTTTATTGCCACTTATGTTTAGCAAAAAGTATCTGTAAATAGGCTTTATTTAGGGCTTTTGAATTTCATTTATTCTCTTATTTTTGTACCTTATTAAATTGTAATTTCTATGGCTAAAACAGCTGAAAAAAAGAGCAAGTTCTCAAAAGAACAATATCTTAAATGGTACGAATCAATGCTATTGATGCGTAAGTTTGAAGAGAAAACTGGACAAGTGTATGTTCAACAAAAAATCAAAGGCTTTTGCCATTTATATATAGGACAAGAAGCTATTGTAGCTGGTACTGTTAGTGCTACTAAAAAAGAAGACAAACATATCACGGCTTACCGTTGCCATGCACATGGTATTGGTTTGGGAATGCATCCAAAATATATCATGGCCGAAATGTATGCTAAAATTACTGGATGCTGCAAAGGCAAAGGTGGTTCAATGCATATTTTTAGTAAGGAACATAATTTTGTTGGCGGACATGGGATTGTTGGCGGGCAAATTCCTTTAGGGGCAGGTATTGCTTTTGCTGATAAATTTATGGGTAATGACAATGTGTGTGTATGTTCAATGGGAGACGGAGCAGTTCGTCAGGGAGCATTGCACGAAGCATTTAACATGGCAATGACATGGAAATTACCAGTAATTTTTATTGTTGAGAATAATATGTATGCGATGGGTACTTCTGTTGAACGTACTAGTAATGTGCATGATTTATGGAAATTAGGTTTAGCATATGATATGCCAAGTAAACCAGTGGATGGTTTAACTGTTGAGGCGGTTCATGAAGCGATGGAAGAAGCGGTTGCTCGCGCACGTCGTGGAGACGGACCAACGTTTTTAGAAATGAAAACGTATCGTTACAAAGGTCACTCAATGAGTGATGCTCAAACATACAGAACGAAAGATGAGGTGAAAGAGTACCAAACTCAAGATCCAATTCAAAAAGTATTAAATACATTGATTGAAAATAAATGGATTGATGAGGCAGGAATTGAAGCGGCTGAGGCAAGAGTAAAAGCGTTAGTTGATGAATCAGTTCAGTTTGCTGAAGAAAGTCCATATCCAGAAGCGGATGAGCTTTATAAAGATGTTTACGCAGAACCAAATTATCCATACATTAACGAATAAGACATGGCAGAGATTGTACGTATGCCCAAATTAAGCGATACCATGACAGATGGAGTTATCGCAAAATGGCACAAAAAAGTTGGTGATAAAGTTAAAAGCGGAGAATTGCTTGCTGATATTGAAACCGATAAGGCAACCATGGAGTTCGAATCTTTTCAAGATGGTGTTTTATTACACATTGGAGTTCAAGAAAAACAAGCTGTACCTGTAGATTCTATCATTGCTATTTTAGGTAAAGAAGGAGAAGATATTTCAAGTTTATTAAATCAATCTTCTGCTGTCACTTCGAGTACTTCGACTTCGCTCAGCACAAGCTCCATCGAGAAGCAAGATGCTCCTATTCAAACAACTAACAACTCATCTCAAACAACTTCTCTTCCTGCAGGTGTGGAAGTTGTTCGTATGCCTAAGTTAAGTGATACAATGACGGATGGTGTGATTGAAAAATGGCACAAAAAAGTTGGAGATAAAGTTAAGAGTGGAGAGTTATTAGCGGATATCGCTACGGATAAAGCAACGATGGAATTTGAATCATTTCAAGATGGTGTTTTAATTCATATTGGTGTTCAAGAAAAACAATCAATTCCAGTAGATAGTATTATTGCTATTTTAGGAAAAGGTGGCGAAGATGTGAATGCTATTTTAGCTTCTGTCGCTTCGGCAACTTCGACAGGCTCAGTTACCGCAGCTACTAATGAAACTTCTGTCACTTCGAGCGAAGTCGAGAAGTCTAAAACTTCGGCAGTATCAAACAACACTGCTCAAACAACTAATAACTCTCCTGATGGAAGAGTAAAAGCATCTCCTTTAGCTAAAGCATTAGCCAAAGAAAAAGGAATTGATATTTCAAAAGTTACTGGTTCTGGTGATCATGGTCGTGTGACTAAATCAGATATCGAAAATTATAAACCTTCTGCTGCAACTTCAAGTAGCAAATCATCAAACGTTAGTTCGTTTGTTCCAGGTGCCGAAGGATTTAATGATGAACCAACTTCGCAAATGCGTAAAGTAATTGCGAAACGTTTATTAGAAAGTACAAATGGTGCTCCTCACTTCTATTTAACCATTGAAGTGGATATGGATAATGCGATGCAATCTCGTAATGCGATTAACGCAATTCCTGATACAAAAGTTTCTTTCAACGACTTAGTGATTAAAGCTTGTGCAGCAGCATTACGCAAACATCCAAAAGTAAATTCAAGTTGGATGGGCGATAAAATTCGTTACTACTCTCACGTACACATTGGTGTAGCTGTGGCTGTAGAAGATGGTTTATTAGTTCCGGTAGTTCGTTTTGCTGACCAAAAATCTTTATCTCAAATTAGTGCTGAGGTAAAAGATCTAGGTAAACGTGCAAAAGATAAAAAATTACAACCAGCAGATTGGGAAGGAAATACATTCACGGTTTCTAATTTAGGAATGTTTGGTATTGATGAATTTACATCAATCATCAATACACCTGAGTCTTGTATTTTATCAGTAGGAGCCATTAAACAAGTTCCAGTCGTTAAAAATAACCAAGTAGTACCAGGTAATGTGATGAAAGTAACTTTAGCTTGCGACCATAGAACGGTTGACGGAGCAACAGGAGCTGCTTTCTTACAAACATTAAGAACATATTTAGAAAATCCAGTAACTATTTTAGCGTAATTAAAAATGGAAGGAACGATTAAATCAACAATTGAAAACGGAATAGGAACAATTACTTTTTTTCATCCTCAAAGTAATTCTATGCCAGGTGTTCAATTAAGAAACTTAGCAGCGGAGATTGAAAAATTAGGAAAAGATGATAACGCTAAAGTAATTGTATTACAAAGTGAAGGTGAGAAAGCATTTTGTGCTGGTGCAAGTTTTGACGAATTAATTTCGATTAAAGATATTGATACTGGATTAAAATTCTTTTCAGGTTTTGCGCAAGTCATCAATGCGATGCGTAAAGCGCCTAAATTTATTATTGCTCGTGTGCAAGGTAAAGCTGTTGGTGGCGGAGTAGGTATTGCGTCTAGCGCTGATTATACATTTGCGGTAAATGATGCTTCGATTAAATTATCTGAGTTAGCAGTTGGTATTGGTCCATTTGTAGTAGGGCCAGCAGTGGAGCGTAAAGTAGGAACTTCTGCTTTTTGTCAGTTAACGATTAATGCTACCGAATGGCAAACTGCTCAATGGGCTAAAGAAAAAGGTTTATATGCTGAGGTATTTGCGACAGCAGAAGAAATGGATAAAGGTATTGCCACTTTAGCTGGTAAATTAGCAACTAGTAATCCAGAAGCAATGATGATGTTAAAGAAAATTATGTGGGAAGGAACAGAAAACTGGGATACTTTATTAGTAGAAAGAGCGGGCATGAGCGGCACTTTAGTACTATCTGAATTTACGGTAAACGCTATTAATAAATTTAAAGCAAAAGCTTAATTATAGTTCTTGTTTCTCATTGTGTCACTTCGAGCGTAGTCGAGAAGCGTTCTAATAAACTCTACTGGTTCTCGACTACGCTCGAACTGACAAGCACTAAAGACTCTAAGGTGAGTTTCTTTTTACAACCCCAAATGTTTTGACTTTACGTCTTGTCCGAAAAACAAAGACGCATGGCTATCAAATAACTCGGTACTATCAGTAGTTAAAAAATTTAAGGAGTTCGTTTTAGAAATTCGTGTTTCCATTTCGGGATGGCGAACTAAATAATCTTTTAATCCTTCGGCAACAATATGTCCCTGAGTAAGTATTTGAACACCTTTAGGTAAATGTTTTTCGATGAGTGGTTTTAATAAAGGGTAATGTGTGCAACCCAAAATAACCGTGTCGATATTTTTTGATTGAGAAAATAAATGTTGCACATGTTTTTCTACAAAATAATTAGCTCCTACTCCATCTAACTCATTATTCTCTATTAATGGAACCCACATAGGGCAGGCTTCCTGAAATACTTTGATATCTGGAAAAAACTTTTCAATCTCTATCACATACGATTGGGATGTTACTGTTCCACTCGTCGCAAAAATGCCAACTTCTTTTGTTTTAGTATAATTTCCAACAATTTCTGTAGTTGGTCTAATCACTCCCAACACTCTTTTATTTGGAGCTATAATTGGTAAATCTTTTTGCTGAATGGTTCTTAAGGCTTTTGCCGAAGCTGTATTACAAGCTAATATTACTAATTCACAGCCCTGATCAAACAAGGCCTTTACACTTTGTAAAGTATACTCATAAACCGTATCAAAGGAACGGGAACCATAAGGAGCACGGGCATTATCGCCTAAATACAAATAATCGTATTGTGGTAAAGTATTCACTAATTCTTTCAAAATAGTTAAACCTCCATAACCCGAATCAAAGACTCCAATGGGTGAATATATTTTTAGCTTCTTGATAATTAACAGTATTAGGAAACAAAATTAATCAAAACTCGGGTTTTTTGAGTATTTTTAGAAAATAAGTACTTTTGTACTTTTAAATAATTTAAAAAACTATGGCATTTTCTCCTATTCGCTTTATTGACAAAGACAAAGATAAGGCTCTTTTTTTCTCAACTCTTCGTAAACGTGTGGATGGTTACTTTAAAGAAAATAATATCTCAAAGCATTACAATACCACAATGGTTGTAAAAACTATTATTTTAATTAGTGCTTACCTTCTTCCTTTTATTTACATTCTTGCATTTAATCCCTCTTTTAAAATTGCTTTGATATTATGGGCAATTATGGGCTTTGCACTATCAGGCGTAGGCATGAGTGTGATGCACGATGCAAATCATGGCGCTTATTCTACAAGCCATAAAGCTAATTACTGGCTTGGTCATTCTTTAAATTTATTAGGCGGTTCTGTTTTTAACTGGAAATTACAGCACAATGTGATGCACCATACTTATACAAATATTATTGATTATGATGATGATATTGCTGATAAGTTAATTTTAAAATTCAATCCTCACACTCAAGTAAAATGGTATCATAAATTACAATTTATTTATGCTTTTTTCTTTTATGGTATCTTAACCTTATACTGGGCTCTTTTAAAAGATTTTATCCAGTTTCATAAATATACCAAGCAAGGCGTAAATACAAGTTCGAAAGAAGAAAACAGAATTATTTGGCTTAAAATATTTTTAAGCAAAGTGGTTTATTGGGCTATTTTATTTGCATTGCCTGTTTTTGTATTTCATATTCCTTTCATTCAAATATTATGGGGCTACTTATTAATGCAATTTATTTCGGGGGTTGTATTAACGGTTGTTTTTCAATTAGCTCATACAGTAGAAGGAACTACGCACCCTGTTCCAAACGAAAATTACACAATTGAAAATAACTGGGCGATTCATCAATTAAATACAACAGTTAATTTTTCTCGCAAAAACAAATGGATTTCTTGGTATGTTGGAGGATTAAACTTTCAAGTGGAACATCATTTGTTTCCTACCATTTGCCATGTTCATTACCCAGCTGTTTCGGAGATTGTAAAAGAAACTTGTGAAGAGTTTGGTGTACCTTATTTAGAAAATCCAACTTTTATGTCGGCGCTTAAATCACATGTTAAAGCCATTATTAGTTTTGGGAAATTACCTGATATAAATGAGGCAATCGGGTAGAAAGCTCAACACGGAGACACTGAGTATCAGAGATATTTAATAAAAAACCCTAGTCATAATTGATTAGGGTTTTCTTTTAATAAAATATTTCAAAAAATT
>DIHL01000053.1 GCA_002420145.1 Bacteroidetes bacterium UBA5697
CTTCTAACTTAATTGTATTTTCAGAAGATGGATTAAAGTTTTATTTAATCTTAAACGGAATCAGACAAAATGATGTTCCAGTTACCAACGTTAAAGTGGTTGATTTAAATCAACCTTATTATTCTGCAAAAATTATTTTTGAAGACACTAAACAGCCTATCTTAGAGAAAAAATATTTGCCAGTAACAGATGCTGAGGGTAAAGGAGCACTAGAGGTTACTTATAAAATTAAAAAAAATAATAAGCAAGTGAATGTGTTACGTTTTTTTAGTCAGGTTCCTATTGCACAAGCGGCTCCTGTTCCTCAAGATGTTCAAGTATATCACTATAATGTAAATCCAATGCCTGAAATTTCTACAACCGTTGTTACTCAAGAAACAACTGTTACTTCTGGTAATGTAGGAAATACTAATACTAATATTTCAACTGGAACCAATGGTTCAAATACAAATGTATCTGTAAATATGGGTGGAATGGGTGTAAATATGAATGTGAATATAAATGATCCAACCTTAAATTCAACAACAACTTCTACTTCGTATACCACTACTACCACAACAACAACTTCAAATAGTAATAATTACTCTAACAATACAACTGTTCAAAATAATTCAAATACATCAACTAGTTGCGATGCTTCTTATGCTATGACTAGTTCTAGTTTCTCATCAGCAAAACAAACAATTACTAAGCAATCTTTTGAAGATACAAAACTAACAACAGTTAAACAGATTTTAAAAAGCAATTGTTTGAGTTCAGCTCAAATTAAGGAAGTGATGCTTTTATTTAATTTCGAAGCTAACAGATTAGAAGTTGCAAAAATGGCTCATAATAGATGTGTAGATAAAAACAATTACTTTCTTTTAAATGATGCCTTTCAATTTGAATCGTCTGTTGAAGAGCTAAATGAATCTATTAAATAATACATTTTAATAAATGTTTAAAAGGTTGCTTATGGCAACCTTTTTTATTGTTTTTTAATCAGTACTTTTACCAAAAACTAGAACTAAATAATGATTACAATTGCTATACTTATTTTAACTGTTGGATTTTCTTTGTATGCAATGAATAATGCGGAAATTAAGTATAAGTATATTTTTCATCCTTATTCTATAAAACAGTTCAATCAGCATTATCGTTTTTTGTCACATGCTTTTTTACATGGCGATTATATTCATTTAGCATTTAATATGTATGCTTTATGGATGTTTGGGCCCATTGTAGAAAAGGGAGTATTGCCTATATTATTAGGAGAAGATGGAGAGCCAAATAAAAAATTGGGAATGGCGTTTTATATTTTGTTATACACAGGAGCAATTTACGCTTCATCTATTTCAGAATATTTTAAAAATAAAAATAATTCTTATTATACGTCTTTAGGAGCGAGTGGGGCTGTTAATGCCTTAATTTTCAGTTATATTACCTGTTTGCCCATGTCGCAATTAGGTTTCTTTTTTATCCCCATGCCAGCTTGGGTGTTTGGTATTTTATATTTAGGGATTAGCTATTATTTAAGTAAACGTAAAACAGGAAGTGGTTCGGTTGATAATATAGGACATGAGGCTCATTTTTGGGGTGCTATCTTCGGGATTGTTTTTACTTTAATTTTAGGATTACTAAATCAAGATGTATATTTAGAATTGATTAAAAGATCATAATACATGAAAATTACTTTTTTGGGCACAGGCACATCTCAAGGCGTTCCAATTATTTGTTGTGAATGTTCAGTGTGTCGTTCCAAAAATCCAAAAGATAATCGTTTAAGAACATCCATTTTAATAGAAAGTGATTTAGCGAAAGTAATCGTAGATACAGGACCAGATTTTAGACAACAAATGCTTCGTTTGAATTTGAAATCATTGGATGCCGTTGTGTTTACCCATGAACATAAAGATCATATTGCAGGTTTAGACGAAGTGAAGGCTTTCAATTTTTTTAATAAAATGAGAATGCCAGTTTATGCAACAGAAAGAGTTCAAGAAGCCTTAAAAAGGGAATTTGCTTATATTTTTGCAGAAGATAAATATCCTGGAATTCCTGAAATTGATGTTTTAACAGTGACTGATGAGCTGATTAAAATTAAGGATATTGAATTATTACCTATTGATGTAATTCATTATCGTTTGCCTGTGAAAGCTTATCGTATAAAAGATTTCACTTATATCACCGACGCTAATTATATTTCGGAGGAAGAAAAAGAAAAAATAAAAGGCTCAAAAGTGATTGTCATTAATGCTTTAAGAAGAGAAGAGCATGTTTCTCATTATACATTTCAGCAAGCAATTGACTTAATGAAAGAATTAAAACCTGAAAAAGCATATTTCACCCATATTTCTCATCAGTTAGGCTTACACGAAGAGGTTTCAAAAGAATTACCTCCTTTTATTGAATTGGCTTATGATGGTTTGCAGATTGAGATTTAATTTTTCTCATTTTGTTCAAAAATCCACAAATTGTTAATTTGTTATTCATTGTAAATTCTGGCTTAATTGTAAATTTGAAGGCTTTCAAAAAAAGTGTAAAATTATGATCAAAGCTGATGTACTATTAGGCCTACAATGGGGCGACGAAGGAAAAGGTAAAATTGTTGATGTTTTAACTCCTAAATACGATATTATTGCTCGTTTTCAAGGTGGTCCAAATGCTGGACACACTTTAGAATTTAATGGCATTAAACACGTTTTACATACTATCCCAAGTGGTATTTTTCATCCAACGGCTTTAAATGTTATTGGGAATGGTGTAGTAATTGACCCCGTTATTTTCAAAAAAGAAATAGACGCCTTAACCGCATTAGGTGTTGATTTTGCAAAAAAATTAGTAATCAGTAAGCGTGCCCATTTAATTTTGCCAACACATCGTTTAATTGATGCGGCTAGCGAAGCTGCTAAGGGTAAAGATAAAATTGGTTCTACTTTGAAAGGTATTGGACCAACGTATATGGATAAAACTGGACGTAATGGTTTACGTGTGGGTGATATTGAAAGTCCTAATTTTAAAGATAAATACAATGCTTTAGTTGAAAAACATAAGCAAATTCTTGATTTTCATAAATATGAATATAATTTAACGGAATTAGAGCCAACTTGGTTTGCTGCTATTGAAGAATTAAAGAAATTGAAATTTATTGATACAGAGCATTTTATTAATGACGCGATTAAAAAAGGTCAAAAAATATTAGCTGAAGGAGCTCAAGGATCTTTATTAGACATTGATTTTGGTTCTTATCCATTTGTAACTTCATCAAACACTATTTGTGCAGGTGCGTGTAACGGATTAGGAATTGCACCAAATCGCATTGGGAATGTAATCGGTATTTTTAAAGCTTATTGTACACGTGTAGGCAGTGGTCCTTTCCCAACTGAATTGGATAATGAAGTAGGAGAGAAGATACGTCAAATTGGACGTGAGTTTGGAGCTACAACTGGACGTGCTCGTCGTTGTGGTTGGTTAGATATTCCAGCTTTAAAATATGCTATTGCCATTAATGGTGTTACTGAGTTAATGATGATGAAAGCAGATGTTTTATCTGATTTTGATACTTTAGAAGTTTGTACTCACTACATACACAAAGGCGAAAAAATTGATTATTTACCATTTAGTATTGATCCAGCTGACGTGACTCCTGTTTATGAAACAGTAAAAGGTTGGGCTGAAGATTTAACTAAAATGACATCAAAAGATGCTTTACCAAAAACTCTAATTGATTACGTAAAATACATTGAAAAATTAGTAGAAGTGCCAATTAGTATTGTTTCTATCGGTCCTGATAGAACTCAAACTATTTTTATGTAGTTTTTTTATCCCCCTCTAGAGGGGGCAGGGGGAGGAAAAGAAGAATTTAATTAATTGAAAAAAAAGTATTACTTTTAAAAAATTAAACCAGTGAAGCCAAGAGTTTTATTAGAAAATAAACAATTAGAAGTTACTCTTACTCGCCTTTGCTATCAATTAATAGAAGTTCACAACGATTTTAGTAATACCGTTATCATTGGCTTGCAGCCCCGTGGTATTTATTTAGCTCATCGTATTCAAAAATTACTAGAAGGTATTTTAAAGAAAAAAGTGAATTGTGGTGATTTAGATATTACTTTTTACCGAGATGATTTTCGTAAAAAAGAACTAATACCTAATCAAACAAATATTGATTTTATTATTGAAGACAAGAATGTGATTTTAGTAGATGATGTGTTATTTACTGGGAGAACTATTCGCGCAGGTTTAGATGCTATGTTAGCTTTTGGTCGACCAAATGATGTGGAGTTATTGGTTTTGGTAGATAGAAGGTTTAGCCGACATGTTCCAATTCAAGCAAAATATATAGGCTTAGTCATTGATTCCATTCAAACACAAAATGTGAAAGTAGAGTGGACAGAAACAGATAAAAAAGATAGAGTAACATTAATAGATAAATAATAATGCGACCACAAGAAAAAGATTATATACCATATTTCGAATATTACATCAATCTTATTCCAGAGGACGATATTATTTCTGCTTTAAAAACCAATCATCAAACAGTATTAGATTTTATTGAAGATATTCCTCGCCAAAAATTAAATTATTTTTATGACGAAGGTAAATGGACAGTAAAACAAGTGATTAATCACATTATTGATACGGAGCGTATTTTAAGTTACAGAGCCTTGCGTTTTGCCAGAGGAGATAATCAAAAGGTTTTAGCCTTTGATGAAGATTTATATGCCGCTAATGCTAATTTAATCAATACAAATATTCAGTTATTAGCTGATGAATTTGATTCGGTAAGGCTGTCTAATGTTTTATTATTCAAGCAGTTATCAGATAAAGAATTGTTGTTAAAAGGTCATATGGCTTCTGGCGAAGTCAATGTATTATCACTTGGCTATATGTTATGTGGTCATGCGCAACATCATATTAATATTATTAAAGAAAGATATTTATAAACCATGAGCAACTTAAGCGTCAATCATCTATTAGGAATAAAATATATCACTAAAAATGATATTCAATTAATTTTAGATACCGCTACCAATTTTAAAGAAGTTTTAAATCGTCCGATTAAAAAAGTGCCTTCTTTGAGAGACCTAACAGTTGCCAATTTATTTTTCGAAAACTCAACCCGTACTCGTTTATCATTTGAATTAGCCCAAAAACGCCTAAGTGCTGATGTGGTTAATTTCTCAGCATCTTCTTCTTCAGTAAAAAAAGGAGAAACCTTAATTGACACAGTAAATAATATCCTAGCCATGAAAGTGGATATGGTTGTGATGCGTCATTCTAGCGCTGGAGCTGCTGAATTTTTATCTAAAAAAGTGAATGCTAAAATAGTAAATGCTGGCGATGGTGCGCATGAACATCCGACCCAAGCATTATTAGATGCTTTTTCGATGAGAGAAAAACTAGGTGATTTAAAAGGAAAAAAGATAGCTATCGTTGGAGATATTTTACATTCACGCGTTGCTTTGTCAAATATATTTTGTTTACAAAAAATGGGAGCAGAAGTTAAAGTCTGTGGACCTACAACTCTGATTCCTAAATATATAGAAAGTTTAGGTGTGAAGGTGGAAACGGATTTGCGTAAAACTTTAGAGTGGTGTGATGTGGCAAATATGTTGCGTATTCAATTAGAAAGACAAGACATTAAGTTCTTCCCATCTATCAGAGAATATACCATGTTGTATGGTTTAGATAAAATCTTATTAGATTCTTTATCTAAAAAAATCATCATCATGCACCCTGGTCCAATTAACAGAGGTGTTGAAATCACTAGTGATGTAGCAGATAGCGACCAATCTATTATTTTAGATCAGGTTGAAAATGGTGTCGCTGTTCGTATGGCAGTGATTTTTTTATTGGCAGGTCGTCAATAATATCTACAATTTTCTGTTTAAAACTTTAGCTGATTTTTGCCTCTAAAATCTGTACAAAGACTGAAATTTATTTAAATTTACTTAACTAAACGGAATTAATCATTCCTTAATACAAATTAAATATTTAACTATGAAAAAAATCTACTTAACTATTATTGCTGTTTCTGCAACTATAGCATCTTCTTTTGCTCAAACAGTACCTACTTGTTCTTTAAATCCAACATTTATTGCTAGTAATAAAATTGGGGTGTTTCCAGATAGTGCTACTAATTTTGTTTCGGGAACAGTGGGTGTTCCTTACGAACAAAACTTAACTGTAAAAGTTCCAAAAGATACAAGTTCTTCGGGGGTTACCTTTTGTTTTAATAAGTTTATTATTTCAACACCTACAGGAATTACTAATTACAATTTTCCTCCAGGCTTAACTTTAGGTTCTTCTACTTCTGCGTTAGCAAATCCTAATATTAATGGTGCTCCTGCTTTAATGTTTCCGGGTGGTGCAAATAATTGCGCGAGTATTTATGGTACACCAACGGCTGCTGGCGTTTATACGTTGCAAATTAGTGTACAACCTTACTTAACTCCATTAGCATTTGGTAGTTGTCCAGTACCAGCTAATACGGGCGGAGGAAGTTCTAGTATTACACCTGCTCAAAATTTAAATTATTATATCATTACTATTCTTCCAGCAACAGGATTACAAGATATAGGTAAGGATAAAATGGCTTTATACCAAAATGTACCAAATCCTTTCTCAACAACTACTGATATTAAATTTTATGTAGAAGGAGAAGACAATGCAACCATAACTGTTTATAACGCTCTTGGTTCAGTTGTTAGCCAACAAACAATTAAAACAGCAGTAGGAGAAAATAAAGTAACAATTAATGCAACTGATTTAGCTAGTGGTACTTATATCTATACTTTAAAGTATAAGAATGCTGTTACAACTAAACGTATGATGGTAATTAATAATTAATTACTATTTTCGAAGGCATAAACAATCATGTCTGTTCAATCCTTCGAATTATTAATATTAGGTAGTAGCGCAGCAACGCCTACTGCAAATAGAAATCCAACCGCTCAGTTATTAAACATAGCTGAGCGGTTTTTTTTGATTGACTGTGGAGAAGGAACTCAAATGCAAATGAGAAAATATAAAGCTCGTTTTCAAAGCATCAATCATGTGTTTATTAGTCATTTGCATGGCGACCATTTTTATGGCTTACCAGGTTTTTTAGCAAGTATGCATTTATTGGGTCGGAAAAACGAACTAACCATTTACGGACCTAAAGAATTAGAAGAAATTATAAACCTTCTACACAAGCATTCCGATACTTATTTGAACTACCCTCTGAAATTTGTTTACACTCAAAATTTAACAAAGCAATTAATATTTGAAGATGAAAAGGTGGAAGTATATAGCTTACCATTAAAACATCGCATAGCTACAACTGGTTATTTATTTAAAGAAAAACCATTGCCTAGAAATATTGATAAGTATAAATTAGAAAAACTCAATGTGTCCTTCGCTGAAATCCATAAACTAAAATTAGGATTGGATGCCATTGATAATAATGGAAACACCATTAAAAATATTGATTTAACGATAGATCCTCCCAATTCAAGAAGTTATGCGTTTTGTAGTGACACCAAATTTTTTGAAGAATTAGCTCAAGACATTAAGGATGTTGATTTGCTTTATCATGAATCAACTTTTTTAGAAGAGAAAAAAGATAGAGCCAAACAAACTTTCCACAGTACTGCTAAACAAGCGGCTGAAATGGCTGTATTAGCCAATACAAAAAAATTACTATTAGGACATTTTTCTGCTAGATATGGTAATTTAGAGGAGTTTTTAAACGAAGCTAAATCTATTTATCCAAATACAGAGTTGGCTACCGAAGGTCAATTATTTTCTCTGTAACTTTTTTTTATTTATGTATTATAACTTTTAAAACAGGATTAATTTTCAATGTTTTATAGAAAACACAATCCTTTTTTAATAAAACGGCTTACCCGATTCACTACATCGGTATTATTCTAGCTAAAACTTACTATTTTAAATTTTATCCGAGTTGCGTCCCAGCATTACTGAAATTTATTTATTAAATATTTAAAAACAAATATGCTTATGCCAATAATTTTTACGTTAACCCCTAAATCTAATTATTATGAAAAACGTAAATCAATTGTTGGTTATAACAACCATAGTTTGTTTAAACCTAGTTTCTAATCCATTACTTTCTCAACTAAATAATTACCATAAAAATTATATCGATATCGGTATAGTAGGAGGGTTGCAACACCATAATTCCCCATTAGTTGGGGTTTATGGGAGTATTGGCACTTTTTTTAAAGCATTTAATAGGCCAAGTTCAATTGATATTAGGGTAAAGGAATTATATGTTGCTAACCCCGATCAACAAGGCACTTTAATAACGTTTACATATAGAGTATCTCTAATAAAGGGCTTGTTTGCTGGTATTGGTGGCGCACACGGACATCAAGTCATAGGGGATGAGTTTATGACTCATCCAACTTCTTCTATTATGGGAACTAATCCTCATATCATGCATAGTACAGGATTAAATGCCGAAATTGGATATAATTTCAATTCATTTATTAAGGATAAATACCTTGGGATTTATCCCGTTGTTCATTTAGCCTACACGCATTTGTTTATGTCTGGACATTCTATGCCAAATTTAACATTAAACGCTGGTTTTAGAATTGGCTTAAAAAAATGGAACTAACGATGGGCTATGAATTATTTTTTGAAAGATAAATTTTGTAATTCCGATATGAAACGTATCTTTGTTTAAAATTAATCTAAATAAGAATTTTTAATAATGATATCAGTACTTATAGCCGATAATAACTACTTAAGCAGACTAGGGCTTTATACATTATTAAGCTCTTCAGCTAATTTTGAAGTAGACTATACAGAAGACGATAATTTTGAAAATTTAATCGCTTGTATTAAAAAAAATAAGCCGAGAATTTTAGTTTTAGATTTTCAATCCTTAAACATAAATTCAAAGCAAATTTCTATAATTACCAAAACGTTCAAACGCCTTCAAGTACTAGCTATTACAGATTATATGAGCAGAGTAGAAATGCAAGCTGCTTTAGATTCTGGTGTAAGAAGCTATTTATTAAAAGAGTGCGATAAGGATGAAATTATAGAAGCTTTACATGCAACTCATAACGGAGAGCGTTTTTTATGTGGTAAAGTAGCTTATTTCTTAGCAAATACTCAAGAATTAGAGATTATACGTCCTGAATTAGATAAGGTTTCTTGCCAAGGTTTAGGTATTACGGATAGAGAATTAGATATTATTCGTTTAATTTCTGAAGGTTTATCTAATAAATTAATTGCTGATAAATTAGAACTAAGTACGCATACTGTCAATACACATCGTAAAAATATTATGGGCAAGTTAGGTATTCCTAATACTGCTGGAATAGTTATGTTTGCTGTTAAAAACAAATTATTAGCCGCTTAATCAATCATGCAATCATCTCTAGAATTAAGTGATTTTTTTATTATTTTCTTTGTGGCGGCCATTTTTAGTTTAGGTGTTTATACTATCGTGAAATTCATGAGAAGTAAAGATTAATTTTTCAATTTATTTCACACTTTTTTTCTTTCGTAATCCCTCTAGAACAAAAGATTTAGCTATCTTTGTTAGCTATTATGCAAGAACAAATTTTAATCCTCGATTTTGGTTCCCAATTCACACAATTAATTGCTCGTCGTTTACGAGAAATGAACGTGTATTGCGAAATCCACCCTTTTAATAAAATCCCAACCCTAACTCCTGATATTAAAGGTGTTATTTTATCTGGTAGTCCTCACAGTGTTCGACAAGACAATCCTTTAAATCCGGATTTGTCTAACATCAAAGGAAAATTACCATTATTAGGTATTTGCTATGGCGCACAATTATTAGCGCACTTTTATGGTGGCGAAGTTGGTAAATCAAATTCTCGTGAATACGGAAGAGCTCATTTAGATTTTGTGGATGATACTAATCCTTTATTTAAAGGTATTACAAATCATTCTCAAGTATGGATGAGTCACGGAGATACAATTATTAAAGTTCCTGAAAATTATAAAATAGTTGCTAGTACACACGATGTAAAAGTGGCTGGTTATGCTATTGAAGGTGAACAATCTTGGGGTATTCAATTTCATCCCGAAGTATTTCACTCAACAGAAGGTGCTCATTTGTTAAGCAATTTCGTGAAAGGAGTTTGTGGATGCCAAGGAAGCTGGACTTCTGATTCATTTATAGAAACTACTGTTGCTGAGTTAAAGCAAAAATTAGGAAACGATAAGGTTGTTTTAGGTTTATCTGGTGGCGTTGATAGTAGTGTAGCTGCTGTATTATTACATAAAGCAGTTGGAGCAAACTTACATTGTATTTTTGTTGATAATGGCTTGTTACGTAAAAATGAATTTGAAAATGTATTGGATTCATATAAACATATGGGCTTAAACGTAAAAGGTGTAAATGCTAAACAACGTTTTTATGATGCCTTAAAAGATATATCTGATCCTGAAGCAAAACGTAAAGCAATTGGTAAAGCATTTGTTGATGTATTTGATGATGAATCAAAATCAATTACTGATGCAAAGTGGTTGGGTCAAGGAACAATTTATCCTGATGTGATTGAAAGTTTATCTGTGAACGGACCATCAGCAACTATTAAATCTCATCACAATGTTGGTGGATTACCTGATTATATGAAATTGTCAGTTGTAGAGCCGTTACGTAGTTTATTTAAAGATGAAGTAAGAAGAGTAGGAAAAGCTTTAGGTATTGATGCTTCTTTAATTGGACGTCATCCTTTCCCTGGCCCAGGTTTAGCGATTCGTATTTTAGGAGATATTACAGCAGAGAAAGTACAATTATTACAAGATGTAGATGCAATTTTTATTGATGGTTTAAAATCTGCTGGATTATACGATACAGTTTGGCAAGCAGGTGCTATCTTATTACCAATACAAAGTGTGGGTGTAATGGGTGATGAACGTACTTATGAAAAAGTGGTTGCATTACGTGCAGTTTCTTCTACAGATGGTATGACGGCTGACTGGTGTCATTTACCGTATGAGTTTTTAGCTAAAGTATCAAATGATATCATTAATAAAGTAAGAGGCGTTAATAGAGTTGTGTACGATATTAGTTCTAAACCTCCTGCAACTATTGAGTGGGAATAAAGTTTTTTATATAATTTATAATAAGCGATTGTCAGTTCGAGCGGAGTCGAGAACTATTTAATATGAATAAAATTAAAAACATATCTTTTAAATTCACACTTTTTTGCATTCTGTGTCTGTTGTCTTTTATCTCTCATGGACAAACAAAATCAACAGATATTAAAACTATTAATGGGAAGAAATATTATATCCATAAAGTAGAAAAAGGGCAAAGCTTATATGCTATTGCTAAAACCTACGGCATGGATGTTAATTCTATTTTAGCAGAAAATGATGATGCCATTGATGGTATAAAGAATGGACAAGAATTAAAAATTCCTTTCGAAAGTTTATTACCAAAGCAAACTGTAGCTATTGATACAAATAAATACGTATATCATAAAATTGCTAAAGGAGAAACGGTTTATGGTATCACTAAAAAATATGGTATTGATGAGAAAAAATTAAACTCATTAAATCCTAATTTAATTAATGGTTTAAAAGAAGGAGAGTATGTTATTGTGGGTGAAAAGAAAAAAAACAATACAACTTCATCGATAGCTACATCAACTGTTATTACTAATGATACTTATACTGTATTGCAAGGAGAAACCCTTTATGGTATTTCAAAAAAGTTAAATTCATCTCAAGATGATTTACTTAAATGGAATCCAGAATTAAAGGAGGGTGTAAAGCAAGGGCAAGTTTTAAAAATAGTATCTTCTAAAAAAAATATTAATTCTGTTGTTACTCAAAGCGCAGCAGTTACTGTTCCATCGCTATCTATTGATGTTATTCAGGCTGCTGTTTATACAGTAGATAAGCAAAAGAAAGGAACCTATAATTTAGGATTGTTTTTGCCATTTAAATTAATGGAAAGCGAAGGTATTGTTATTGAAGATTTAATGAAGTCAAAATCTCCTTTTCCTCAAACCCAATCCCTTGCGCTTGATTTTTATTATGGGTTTAAAAAGGCTGTAGATTCATTAATTTCTAAAGATTTTGAAGTTAATATTCATTTGTTTGATGTTGACGAAAAAGATTCTGCTAAAGTGGAGACTATTTGCAAATCATCCGAATTTAAAACCTTAGATGTTGTTTTTGGACCATTATATGTAGGTGTTTTTAAACAAGTTGCCAATAAAGCAAAACCACTTAATATACCTATGGTGTCGCCATTAACACAACAAAATAAAATTTTATACAATAATGCATTAACCAGCAAAGTTAATACCTCACAGTTTACTTTAATTGAAGGTTTATCTGATTATTGTACAGATTCTCTTTTATCAACATCTAATATTATTTTAGTTAATACAACTGCCAAAGACCAGCAATACATCAAAGCATTTAAGGCAAGATATAATAGCAGTTTATCAAAACATAATAAAGGATTAAAAGATAGTATTGTTGTTGTAAAAGGAATGGCGGGTGTTAAAACTGCATTTGTTCCAAATAAAAAAAACGTGATTGTTTTATTAACGAATAATCAGGTTTACTTACAAGATTTTATAACTCAATTATATATGTTTTCTGACAAGAAAGATATTGTATTGATGGGCTTTAGTAATGTTGCAAATATTGAAAATTTAGATCAAGGATATTTAAACGCTCTGCAATTTCATTTTGCTTCTTCAAATCATATCAATTACAAGGATTCTACGATTCGTTTTTTAGCCAAACAATATCAAGAAGTATATACGACTGATCCATCAGAATATTATTTCCAAGGCTTTGATATTGGTATTTATTATTTATCAAAATTAAAAACAATTGGTCCTGATGTGTTTTTAAACCTAGATAAATATTCTTCAGAAGGCGTATCAACAGGATTTAAATTTTATAGACCTGATAATGAAACTGGATTTGAAAACAGAGCTGTTTATATTTATAAATACTCTAATTATCAGTTACAACAATTAGGATGGAAATAAATAAAGAGAATATTGCTGAGTGGTTAAAATCGCTTCAGGATACTATTTGTAAGGCCCTTGAAACTGAGGACGGATTAGCTAAATTTAAGGAAGAAAACTGGACCCGCGAAGAGGGTGGAGGTGGTCGTTCACGTGTAATTGAAAATGGAGAAGTGATTGAAAAAGGAGGAGTGATGTTTTCGGCGGTGAGTGGAAAAACTCCTGATTTTTTATTTAAAGAAAAAGAACATAGTGCTTCTAATCAGGTTCCACAAGAGTCTACTTTTTTTGCAACAGGAGTATCTATTGTTATTCATCCACAAAGTCCTTTAGTGCCTATTATACACATGAATATCCGTTATTTTGAAATGAGTAATGGTGTAAAATGGCTTGGAGGAGGAATAGATTTAACGCCACATTATATTATAGATGAAGATGCTCAGTTTTTTCATCAGCAATTAAAAACTGTATGCGATAAACATCATGCTTCCTACTATCCTAAATTTAAAACTTGGGCAGATGATTATTTCTTTATCAATCATCGTAAGGAAACAAGAGGTGTTGGTGGAATCTTTTTTGACAGATTAAATCAAAATGAAGAAATGAGCTTTGAGAAAAATTTTGCTTTTTGGCAAGATGTAGGAAAAGCTTTTGCTCCTATTTATGTTTCTTTAATGAATAAAAATAAATCAAAAACATTTTCTCCTGAACAAAAACAATGGCAGTTATTGCGTCGCGGACGTTATGTTGAATTTAATTTAGTTTATGATAAAGGCACCAAGTTTGGTTTAGAAACAAATGGACGTGTGGAATCTATTTTAATGAGTTTACCAGCTAATGCAAGTTGGTTATATGATTTTAAAACAAAAGAAGGTTCGGAAGAACAAAACACATTAAATAAATTAAAAAAAGGTATAAACTGGGTATAATGAATAAAATACTAAAATATTTTTTACAAGGATTGATATTATTTATTCCATTAGGAATAACAGTTATTGTATTTTTAAAATTATTCCAATTTTTTGAAGGCGTTTTTTCATTTGTGGGATTAACAGGTATTCCCTTTTTAGATACTATTATTTCCTTTATTGCCTTATTGGTATTTATTACCATTGTTGGCTTACTTGCATCTTCTTTTATATTTAAACGCTTATTTGCTTTTTTTGAAGAAAAATTAGAACATGCTCCAATTATTCGTCATATTTATTCACCGATAAAAGATTTCATGAATGCTTTTATGGGTAATAAGAAGCGTTTTACTAAACCTGTTTTAGTTTTAACAAATCCTCAAGCAAATATTCAAGAATTAGGATTTATTACACAAGATGATTTAAGCGAATGGGGGATTAAAGAAAAATATGCCGTATATTTACCTTACTCCTATTCATTTTCGGGTAGGTTAGTCATCGTTCCAAAAGAGCAAATAACAACTTTAAAAACAGATGGTGCAGATGCCATGAAATTTATTATTTCGGGTGGTGTAACAGATGTAGATTAATTATTTAAAAATTAAACCTATGAAATAGCCATGTTGCAGCCAGCACAAACGCTAAAGAAGACAACAGGGCTATACCATATTGCAAATAAAAAAACAATAAATATCTATTATATGAAAAAAATTATTTTAGCTTGTTCGGCAGTATTAGCATTTTCAGTAGCCAATGCTCAAAAAATTGCAGTAAAAGATGGTTCTGAAAAATTTTCTAACGGTAGTCATAATGCATATACTGCAACAATTTATGAAACTACTAAGGACGAAGCAATGAGCAAATTTAAAAGCCTTTTAAAGGATTTTAAAAATGAAAAGGTTAAAACAGATAACGGTGAAGTGTTTGGAGACAACATTGTTATTAAAGATTGGGGAAATAACCCTGTAGATATTTATGCATCTTTTGAAGAAGATAAGGCAACTAAAACAGTTATTATACATGTTGCTTTTGATTTAGGAGGCGCATATTTAACGGGTTCAGATGGTGACAAGCATAGTTATGCAAAAAAAATGGTAAAAGATTTTGCAGTTAAAACAACTAAAGAATCAATGGGTGATAAAGTAAAAGATTTGGAGAAAGTTCTTGGTAAATTAGAGGATAATCAAAAAGATTTAGAGAAGGATAATAAAAACTATAAATCTGACATCGAAGATTATAAAGCGAAAATCAAAAAAGCAGAAGAAAATATTTCTAAAAATGAAGCAGATCAAGTAAAGAAAAAATCTGAGATTGAAGCTCAAAAGAAAGTTGTAGAGGAAGCTAAAAAAGTAATGGACAAAGTAGATTAAGATTTATTTACTATATCTCATTAAGCCTGATAATATTATTATCAGGCTTTTTTTATTTTATATTGATGATATATGCTAAGCTTTTTTCTTGTTCATTCTAAATCATGCTTATTACAGATTAATTGTTTTTATATTTGAAACCTCATGGGAATCCTAAGAACTATATTAGCATTAGCTGTTGTTGTGTATCATTCTTATAAATTATTTGGATTAAGAATGTGTGGCGGTCAGGTTGCTGTGGAAGCGTTTTATATGATTTCAGGGTTTTATATGGCTCTTATATTAAATGAAAAATATGTAGGAGTAGGCTGCTATAAAAAATTCATTTTAAGTCGTTTTTTTAGAATATTTCCTGTTTACTGGATTGTATTAATGATAGCCTTGCTGTTATCTTTAATTGGATATTATGGGTTTAATAATCCTTATTATTTATCAAGATATATTAATAACTACTCTTGTTTATCAGGTCTAACAATATTTTATTTTGTATTCGAAAACGTGATGGTGATAGGTCAGGATATTCTTTATTTTCTAAAAATAGATGAATCATGTGTGCCAATATTTACATACCATGTATTATCATTTAAACATACGGGTTATCAATATTTATTGGTACCTCAGGCATGGTCTATTAGCATTGAATTTATGTTTTATTTACTAGCTCCTTTTTTGGTAACAAAAAAAGTTAAGTGGCAATTGATTTTAGTTTTAATAGGATTATTGTGTAAATTTTATTTTTTTAATTACGAGTATTTATGTTACGATCCATGGACCTATCGCTTTTTTCCTTTTGAATTAGCCTTTTTTATGTCAGGAAGTTTAGCTTATGTCTTTTATAAGTATATCGAGAAAAAATCTGTTCCTTCCTATATAGGTTGTGGAATGATGTGCCTTTTGGTATTATTAGTATTTGGTTATGAATATATTATAATAAAAGATCAACTTAAAAACAGCTTGTTTTATTTACTAGTTTTAGTATCAATTCCATTTATTTTTCATTCATTTAGAGATAATAAGTTAGACAGATACATTGGAGAACTAAGCTTTTCGTTATATATCAGCCATCATTTAATGGTAAGTGTATTTAGAGGGTATTTTTTTTCAAATCCACATAACATGTATTTATACGGATATACAGTAGTTTTTTGCTCATTAATCATTGCTTTTTTATTACAAAAAACCATAATTAAGTATGTAGAATCCTATAGGATAAAATTATTTTCATGATTTTTTAATTTTTTTTTTGCAGATAAGAAAATAGTTGTAAATTTGCACTCCATTAATTCAATGGCCCGTTCGTCTAGGGGTTAGGACGCGTCCCTTTCACGGACGAAACACGGGTTCGATTCCCGTACGGGCTACCAAAAGTAGAGTAAAAACACCACAATTTGTGGTGTTTTTTGCTTTTAACTCATTCCTAAAAGAATTTCTAGTTATTATTGTTAAATGTTTCAATAGTTAAAAAATGAAAACTCAGTTCATTTTAAGTCGAATTATTATTCTAATAGCCACATTTTATTTAAATTCGTGTAGTTACTTAGTTATTTGAGTTTAAAAAATATTATTTAATTAAAAATTATGAAAAAAACATTTTTATTAATCGCTGTATTTGCTTCATTAGGATTATCAGTTAGCGCTCAAAAAAAAGATAAACCTTATAAGGAAATTTTTTATAAGGATATTGTTAAAGAAGGTGACGATATGACTGTCAGTACTAATAATGGTATTTCTAATAAAGAAATGACAAAATTTAAATTAAAGTTTGTCAACAAAACCAACGATATTCTTTTATACAAACCCGAAGAGAGTTCTTTTAAATTAGAATCTAAAGAAGTTCAACCTAAAGAAAAGTGGTTATACATTTTCCCTAACGAATCGGACTTTAGAGTTGTAAATGGAGTTGGTTCTGATTATTTATACCCATATACATACGTGGTTGATGGCGTATACAAAATTCCAACTAACGGAAAAGGTATAGAAACACCAGAGTTTCAATTACCAGCTTCACAAAACGAATTTACTACTGGTGGATTTACTTGTGTGATGTCAAGTTTAACTAAAGAATCAGATTTAACAGAGGTAAAATTTGAATGTCGATATAATGGTGATAAAATAGGGGTTATTCAACCTAGCAGAGCAGCAGTAAAATTACCTGATGGAACTGAAATTGCTAATGAAAAATCAAAATCACAGCCAATTGTTGTTATGAAAGGTAAATCAGAAAAAATTACTTTAAAATGGAATCGTATGGAAGGTGGCAGAGCTCAAGATATGCAAAAAATAAAAATGAATATTTTATGGCGTAACACATTTTCTGAAGTTGATGCGGAAAAATTAAAAGAAGAAATGTTACAATTTGAAATTGATGAGAAACTAAGTAAAAAATAAAATTACATAGTTTACCAAATTAAAATAGCTTGATTTATCAAGCTATTTTTTTTGTTACCGAATTTACCTTATATATAATTAAATGAACAATAGCCGATCTAAAATAAATACCATGAAAATCACTTTGATAGTTGGTTTTGTATTGATGGCTTTAAAGTTTTTTGCATATTTTTTAACTCAATCTAGTGCCATTTTAACAGATGCAATTGAATCCATTGTAAATGTTTTAGCTGGTTCATTTGCCCTTTACAGTTTATACTATGCTGCTCAACCCAAGGATGAAGACCATCCATATGGCCATGGTAAAATTGAATTTCTTTCTACTGGTGTTGAAGGAGGTATGGTAACCTTGGCCGGTGTAGCGATGACGTTTAAAGGAATATCTGCTTTCTTTAATCCACATGATTTAAAAAATATTGATATTGGTTTAGGAATATCTTTGTTTTCAGGAATCGTGAATTATATGTTGGCTCGTATTTTAATTAAAAAAGGAACCACATTACATTCATCAACCATGGTTGCTGATGGAAAACATTTATTAACGGATACATGGAGCAGTGCTGGTTTAGTTGTGGGTTTAATCGTTATTTATTTCACGCATTTGTTTTGGATAGATTACCTGATTACTATAGGCTTAGGTATCTTTATCGCTATCACAGGTTTTAAGTTAATACAAGAATCTATTTTTAATTTGTTAGATAAAGCTGATTACGGAAAAATTGAACATTTAATATCAGTACTTAACACTAAGCGTAATCCAAGCTGGATTGATATTCATAATTTACGTGTTGTAAAATATGGTTCTGTAGTTCATGTAGATTGCCATATGACTTTACCTTGGTATTATACTTTGGAAGAGTCTCACAAAGAAGTAGATGATTTAGATAAGTTAGCAACAACTGAATTTAGTCATGAAATAGAATTTTTTATTCACGCCGACCCTTGTTTACCAAAGTCTTGTTCTATTTGTGAAATACATGATTGTAAAGTAAGAAAAAATGATTTCGTGAAACGATTAGAGTGGAACATGAGTAATGTGCTACCTGATACGAAACATACGATTTAAACACCCTGTCAGTTCGAGCGGAGTCGAGAACAGAAGGAAGCGATCTCGTACATAGCTTATCTATTTTATTGTAATGTATGAGATTGCTTCGTCTCACGCTAAGGCGTGATTCTCGCAATGACGATTTTACCCAATTTCCTTAGCTTTCTCCTTCAAAAAAACCAAAGCCACTTCTCGTTCATTAGGAATAATACCATCCAAAATTGCATCTTTTAAAGCATTTTTTAAATCACCTACTTTTTTGCAAGGTTGTAAATTAAAAATTTCCATAATTTCTTCGCCACTTACAGGTGGTTGCCAATTTCGGATTTTATCTTTTTCCTCAAGTTCTTTTAGTTTTTCTCTTACTAACTCAAAGTTTTGTAAGTAACGTTTTACTTTGTTTGGGTTTTTAGTAGTGATGTCTGCTTCACATAAAGCCATTAAATCATCTACATCATCACCTGCTTCAAATAACACACGGCGAATGGCGCTGTCGGTAATTTCTGTTTTAGCTAATACAATGGGGCGTAAATGAAGCAATACTAGTTTTTGCACGTACTTCATTTTTTCATTTAATGGTAATCGTAAACTTTCAAATATTTTTGGAACCATACGCGCTCCCTTATCTTCATGTCCGTGAAAAGTCCAACCATGCTCAGGTTCAAAACGTTTAGTAGCAGGTTTAGCAATGTCATGTAAAATAGCGGCCCAACGTAACCATAGATTATTGCTTTTTTTAGCTGTGTTATCTAATACTTCAAGTGTATGGTAAAAATTATCTTTATGGGATTTGCCATTAATAGTTTCTACACCATATAATTTTACCATCTCCGAAAAAATTAAATGCAATAAACCTGTATCAAATAATAATTTAAAACCAACTGATGGAACAGGAGAGAGGATAATTTTATTTAATTCATCTGTTATACGTTCTTTAGAAACAATTTTAATACGTTCTTTATTTTTTGAAATAGCCTCTAACGATTCTTTTTCAATTGTGAATCCTAACTGAGATGAAAAACGAATAGCGCGCATCATTCGTAAAGGATCGTCGCTATAAGTCACTTCTGGTTCTAATGGTGTACGTAAAATTTTGTTCTCGATATCTCCGACACCATTAAATGGATCTAATAGTTTTCCAAAATTTGATTTACTTAAACCAATCGCTAAGGCGTTAATAGTAAAATCTCTTCGGTTTTGGTCATCTTCCAAAGTACCATCTTCTACAATGGGTTTACGTGAATCACGATTATATGATTCTCTGCGAGCACCTACAAACTCAATTTCTAAATCATTAAACTTTACTTGAGCGGTTCCAAAGTTTTTAAAAACAGATAAATGCGCTTCTTCACCTAATTGCTTATGAACTAGTTCGGCTAACTCAATACCTTTTCCAATAGTAACAACATCAATATCTTTGCTATCTCTTCCCAAATAAATATCGCGCACAAAGCCTCCAATCACATAGGCATCAACACCTAATTGATTCGCACAATCTGCTAGAGTTTTAAATATAGGATGAGTTAAATGCTTTTCCACACAGTAAAAATAAGTTAATTTTTGAGATAACGGATTGAGGATAGTATGCTAAACAGTTAAAGCTGCCAATTTACTAGCCATGGTATTTACTAAATCTCTTAAAGGTTTTTCTGCCATGGCTTTAATAAAAGAATTCATATCACCTTCTAGTTCCACATTCGTTTTTTGATTTTCTAATAAGTGAATATGAAGTGTAAATACAAATTTGGCAATACCTGTAGTTTCAAATGTAATGCGAGATTTTGGCAAACGTTCTTTAATTTTAATTGTTAAAGGCATTAATCCTTTAATACCAAACGAGCATTGCTCGGCAGTACATTCAAAATTGTCAATTTTATCGTCTGGTAGTAAATGCTTAAAGTTGTTGAAATCACCCATTAAATCATACAAACTATCTGTTGTTGATTGTGCCGTGTGAGTTTCGCTCAATATACTAAAGTGTGCCAAGAGAAATAGAGATTATTGTTTCCATGTTGAAGGACTTAATCTCCATTGCTTTAATGGTTCTAAATCAGCCTCATTAATATATTTATGTTTTAAGGCTACTTCAATTAAGGTATCATAATCACATAAAGTAGTTAAAGCACAATTTGCTTTTTTCATATTTTCGGTAGCTTCATCAAAACCATAAGTAAAAATGGCCACCATACCTTTTACATTACAACCTTGTTCGCGTAATGCATCAACCGCTTTAATGCTGCTTCCGCCGGTTGAAATTAAATCTTCAATCACCACAACACTTTGGTCTTTCTCAACTACACCTTCTACCATATTTGTTAAGCCATGTTTTTTAGCTTCGCTACGCACATATACAAATGGTAAGCCCATATCTTGAGCAATTAGTGCTCCTTGAGCAATACCGCCAGTAGCTACACCAGCAATGACATCTGGTTTCCCAAATTTTTCATTAATAACGTTAACGTATTGTTGACGGATAAATGTTCTGATTTGAGGATATGATAACGTTTTACGATTATCGCAATAAATTGGAGACTTCCAACCAGACGCCCAAGTAAAAGGTTGTTCGGGTTGAAGCTTAATTGCTTTGATTTGTAATAAAAATTCGGCAACTTTATGCGCCGCATCATCAAAAGGAGTCATTGTCATAGGGCGTCAAAAATAGTAGTATTTACAGTATAAAACACATCAAATTATGAACATCACCATATATTATTTGTCGAAAAAAATTATCATTCAACAAAAAAATCAAAGCACAGAAAATCAGACATTTAAAAATTTAGATGAATTAAAGAAAGACAAAATCTTAGCTGAATTCGAAAAATTTGCCAACGAAACTAACAGTACTTTATTAACTTTTGTGACAGAAAATGTAGAAAATGGTCTAGAAAAATTTAGAAAAGCATTTAAATACATTTATGCAGCAGGTGGTTTAATTGAAAAAGAAAACAAATACTTATTCATTTATAGATTAAAACATTGGGATTTACCTAAAGGTAAATTAGATATGGGTGAGAGTCCTGAAGAGGCTGGGATTAGAGAATGTGAAGAAGAATGCGGAATCACTCAATTAACAATTACTAAAACTTTAAATCCAACTTATCATATTTATCCTCATAAAGGCAGCTATGCTCTTAAAAAAACATATTGGTATGCGATGTCAACAAGACATGAAGGTGTTTTAATACCTCAGTTAGAAGAAAATATTGAAAAAGTGGAGTGGTTTACTAAAGAACAAATTCAAAAAGAAGTTCTATCTAATTCATACCCAGCTATTTTAAGTGTTATTCAGCATATAATTTAGATTTATATATTAATTCCCTAATCCATTTAGTACTTTCACTAAATTATTTAGAATATAAATCTAAACTTATTTAGAAATTGTTATATTTGTTTAGACAAGTTACAAATTAAACTTTATGGGTATAAAGAAAACATTGTTAGAAGATATTGCTAAAGAACTAAATGTTTCAAAAACATTAGTTTCGATGGTTATTAATGGAAAAGGAGATGCTTATGGTATCAGCAAAAAAACACAAGAAAAAGTGTTGGCAAAAGCTGGTGAAATGGAGTATACACCAAATGTATTTGCCAGAGCATTGAGAACTGGTAAAAGTCATTTAATAGCCTTATTAGTAGCTGATATCTCTAATCCATTTTATTCGAACATTGCGAAATATGTGGAGAAAGAATTAGCCTCAAAAGGCTATAATTTGATGATTTGTAGCACAGATGAAAATGTGGAGCGTGAAGAAAAATTAATCAGTTTATTTGCAGAACAGCATATGATTGATGGTTTAATCATAGCTACTACCAATACTTCTGGCGAATACTTTAAAAAAGAACGCTTACGTAATTTTCCCATTGTGTTTATTGATCGTTATTTACCAGATATCGAATCTAATTATGTAGTGGCTAATAACTACCAAGGTTCTTTAGAAATAACTGAATTATTAATCCAAAAAGGATGTAAAAATATTTTAGCATTAAATATTACGCCTTCTCACATTAGTTCTTTAACAGAGCGTGTAAAGGGTTATAAAGATGCCTTGAAAAAGCACGACATATCTTTTAAAGATGAGAATTTATTAGAAATTTCTTTTGATAATATTCAAAACGATGTCAAAGAAAAATTAACGAAACGTTTAAAACAAGGTCAAAAAATAGATGCGATTTATACATTAAATAATCACATTGCAACAGCTTGTTTAAATGTGTTTAACGAAATAGGATTTGATGCCAAAAAAGAAGGTGTTTATTTTGCTTCTTTTGATAACATTAGCTTATTTGATTTTGTAAAACCAAATATCATCTCAGTTTCACAACCATTAGAACAAATAGGCATTGAAGCAGCTAACTTGGCACTACATTTAATTGATAGTAAGGGAATGGATGCTTCTACTTTCAAAAAAATTGTATTACCTACGTCTATTATTTCCAGAGACTAAAAAGTTTAACCACATAGAGACATAGTTTTTATGGATTGCATTGTTGTTAAAAGGTTTTATAGTATTGAAGCGTCGCTTCAATTTGCTATGTTTTCTAATTCCTAAAATTCAATAACACCAATTGATTTCTCTGTGACTATATGGTTTAAAATGCCCTAATTCTTCTATATTTAATTTTCAGTCTTTAAAAAAACCTTTATATTAGCACCACTAAAAAAACACACACTATGAACTACGATGTTATTGTTATAGGAAGTGGACCAGGCGGTTATGTTACTGCTATTCGCGCTTCACAATTAGGATTAAAAACAGCTATTATTGAAAGAGAAAACCTTGGAGGTATTTGCCTTAACTGGGGTTGTATACCAACTAAAGCTTTATTAAAAAGTGCTCAAGTTTTCGAATACTTAAACCACTCAAAAGAATATGGTATTAGTGCAGATAACATCAAAGCTGATTTCGGAGCGGTAATTAAACGTAGTCGTGATGTAGCAGATGGCATGAGCAAAGGGATTCAGTTTTTGATGAAGAAAAATAAAATTGATGTCATCATGGGAACTGCTACAGTGAAGGCTGGTAAAAAAGTAGAAGTAAAAGCAGCTGATGGAAAAGTAAGTACAGTTGAAGCTAAACATATTATTATTGCAACAGGAGCTCGCTCTCGTGTATTACCAAATTTACCTCAAGATGGTAAAAAAATTATTGGTTACCGCGAAGCAATGTCTTTACCAAAACAACCTAAATCATTAATCGTTGTTGGTTCAGGAGCTATTGGTGTTGAGTTTGCTTATTTTTATGCAACTATGGGTACTAAAGTTACTATCGTTGAATTTATGCCAAACATTGTTCCGGTTGAAGATGAAGAAGTATCTAAACAATTGGAAAAATCGTTGAAAAAAATTGGTATCGAAATCATGACAGAAGCATCTGTTGAGAGTGTTGATACAAAAGGAGATGGTTGCAAAGCAACTGTTAAAACAAAAACTGGAACTGTGACTTTAGAAGCAGAAATCGTTTTATCAGCAGTTGGTATCGAAGCAAACATTACAGGTTTAGGTTTAGAAACAGTTGGTATTGCTACAGATAAAGGTAAAATAGTAGTAGATAAATATTACGCTACTAACGTACCAGGTTACTACGCTATTGGAGATTGCGTTCCCGGTCAAGCATTAGCTCATGTGGCTTCGGCAGAAGGAATTACTTGTGTTGAGAAAATTGCTGGAGTTCATACAGAACCAATTGATTATAATAATATCCCAGGCTGTACGTATTGCCAACCAGAAGTTGCTTCTGTTGGTATGACGGAGAAACAAGCTAAAGAAAAAGGGTATACATTAAAAGTTGGTAAATTCCCTTTCTCTGCATCAGGTAAAGCAAGTGCATCTGGAGCAAAAGATGGATTTATTAAATTAATTTTTGATGCAAAATATGGTGAGTTATTAGGAGCACATATGATTGGTGCCAACGTAACGGAAATGATTGCAGAGATTGTTGCGATTCGTAAATTAGAGACAACAGGACACGAATTAATTAAAACCATTCATCCACATCCAACAATGAGCGAAGCAATTATGGAAGCTGCAGCAGCGGCTTATGGTGAAGTAATTCATTTATAGTAGTTATTCTATTAAATAGTTAAAATAAAAAAAGCCTTCTAAATAATTAGAAGGCTTTTTTTATTTCATATCCCACTCTGAATGGTGAAGTGGGAGGAATTATT